>CAYUIW010000018.1:0-25921 GCA_964444905.1 uncultured Muribaculaceae bacterium
GGATTATTTCTTATTCTGAATTTATTTCTAGCATGTTTTTTTTACCTTTTCTTGTTCTATTTCATTATTATTATCGTCATTGCGGACAAGCATGATCCGCAATCGCATAGCAAAAAACCACCGTATTTATCCGGTGTCAAAAAACAATAAATGAGGCGAAAATAGAGGAGAAAATAGTCTAAAACCCAGACTACAAGCGGGTTTACCCCCCCCTAAATCGACATAACACGGTCATATCAAGGCTTTTAACCTTATCAAATCCATATTCACCCGTGTTCACCAGTATCCTCATACACCAATTCTACCACATCTTGCCAGTTTTATCAAGGTAATGAAGGTATTTTAAATATCAACACCTCTCATCATTTCGACGAGAGTATTAATCGTGTTATCCATGCTTACGCTGTCTGATGTCCGCTGTTGCAAAAACGCATTAACTTGTGGCATCATTTCTATAGCGATATCAAGTTTTGGGTTTGAACCGGGTTGATACATACCGACATCAATCAAATCTTTATTTTCTCTATACATAGCCATAATTTTACGCATTTTACCGGCAGCTTCTTTATGTTCGGGGGTTGCGATTGCGGACATAAGCCTTGAGATACTTCCTAAAACATCTATTGCAGGATAATGGTTCATTTCAGCAACTTTTCTGGACAAGAAAATGTGACCGTCAACAATACCACGAACAGTATCAACAATCGGATCAGAAATATCGTCACCTTCCATTAAAACCGTATAAAGTGCGGTAATTGAACCTTTGGGACTATTACCGGCGCGTTCAAGAACTTTTTGAAGCCATGAAAAAATCGACGGCGGATAACCTTTCATTGTTGGAGGTTCGCCGGTAGCAAGACCAACTTCACGGCCTGCCATTGCGCATCTTGTTACTGTATCTGTCATCAAGAACACTTTTTTCCCTTGATCTCTAAAATATTCACAAACAGCTGTTGCGGCAAGCAGAGCTTTTTGTCTGATTAGAGGAGGTTTGTCCCCTGTAGAACAAACCAGTACGGATTTTTTCATACCTTCTTCGCCAAGTGAATCTTCAACAAATTCTTTAACTTCTCTTCCACGTTCACCGATTAATGCCATTACGTTTACATCTGCATCAGAATTTCTTGCAATCATACCCAGCAAAGTACTTTTACCCACACCGGATCCCGCAAAAAGCCCCAAACGCTGTCCGCAACCCATTGTCATACAAGAATCTATTGCTCTGACACCTGTTGAAAACATTTCTGTAATAATAGGTCTTTCAAAAGGTCCTGGTGGAGGTCCTTCAATAGAACGCCATTGAGCACCTGTTGTATCAAGCGGTTTACCGTCAAGCGGTTGTCCCATCGGGTCAATTAATCTTCCCAATAAAAAATCACCAACAGGGATTATGATAGGTCTGCCTGATGATGTTACAAGACTTCCCTGTCCAATACCAATACCGTCTAAAAGCAAAAGCAATTGAGCCATTTCACCTTTAAAAGCCACTACTTCAGCAGGTTTTTGTTGACCGTCATTTGTTTCAATATAACACAAATCACCAATTTTAAGTCCCGGAAGTTTAACTTCAACGGTCAACCCCAAAAGTTTGGATACGGTACCTTTATAGCGAAAAAGTTCAGTTTCTTCAAGCTTTGAATGGACTTTTTCTTTTAATTCTTTAAGTCGTGTTAAATCTATATCATTCATTTATATTTATTATAATGAATTATTTTAATATTGACAAATAATTTACAAAATCTGAATAGATATTACGAAATTACACATTAATACAACTGTTGAGATATTCAATTGTATTCATTTTTTCATCATACAAATATTTTATAAAATTTAAATAAGCAACATCATATGAGGTTATGATAAGATTTATTTCAAATCCGTCAGTGCAAAACGGTTCATAATCATATACAACGTAGCTGTTATATTTACTTTTCCATTCTTTACGTTCAATACGACTGTTATTTTCTTCAATAATATCTTCCAACCAATTTACAACATTTTTGTCAACATTTTTCATTTCCAGTCTGTTGTATTTGTTGCAACTGTTTCCCATAATCATAATACTTCTCCTGTTATATTTGAATTTTAAATAACTTTTCCGGTGAAATAATCCCCGAAAGGTATTAGCCGAAATAGTAAAATATGGTAATTTTATTCATAATTTGCATGAATTGAAGTCATGTGCTATAATCCTTGGTAAAGGAGATGTTATGAGTCTGGCACATATTTTTACTGATATTCCGATTTTGATTGTTCTCGCAACTTTCATTTCGTCGTTAATTTTTTGTATTAGAAAATACATTTTTGTTAATAAAAATCTTAAAATATTTTATGCTTTTATAACCAACTTTAATAAAAGTGATTTGAACTTTAGGTTCAAAGAAATTGATGAGTGGATGACTTCAAATCCGTATGTATCATCAAGTTGGCTGGAATTTAAAAACACTCTTGTTTTCTCGGAATCCGTTGCGTTAAAAGGTCAAGATGATGATTATACGTATCAAGATGTTTCTACAACGGTGCAAAATATTCAAACAACAGTTGACCCGTTATACTTTTTTAATGAAGATACATTAGTAAATTCAAAATTTAATGCAAGATTTATTCAAACAATTCCGACAATTCTTACAGGTTGCGGTCCGTTGTTTACATTCTTGAATATTGCAATTGCGTTTGGTAAAATCGACTTTTCTACGCAAGAAAGAACTATTGCATCAGTTGCGGGTTTGATGAACAGCATGCAGGTTGCGGCATTGGTTTCTGTATTTGCGGTTGGTGCATCTTTGATATTTTTGACTACAGAAAAAATACTTTATAGTATTTTGTGCAAAACTCCTTCTGCAAAAATCGAAGAAGTTATGGGCAAATTGTTTGATAATGTTTCTTCTGAAAAATTCTTGTTTGAACTTTTGAGAGAAACAAAAATTCAAAATAATTCGGTATCAAATCTTGTTGCCGGAATGCCGAATAATTTCAAAGTAGCTTTGAATGCAGGTATTGCAAGCAATTTGGTTCCATATCTTGAAAATCTTATTTTCGGTATAAACCAAATGAATAAGCAATTGAAAGAAAATGTAAAATCCGGTGGCGATGCTGTGGATGATTTATTTTAGCAGGTGAAAGATGTCAATAGGTGCAAAACATACTAAAAGTGATTTAGGCAGTGATAACAATATTTTCTGGACAACGATGTCCGACCTTTTGTTAGGTTTGGCTATTATCTTCATGACATTGTTTGTACTTGCTATGACTGGTTTTTCGCAAAACTCCGTCCACCAAAAACAAGAACAAATGAAAGCATCTCAAGAATTGATAGAAAAATTAAAAGCTGCAGATATTGATGCTCAAGTTGATAAAATGACCGGAGATATTAAAATTTCTGATTTGGAACTTTTTGAAGTTAATAGTTGGAATCTTTCATCGAAAGGTAAAGTTTACTTGGACAAATTGGTTCCTATTTATGTAAACACAATTTTTTCAAAAAAAGAATTAATTGACGGGATTGAAAATATAGTTATTCAAGGACATACAGATTCTCAATCTTTTTCTGGGTTTTCTTCAAAAGATGAGCAGTTCGCAAAAAATATGGAACTTAGTTTAAAGCGTGCTAATTCTGTGGCGGAATACATTTTTAAAACTAAGTATGATAAAAATTACAGTGAAAAACTCCGTAAAATTATGGTAGTTGAAGGAAAAAGTTTTAACGAACCTATTATAACAAATGGCAAAGAAGATTATGCAAAAAGCCGTCGTGTAGAATTAAAACTTACTGTGAAACGTTGGGATATATCGAAAGCATTTGGATTATGATAGATAAAAATTTGATACTTGAAACTATAAATATGATTAAACTTCACAATCTTGATATAAGAACTGTGACACTAGCAATAAGTTTGCGTGACTGTGCGGCAGAAGATATTGATATTGTTTGTGAAAAAATTTATAACAAAATCGTAAAATATGCCAAAAATCTTGTTGAATATGCAAATGATTTAGAAAATGATTATTCAATACCTATTATAAATAAAAGAATTGCAGTAACTCCAATTTCTATTGTTGGTGAATCTTGCAAAAATCCTGATTATGTTAAAATCGCAAAAACTCTTGATAAAGCTGCTCAAGATGTTGGGGTGAATTTTATTGGCGGATTTTCAGCAATGGTGGAAAAAGGTTTTACAAAAGGCGATGAACTGCTTATGGAAGCTATTCCTGAAGCTCTTGCATCGACAGAACGGATTTGTTCTTCAATCAATCTTGCATCTTCTAAAGCGGGAATTAATATGGATGCCGTTTTGAAAATGGCACAAACTGTAAAAAAAGCTGCAGAATTAACTAAAGATAGAGATGGTATCGGAGCAGCAAAACTCGTATGTTTTTGTAATGCAGCTAACGATAATCCGTTTATGGCTGGTGCTTTTTGCGGATATGGAGAGCCGGAGTGTGCATTAAATGTCGGTGTTTCCGGTCCCGGAGTTGTTAGAGCCGCAATTGAAGCAATGCCCAAAGATGCAGATTTGACAGAAATTGCAAATAAAATTAAACAAATTGCTTATAAGATTACAACAACTGGTGAACTTGTAGGACGAAAACTTGCAAAACGTCTTGAAATCCCGTTTGGTGTTATTGATTTATCACTTGCACCTACACCTGCCGAAGGTGACAGTGTTGCGGGAATTTTTCAGGCTATGGGTCTTGAACACGCCGGTGCTCATGGAACAACTGCTGCGCTTGCTATGCTCAATGATGCGGTCAAAAAGGGTGGTATTATGGCAAGTTCTCACGTAGGCGGGCTTTCCGGTGCTTTTATTCCTGTTTCTGAAGATGCAGGAATGATTGATGCTGCAACAAAAGGTTGTTTGACGTTTGACAAACTTGAAGCAATGACTTCAGTTTGCTCGGTCGGACTTGATATGATAGCCATTGCCGGAGATACTCCTGCTGAAACAATTGCCGGTATGATTGCTGATGAAATGGCAATCGGTATGATTAATAAAAAAACAACTGCCGTAAGAGTTATACCCGTTTCGGGTAAATCTGTCGGTGATAAAGTTGTATATGGCGGACTTCTCGGTGAAGCTCCGATAATGCCCGTAAGTAAACTCGCTTCCAGTGGTTTCGTGTGTCGTGGCGGTAGAATTCCTGCCCCGATACACAGTTTAAATAATTAGGTAATGATTATGACAAAAACATTAAATGAATTATCAAGAGAATTAAGAGATTTTTTGGTAGAAATTCAATCTGATGCGCATAATGTCGGTAGTGTCAAAGCCTATAGGTATAACAATTTAAAAATACAAGTATCAGACCCAAGAACTGTTAAAACTCCTCAGGTAATAGTTACTATCGGAATGTCAGAGGCATCATTTAATTTACTTACGAATGAAAAAGTTTCAGGCGGATTAGGACCGGAAGAAAGATATGTTATAAGATGGTTTGACAGAGGTTCAAATAAAGAAGAATTAAAAGATGCTTACCGCCGTGCTGAAAAACAAATCGGTAAAGCTAAAGATCCTGAATAAGTTATTGATTTTTCATTGCTTTGCTACGCAGTGACCTGTGATATGTTATTGCAAATCTGTGCGCTTCATCCCTTATTCTTTGGAATAAAAATAGTGCACTTGAATTGCGAGGTAAAATAACCGGTTTTGATTGTTTCGGTAAAAAAACTTCTTCATTACGTTTTGCTAAACTAACAACATCAATTCCCGTTATTCCAAGTTCTTCAATTATTTCCATAACACTTGATAATTGTCCTTTACCTCCGTCAATAATAATTAAGTCGGGTTTTTCCCATTTTTTTTCGCCTAAGCGAGATAATCTTCGGGTAAGCACTTCTTTCATTGATAAAAAGTCATCAGGTTTTCCTTCGGTTGAATTTATTTTAAATTTCCGGTACTCGGATTTTTTCTTAACTCCGTCGATAAATGTTACCATAGAAGCAACTGTATTTGTGCCTTGAATATGCGATATATCATAACATTCCATTCTGTGCGGGAAATTTTTCAGTTTTAATTTTTCAGCTAGATAAGAACCTATTTGATTAAAGTCATCACGAATTTTAGCCATTTGTGTGATTTTTGCATTCTGCAACACAACATTTGCATTTTTATCTGCAAGCATTTGTAGTTCTTTGCCTTGAGCTGATTTGCCATAACTTATTTTAACCTTTTTCTGCGCAAGTATTTCAAGCCATTCTTCGTAAAGTGCTTTGTCCCCAACAGCTTCCAGTTCATTTGAGATAATTTTATCAGGATAACCAAGGGTAAGCGTACTGTAATATTCTTTGAAAAATGTTGCAAAAAATTCCGTACGGTCTTCATCTTCAACATTATAGGTGAAATCTTTTTTATCAATTAATCTACCTTCTCTAACCATAAGAATTACGATTGCAAAAATTCCGTCTTCTGCTACCAATGAAATTATATCTTCGTTTAGTTTTGTGTTTTCATAAACTACTTTTTGTTTTTCAAGAGTTTTCTTTAGGTCAAGATAGCTGTCACGAAGTCTTGCAGCTTTTTCAAATTGAAGACTGTCTGAATATTTTTGAATTTGTTCCATAAGTTGTTTCAATAATTCAGATTGTTTGCCTGACAAAAAAAGTTCTGCTTGATTAACAACTGCTTTATATTCTTCACTGGTAACTTTATTCTGGCAAGGTGCAAGACATCTGCCTATTTGGTAATATAAACAAGGTCTGTCTTTAAATTTCGGGGTCTTGCATTGCTTAAGCGGAAAGATTTTCTTTAAAAAGTCGAGTGTTGCATGCATTGCTCGAATATCAGTATAGGGACCGTAATATCGTCCTTTATCAGGGTTAAGATTTTTTTTGCGAATAATTGATATTCGTGGAAAATCTTCATCAGTTATCAAAAAATACGGATATTTTTTGTCATCTTTTAGTAGCACATTATAGCGTGGTTTGTGCTTTTTAATCAAATGACTTTCAAGAATTAGTGCCTCTACTTCAGTATTTGTTATTATGTATTCAAGACGGTCTATTTGCGAAACAAGTACCTGAACTTTTACACTATCGTGTTTTTTATTAAAATAACTTTTTACTCGTCGTTTTAAAATTTTGGCTTTACCAACATATATAATTTCGTTATCTTTGTTGTAGTAAAGATAACACCCAGGCAAAGACGGAAGTAATTTTAAACTTTCTTTTAATCTATCATTCATTAATAGCACACTTTCCTTAAGCAATAAGCTTACCCGTTATATGCTTCAAACAATGATTGCAAAAGTGTTTGTCCTTCAATCATTGTTTTGTATTCAAGATATTCTTCTTTTGAGTGCATATTACACACAGTTGCTAATCCGGCAAGATATGGAGCAAATTTTTCACCACTTGCATTTTTTTCATTTGCATAAATATGTGTTTCGGCACCTGCGTGAAATGACGAAATTTCAGGTGTTATTCCAAGTTTTTTTGCAACAGTTTCAAAAAGAATAGGAATATAATCATCTTCAACTTTTTCAAAAGCCGGCATATGTTCATGGAAAGTTATTTCGGCTTTTGCTATACCTTCATATTCATTATTGAATTTATCAATAACATGTTGCATAAATTCTTTAAGCTCTTCTTCTTTAGCTCTATTTGAACTTCTAATGGAATATGTCGCTTCTCCGTAAGTATTAATTATATTGGTAACTTTTAAATCGCCTGATAAAATACCACCGATGTTGCAAGAAGTCACAACCTGACCATTTTCTGAATAAAATACACCTTGCGGTATTTCGGAAACTATATCAGCAATGAGTTTAGCTGCATTTTCTCTGTTGTTATCAGCAATGTCAATACCGGAATGTCCGCCTTTGTATGAATTAACTTGGATTTTTACTTGTATATAACTTGCGCCTGATGTTAAAAGTTGACCCAGAGTATCACTATCAAGAACAACAACATATTTCGATTGAATTTTTGAAAAATCCACATTTCTAATACCGGTCATACCGGATTCTTCATCACGAGTGAACATTATTTCCAGTCCGCCGTGCTTTAAATCTGATTTTGCAAGTTGGGTTGCAAAATATAATGCATTCGCAACTCCGGCTTTGTCATCACCGCCAAGAGTTCTGCCCTCTGCTTTTATTAAATCATTATCTAGGTAAAGTTTTACCGGTGAATTATCACCGATTACGTCCATATGCGCAGAAAGAAGTATCGGTTGTTTAGTATTATCTGTAGCATTAACTTTTATATAAACATTTTTATAATTATCTAATTCACAATAAAGATTGTTGTCTTTGCAATAATCAACAATCCAATTAATCACATTTTCTTCACCTAATGATGGTGAAGGTATTTCTGCAAGGCTGCAAAATACATTTACAAGTTCGTTTTGTTTTCTTAATTCTAAAATATCCATAATATGCTCTCCTGTTAATTAATATCAATTATACTTACACCGTCACCGCCTTCGGTATCTTCTCCTGGGCGGAATTTTGCAACATAGGGCGATGTGGAAAGAAAATCCCTAACTGCTGATTTTAATGCGCCTGTGCCGTGCCCATGAATTATTGTTACCGGTGAAAGGTTTGCCAAACTGGCTTTGTCCAGATAAAGTTCCAAACTGTCAAGCGCATCTTCGACTTTGTAACCTCTTAAATCTAATGTGTTTGACATATTCAAGCGTTTATATTCAAATTTTTCAAAACTACTAGGTGTATAGATTTTAGGAGGTTCTTTGTAATTCTCGTCAATCACTGCCAGTTTGTCAATTTTAATCTTGGTTTTTATATTTCCCATTTGAACAAACACATAATTATTTTTGTCCGGTAATGAAAGTGCGGTAACGGATTGATGAAGCTCTTTTAGCATTATTTTGTCATTAATTTGAACTTTAGACCAGTCAATTTCAAGGTATTTTTGTTTATCAGTATGTTCATCAAGTTTTCCTCGAAATCCCTGCTCAAGTTTTGCAAGCCTTGAGTATGCACGACGAGCAATTTTTTCCGATTTATCACGCCTGAGTTCATCCAAAATAGCTTTGATTTCACCTTTGGCATCCATTAATTCATAATCGAATTTTTCTTTTATATTCTTAAGAGTTTTCTTTTTGTCTTTTTTGATATTTGAAAGATTTTCTTCATATTCTTTTTTGACATTTAAGGAAGTTTCTTTCAATTCTTCAGCTTCTTCAAGATTTTTAGACAATTTTTGTTGAGTTTCCTGCAATTTTTCAACCACCAAAATAGATGGGTCTTTTTGAGAGGTTAAAATATTTTTAGCTCTTTCTACAATTTCAGGTTTTAATCCCAAATTTGAAGATATCGCAATTGCATTGCTCAAACCGGGAATACCCAATAATAATTTATAAGTTGGTTTCAATGACTCCGTATCAAATTCAACAGAGGCATTTTTAAAATAAGGATTTGTATATTCCAGTGATTTTAATTCTCCGTAATGAGTTGTAACGGTTGAGTAAACTCCGCTTAAAGCAAGATTTTCCAATATTACCTGTGCCAGAACAGCACCTTCAAGCGGGTCAGTTCCTGCACATATTTCATCCAGTAATACAAAAGTTTCACTATCAGCTTTATTTACAATTTCTATAATTTTTGTCATGTGTGAAGAGAAGGTTGAAAGGCTTTGTTCAATGCTTTGAGTATCACCTATATCTGCAAAAATGTTTTTAAACGGATAAATTTTAGCCATTGTGCATGGCAAAAACAATCCGGCTTTTGTCATTAATATAAAAAGTCCGATAGTTTTTAATGTAACCGTTTTGCCACCGGTGTTTGAACCTGTTATTATTACGGATTTGTAATCCTTACCAATTTCAAAGTTATTTGTAACAACATTTTCAACAGTACCAATTAAAAGCGGGTGTTTCATATTTTCAACTTCAACAAAAACTGAAGTGGTAATTTCCGGTTCAATTGCTTTAATTTTTACCGCATAACGAGCTTTTGCAAAATGAAAGTCAATTTCTGCAAGAATTTTTTCTGTTTTTTTAATTCCTTGAATATGTTCTTTGACCATGCCTGTTAACTCAGCAAGAATTCTAATAAATTCAGCATGAATTTTTGACTTGGTTTCACGAATTTTGTTATTCAACGGAACTATTTGTTGCGGTTCTATGTAAAAAGTTTTACTTGAAGCTGAAACATCATGAACAATCCCGGGAACCTTACTTTTTGATGATGCCATTACCTGAAAAACAATTCTATCTTCTCGTGTTGTATAAATATTTTCCTGTAAATGCTTCGAAAAATCGGTTGAGGACATAAGTTCATTGACTTTTGAACGGAGATTTTTTTCTGTTTCTCTAAGTGTTGCAAAAAGTCCTTTTAACTCCGCAGTAGCATCGTGCTTTATATTTAAATTATCATCAAAAGTTGAGAAAATTTTATCTTCCAACTCACGTTCAACAACCAAATCTCGTGACATATTAAAAAGGGCTGTATCTTGAGAAGTGTTTTCCGTTAAAAATTTTTTAACAAGTCTTGAAGTGCGAAGAGTTTTAGCAATATCATTAAGTTCATCTTCGCTTAAATAGCTAACTGATAAATTTTTGGATATTTTATCGATATCAGCAACAAAATCAATAGGAAGTTCCAGAGCATTATCTAAAATATGTTTTGCCTCTTTAGTAAACTCTAATTGTTTTTTTATAATATCAACTGCCCAAAAAACTTTTGCATTCAAACAAAGCTCACGACTTTGTTTTGTTTTTGCAAAGTTCGCAAGTTGCTCAAAAACTTTATCCAGTTCCAATGATTTTATCGTCGAAGAAACAATGTCCATAACCTTATTTAAGAACAAGCATAAATTAATTGCAATTGCTATTCATTTATTTTAATAATCATTACGTCACTTTTTGTACCTTCTATAACACGCTTGCTCACAGAATTAAGTAAAAATCTTTGCATTTTTGTTTTATTTTTGGAGCCCATAATAATCAAGTCAATCATTTTTTCTTTCGCAAATTCAAGAATACATTGTGCAGGTATTCCTGATAAAATTTTCCTTTCGGTAATTTTAAAATTATTTTCGTGCAACAAATCACTCAATTTATTAAGTGCATGTTCAGCATAATCATTTTGTTGGTTTTCTATAGTTAGTAGCCAGTTTGTGTCAAGTGTACCTTCCAAAAACAGCAGATTTGGATTTTCTACGACTATACACGTATAAATTTCTTTATCGTTTAAATTTAATTGAGTAAGGACTTTTCTTATTGCTGTATAAGAAGTTGCACTTCCGTCAGTTGTAAAAAGTACTTTTTTCCCATCATTGTGTATTTTTGAAATAAATGCCGGAATTTTTGTTACGGAAAGAACTTCTCCTGACACAGAGCCAAGCCACATTTGCAGTCCTTTTTTACCATGTGAACCCATAATAATTACATCGTAAATCTCGTTATCGAGCTGTTCTAAAATACTTTCAACGGCAGCACCGCAAAGTTTGATATTACACCCAAATGTTAATCCTTGTTCTGTTATTAATTTTTCTGAATAATCAAGTATACTATCTGCAACATTTCTACAGTTTGTTACAAATCCGATATCTTCAATAATTGTATTGTCAGGTAAAAAGCTCCAATCAATTACACATATTACATCAACAATAGTGTTCTCATTTGCCCAATATGCAAAATTTCTTAATGCATCATAACTTATTTTTGAACCATCAGTACAGAATAACGCTCTCATAGTGTCCTCCTTACGGGTAAAGTATAAATTATGTTAAGAGAAATTACATCGTCTTGTCCGCTATAATTTTTTTTGATATTATATTATTGTAAATTGTAGGGATTGTTTCATGCCGTCAGAGCAAAAAATAAATTTAAGGGATTATAAAGATTTAATTGAAATGATAGCAAAGGTGGAGTTTCAAAAGTTTTCAACTGCTGGGCTTATTGATTTGCCGGAACTTGTAAATATTGGAACACACACACTTTATATGTTATTCAAAAATGACAGTCCTGAAAAATTTAACCAAACATATTTAACAACTGCGATAAAATGGGCGATTAGAAACGAAGTCAGACGCCGTTACAAGTGGTATTCACTCAAAAACAAAAAACAAACAGAAGAAGAATACGACAACAATTTGCGTGAAGAAGTTTATAAAACAATTCTCTCAATTGATGAAATGCAAGATGCGGAAGTCTCAACTCAAATAAAATCAGAAGAGCGTAATCCCGAAGAAACTATTGAATTTTCCGAATTAAAATCGGAAATTATGGAAGCATTAAAAAGACTTCCGACACGTGAAAGAGAACTTATTGAGAATAAATTTTTTAAAGATAAAAAATTAAGAGAGCTTTCGGAAGAGTTTAATATATCACAGTCAAGAATATCAAGAATAATTCAATCGGGCTTAGATAGAATAAAAAAAGAACTTGCAAGACAGGGGATAATCTAAATGAAAACAATTTTTGAAAAATCAAACGGAAATGATGGGATAAATTTAACAGATGAAAAAATTAACCTTTCATTTTTGGATAATAATTTTGTAAGGGATACAGAAATAGGATTGCCACAAATCGGTGAACTTGAAGTTATGCGCCATTATAAAGAACTTTCTGACAAAAATTTCTGTATAGAAAAAGGATTTTATCCGCTTGGTTCTTGTACAATGAAATATAACCCAAAAGTAAATGAGTTATTGGCAAGTTTGGAAGGGTTTAATAATCTTCACCCTTTGGCTAATGACGAAGATGCACAAGGTGCCCTTGAATTAATGTATAACCTTCAAGAAGCTTTGAAAACCGTAACCGGTATGGATGCGATTACATTACAACCTTCGGCAGGTGCACATGGTGAATTAACAGGCATGATGGTTATCAAAAAATATTTTGAAGTAAAAGGTGATAATCGTAAAAAAGTTATTATTCCTGATTCTGCACACGGAACGAACCCTGCAAGTGCGCATATGTGCGGATTTGATATTGTAGAAATTAAATCCAATGAAAAAGGACAGGTTGATATCGAAGCATTAAAAGCTGTTCTTGACAAAGATATTGCAGCAATTATGATGACAAATCCCAACACTCTTGGTATTTTTGAAGAAAATGTATTGGAAATTTCAAAACTTATGCACGAAAACGGCTCTTTGCTTTATTATGACGGAGCCAATTTTAATGCAATTATGGGCTATACAAACCCAAAACTTATGGGATTTGATGTTGTCCACTTAAATTTACATAAAACATTTGCAACACCTCACGGCGGTGGTGGTCCGGGGGCAGGTCCTGTTGGTGTAGTAGAAGAATTGAAAGAATTTTTACCAACTCCGGTTGTGGAATTTGACGGTCAAAAATATTTTAGAAATTATAATTTAAAACATTCTATCGGTGCTGTAAAGGGTTTTTACGGTAACTTTGGAGTACTTATCAGAGCTTATGCATACATATTAATGATGGGTAAAAATCTTAAAAATGCCTCTGAAAATGCTGTTTTAAATGCAAATTATTTAAAAGAAAAATTGAAAAAATATTTTGATTTGCCTTATGATGAACCTTGCATGCACGAATTTGTATTGTCAGGTGAAAAACAAAAACACGAAAATGGAGTAAGTACCCTTAATATCGCAAAAGCTTTAATGGATGAAAACACTCATCCGCCTACAGTTTACTTCCCATTAATTGTTCACGAAGCAATTATGATAGAACCAACCGAATCCGAAACAAAAGAAAGAATGGACGAATTTGTTGAAGTTATGGTTAAAATTGCGAATGAAGCAAAAAACAATCCCGAAAAGTTGATTTCAGCTCCTCATACAACACCGGTAAAACGAGTTGATGAAACTTTAGCAGCAAGACACCCAGATTTAAAATTTACGGAACAATAATATGAAAAATGAAAGAAGAAAAAAAATAGCATTCCCGCATATGGGTTTAATATATGTAGCATGGTCAGCAGCCTTGAGAAAAGTTGATGTTGAACCTTATATCCCGCCTTACACAAGTAAAAAAACACTTTCGTTGGGGACAAAACATTCTCCTGAAGCGATTTGCTTACCTTATAAGTTAATTCTTGGCAATTTTATTGAAGCTCTTGAAGGTGGTACTGATTACGTTGCTATGATTACATCCCCCGGAATTTGCAGATTAGGAGAGTACGGCAAATGTATCCAGAATGCTCTTCATGATTTAGGATATGATGCTCAGTATGTTGAATTACAACTTTATGACGGAATTGAAGGTATGTATCGTTTCCTTAAAGAAATTACAGGAAAAAACAGACCTTTAATGTTCATAAACTCAATAATTACAGCTATTCGCAAAGTATTTCTTGTAGATGATTTAGAAACAAAACTTGCGTATATGCGTGCTCGTGAAATTCATGTTGGTGATGCTGAAAAAGCATTTAACAGAGCCTTAAAAATTGTTGAAGCTGAAGATTCACAATTCAAACTAAGAAAAGCAAAAAAACTTGCTTTCGCTGAAATGGATAAAGTTAAAATCGACCCTAACAGAGAAGTTCTTTATGTGGATGTTACCGGAGAAATCTTTCTCGTATGTGACCAGTTTTCTAATCAAAACATAGAGCGTGAACTTGGAAAAATGGGGGTTCAAGTAAGAAAAAGTCTTACAGTGAGCAGTTTTTTGAAAGATGCAATTATCCCCAAAATATTCAGAACAGCTGAAACTCACCTTCAACGTGCAAACAGATTGGCAAAACCTTATCTTATGCGAGATATTGGCGGGGACGCACTTGAATG
This sequence comes from uncultured Muribaculaceae bacterium, assembly GCA_964444905.1. Lineage (GTDB taxonomy): Bacteria > Cyanobacteriota > Vampirovibrionia > Gastranaerophilales > Gastranaerophilaceae > SIG32. The sequence goes on from CAYUIW010000018.1 coordinate 14,672, forward strand.
TGTTTCTGACGTTGCATATGCAAATGAAAGAGGTATTGACGGAATTATTCATATTAGTCCGTTTACTTGCATGCCTGAAATTATGTCGCAAAATATTTTCCCATCAATGCGTGAAAATTGTGATATACCGATTTTACCGCTCATTATGGATGAACAAACCGGAAAAGCCGGTTATCTGACACGTTTGGAAGCCTTTGTTGATTTAATGCGTCGCAGAAAACGTAAATTAGCAGCAGAAAAGAAACAATTAACTACTACGGCGGTTTAAATTTGTAATAACTCGAGGTATAAAATAGCAATGCATAAACTTTTAAAAGACACTGTTAAAACAACCAATGATAATATAATTCTTGCAACCCCACTTATATTTTTCATGTGGATTTTAAGCCTTTATATCGGGTTTTCACGTATGACCGTAAATTCATTGGCTCTTGCATTGCTGTCATTTGTTACAATTTTATTTATGACCGGTGCCTTTTTTGCAGGTTGGTTTTATATGGTGAAAAATGCCGTTAAACTTTCTAAACAAGTTTTTGTTTTAGATGCAGACAGGGCGAAAGCAACATTTAATCTTTTAAAAACAATTCCGTCAGGGATAGGACAATATTTTTTGCCTTTTCTTGGAATGATTTTATTTTCATTTATATTAATAGCAGTTATCGGAACAATAGTTTTTCATTTAGGTATTCATTTTATCGGTAAATTAGATTTGGATCCTGCTGTTGTTAAAAGTATTTTAAATTCATCGAGTGATATGAAAACTTTTTTGGATTCACTTTCATTTGAACAATTGATTAAACTTAATAACTGGAATTTGCTATTTTTAAGCGTATCATCATTAATGTCATTTTTATTTATGTTATGGATACCTGAAATTGTTTATCAAACAAAAAATCCGTTTCTTGCACTTTTTAAATCTATAAAAAAAATATTTGCAAAACCTTGGAAAGCTGTAAAATTATTTATTTTCATGTCAGTTTTAAATTTTGTATTGTCATTTATTAATACATTTTCAATTATCAATCCGTTTTTATATTTTGTAATGATGGTTGTATATTTCTATTTCTTAGTTTACATGGTTGTGTTAATATTTTCTTACTATGACAGAGAATTTGAATAAAGTTATAGCAGTTGTTGGACCTACGGCAAGCGGAAAAACCGCATATGCTGTTGAACTTGCACAAAAAGTCGGCGGAGAAATTATTTCAGCTGATTCAAGACTTGTCTATAAAGGCTTTGATATCGGAACAGCAAAACCAACAGAAAAAGAGTGTTGTGGAATTCCTCATTATATGATAGATATTGTTGAACCTGAAGTTAATTATTCGGCAGGTCTATATGTAAATGATGCAAAAAAAGCAATTAATGATATTATTTTGCGTGGCAAGACTCCAATTATAGCCGGTGGTACAGGACTTTATTTAAATATTTTATTAATGAATTATGATTTACCGAACGCAAAACCAGATTACGAATTGCGAGAAAAGTTAAAAAATACTGAAAACATTTATGAAATTCTGAAAAAATTGGATGCGGACGGTGCCAAAAATATTGATAAAAATGACAGAAAAAAAATTATCAGAGCAATTGAAATCGTCAAATCAACAGGAAAAACTCTTGCGGCGTGCAAGAAGCAACCTGAATTTGATGTTGAATGGATAGGACTAAATTTTCCACGTCAAGAACTTTATGAAAGAATAAACAAACGTGTAGATTTAATGATAAAAAATGGGTTAATCGAAGAAACGCAGTCGTTATTAAGTAAACACGGAAGAATTGATAATATTTTATACACAATAGGCTATCAGGAAATTGTTGAATATCTGGATGGACAATTGACCTTGGAAGAAGCTGTTGGTAAGCTTAAACAAAATACTCGACGTTATGCAAAAAGACAACTGACATGGTTTAGAAAAAATCCTGATATAAAATGGAATTTTTATCCTGAAACGCTGAAAAAATAAATCTTTTTGTGCTAGAATTGTCGTGAAAAGAGGGATATATGAATAAATTAAATAAAACAGGAATAATTATCGGTTCTGTTGCATTTTCTTTGTATGCAATATTTTTATTACTACCATTGATACTTTCACCTATATTAAATTCTTATAACGGTCAGATTTCATCAATGTTGGAAGAAGCTTCCGGATACAAAGTTCAACTCGAAAAACTCGGTGTTGTAACAACTCCGAAACTTACCGCAGGAATAAGAGTTGGGCATGCTGAATTTGCAATCCCGACAGGAGAAACTTTTTTGGTTGCAGATAAGTTCAATGCCAAATTGTCTTTGTTACCGCTGTTAATCGGCAGAATTGAAGCAGACAGTATTTCTGTTGATAATGTAAAAGCAGATTTAAAAGTTAGACCGGATGGACATTTTTTAATAGAAGAATTTCTTCCGCAAACTGATCCTGATAAGTCTGCCGAAACGATACAATCGTTACCGCTTGGTATAAAATTATCAAATCATCTTCCAAATATAACAATAAAAGAATATGAATTTAACTTTATTGATATGCAATCAGGAGCAAATTATTCAATTGAAGGTGAAAATTTCAAAATTTCAGATTTTATATTGGACAAAAAAATAAAACTTTTTGCAAAAGGCAAAATGACATTAAACAAACTTGAACAATTTAATTTTGATATCAAATTTGTCAATCGTTTAATGCCGAATTTATCTTTAAATGATTTAGTGTTTAATCCTGAACCGGCAAATGAAGCTACCGCACAACAACCAATTGAGTTCAACATAATCGATTTATTTAAAGCATTAAACAAATCAGAACTCTCTGCTGATTTAGTTGCTAATTTACACACATCCGGTACGTTGGAAACACCAAAGTTTTACGGTTTTGCAAATATTGATAATATTACAATGCTTGTTGACGGAAAAAAACTTCCGGCTGGCAGGGTTGCTTTAAATGCAAAACATGATAAATTAAAGCTTAATTTGGATGTTTATTCAGCTGATAATCAAAAAACTTCATTAATCGGTAAATTTAAGACCGGCAAACATCCCAATATCGATATGCAGTTTATTTCGAATGCTCAATTTAACGATATTTTTCGTATAATTAACACTTTTGCAAAATCATTTAATTACAATGACCTTGAAACACTTACTGCAACAGGTGGAATTGATGCGGATTTTACGTTAAAAACCAATACAAAACACGTAAATTCAAACGGATATTTTAAAATCCCTTCCGCTAATATAAAATATGATTTGTATAATGTCGCACTAAATAATATAACAGCAGATATTGATTTTAATAATCGTTTAAATATAAAAAATATTGAACTGGAAATTTTGAAGCAACCGTTAAAAATTTATGGTGCAATCGAAAAAAATTCAAATACTGATGTACACATAATTGCAGACAAGTTATTATTAAAAGGTCTTATTGCTGCTGCCGGTCAATTACAAATTCTAAAAGAAAACTGTTTTAATTCCGGGACATTAACTCTTGATGCAAAATTAAGCGGCAAACTTTCTAAGCTTATTCCATCTGTTGATTTGGCGATAGATAACCTCGATATAACAAATAATCCATCAAATACACGGGTTACTATGCCGAATGCAAAACTTGTTATAAATACTGACGGGAAAAGCTTTAACGGTGATGTAACAACGTCAAATTTAAGAGTTGTAAATCCAATGGCAACCGTTTCTGTTCCTGAAACAGCCGTTACTATAGGCGAAAAAGATATTAATATACAAAAAGCTTACTTGATTTTAAATAATTCCAGAATTGATATTACAGGCAAAATTACAAATTATATAAACGATAAAATAGCAATAGATTTAAAAGCTGATGGTGCGATTTTGGCAAATGATATTAAATCAATGATACCGGTTGAAATGCATTCATTTGTTTCCGGTATTGGTAAATTGCCATTAACTGTATCTGTTACCGGTAACACAAAAGTGCAAGATATAGCATTAAAATTGATTGCAAATCCGTCTAATTATGTATCTTTAATCGAAACCGATATTTTAAAAGGAAAAACAACTATAATTAATTCTGATTTAAGAATTGCCGATGATGCAATTAAACTTGCAAATACCGGTATATTTGCGGACAACTTGAATAATCCTGTTATATCACTAATCGGAGCAGTAAATAATCTATCTTCAGAACAGAAATTAGCTTTAAGATTATCAGTGCCCAAACGTGCCAATATTGTTATCCCTGGGTTTAAAAACTCAAATCTCGGATTTCGTGGTGATGTTGATATTACAGGAACAGCTGCAAATCCACATTTAAAAGGACTTATAAACGTTCCAACAATTACAATTCCTGATATGGCAATTACAATAACGAACTCAATAGCAAATCTTAACGGACCTGTATTGAATGGTAATGCAACTATTCAGAATTTTAGATATGGCGGAATTATTGCGGATAACTTAGCTTCTGAATTCAGTTTAAAAAACTACAGCATTTTACATATAACTAATCTTATGGGTGATGCGTTCAACGGAAAAATTTCCGGTAATATTTCTTACGGAATTAATGACGGTAAAATTACTGTTTCTATGCAAGGTTCAGATATGGATGCCGTAAAAGCCATAGAAGGAGCTGCCGGTATTAAAAACGCTTTGTCAGGAAAACTTGGGTTTAATGCAGATATCGCAACCGAAGGTGTAACTGATATTGATATTATGAAAAATTTAACAGGAAAAGTTTCTTTTGATATTTCAAACGGTAAATTTATGAATGTAGGACGCTTTGATAATTTATTATATGCGCAAAATATTCTTGGTAATGCAATCTTAAAAGCTGCAGTAACGTCAGTTACAAATCTGCCGCTTATTCAAAATACGACCGAATTTAAATCTATATCAGGGGATATGACTTTTGAAAACGGATGGGCAAAAATCTCATCTATAAAAACATCAGGACCGTTAATGGCTTACTTTATAAACGGACGCTATAATCTATTGAACGGTACTGCAAATGTAGTTATTTTAGGACGTCTTGATGCTAAAGTTGTTGCTTTACTTGGACCACTTGGAGATTTATCTGTTGAAAAATTAACCTCTTATATCCCAAAATTCGGTGCACTGACAGGAAACTTAATTAATGCGATGACGTCTGACCCTGCAAAAGAAAATACTGCAAGCATCCCAAGTCTTTCTAACGGAAGTACAAACTATAAAGATTTTAAAGTCGAATTTAACGGCGGACTGGAAAGTTCTTCATCCGTTAAATCTTTCAAATGGCTTTCAGTATGTGACACTTCTGAAATTGATATAAAACAGGATATTACAAACACTGTTGATAACTTGAAAAATTCCGTACAGGATGCAAAACAGAATTTTCAGGATACAAAAGATGCACTAAAGAACAGTATTCAAGATTCAAAACAGCAATTTAAAAATGCTAAAGAAGATTTAAAGAACTTATTTAAATTCTAAAGAATGCAAGCAAGAACCATCAAAATCATGGTTCCGATTTGCATAGCGGTTGCCATGTTTTGAGAAAATTTGTTGCTGTCATATTTGGTTGCACTTTTTTGTGCTTTATATGCACTTGAAACACGGTTCATTCTTGTTTCAGTATCATCATTTGTAAACGATGTGCCAAACATAGCATTTTCGAGCCTTGCAAGTCTGTTTTCCATTGTATCATTTTGGAACGAGCGACGAAGAACAGAATTTTCAACGGTCGTTATATTTGCTTTTTTTGCTGGGAAAAAACTTCGATTATTTCTTGCATTATAAGCATCATAGTCAAATTGGTTAGGAGATTCATATCTGTCTAAATGATAGCTTTTATCAAGTTGTACAATATCATCATCAAAAAAGATATTGTCAGACTGTGCTATTTGATTATCCAAAAAACTCATCGGTTTAATTTCTGCTTTTAATCTATCAACACGACTTGCTAAATCATCTTCAAAAACTTTTCCGAATATTTTTTGTTCTAATGAAGATAAACGTTGCTTAATATCCTTTGACGGATACTTTTGATTAAAGACATTTTGTTCAAGTTCATCAACAGCCGGATATTGAATATTTGCATCAGCAACAGGTTCTTGTTCTATCCAAGTATCACTTTCATCTGCAAAAGTATCTTCTTTTGGACTAATTTCTTGCCCCATAAGTTCTGCAGCGAGGTCGTTTTTTAATTTTGTAAGCCTTGTGTTAATATTCCCGCTGTTTAAATTCCCATAAACGGTTTGTTCAATTCTGTCTAAACGATTTTCATCATTTTCATTGTCATATTGAAAACCGTATAATGCATTTTCGATTTTCGCTAATGCAGGTGTGTATTGACTTGCGTAAGTCGTGGCATTAAATAATAGCATTATTCCAAAAATTAGTGCAAATTTTTTCATATTCACTCCTTACAAATTAGAATAGAATTATTTAAGAGCGAATACTATTCTACATTTCAGGAGTTTATATTTTTTATTAAACAGATATTTAAGCCTAAGTAATAAGTAGATAATTATAATTTGTCCGATACTTTATAGTTAGTTACGGTAACCTATTTTAGGTCTTTCAGATTTAGTTTGATAATTATCAGCTTTAATTTTTAGATTTTCATTATTTTTAATTTCTTCAAAGAAATCTTCTTTTGCAATAGGACGTCTGCCGTCTTTTCTTGCACGAGCTGAAGCTTTATCGGCTAAAATTACGATAGCACTTGACGGAAAACCATCCATACGTGTAGCGACTTCGTGTAAATCTTCAGAACATTCTGCAAGTGCAATACCTTTTTGCCATTGAGAAAGAGTTTTATTCAATATTTGTTCTCTTGTTTCGACATCAGGCATGCCAACATAAATCTGGCTATCGAAACGACGCTTTACGGCATCATCGATAATATCATATTTGTTAGTTGCACCGAGTACAATTATATTTCTATCACGAGCAGTTTCAATAAGGTTAAGAAGAGTACTGATTTGTTTTAAATCTTCAGTGGAAGCTTCCCCATCTCTACCTTTTGAAATTCCGTCGATTTCATCAATCAAAATAAAACATGGAGCACCTGTTTTTTGTGCACATTCTGCAACATAATCAAATGCTTTTTGATAATTATTTGAAGTTTCATTTATATATTTTGAACCTGCTTTACTTATTTTTAACATAAATAAAGGTAATTTAGCTTCTTGAGAAAGAGCTTGAACGGTACTTGTTTTACCGCATCCCGGAGGCCCGTAAAGCATAATACCTCTTGGAGCTCGTTTACCGTATTCTATAAAATCAAGTTTTGCTTCTTCAGGATGAGTTGCCGGAAATATAATTTTATCAAACAACTCTTCTTTTAAATCTTTCATTCCGCCCAAACTTTCAAAGCCTTTTGGTGAAAATTCATTGGGCTCAAAACGTTCGATTACTTCAGGTGTTTCATTTGCAACAGCCTCTGTTTTATTGGTAACAGACTCAGTTTTATCATTATTTGTATATTTTGAATGTAGAGATTTATTTTCAGCTTCCCTTAATGTATCCATTTGTTCCGGAGTTAATTCAGGTAGTTCACTTGCCTTTATAGCATTATATAATTCATCTTCCATAACTGCTTGCCAAGGCATAGGAGCTGACAGGTCATCCATCATTAATTTACTGGCTTTTGTTCCATAAGAAGCTCTTTCATGCTCAATAAAATTCATTTCAGGATACTTATAATCTATTAAATTTATAAGAGCTAATTTTGCGGGAATAAGCGTATTTAACAATAAAATAGAATCGTCCTTAGAGTCATCACAAATATCAAGAGCATTTTCCGTGTCATTGCAAAAAGTATTTAAGTTACGAATACTTTTTGTAATATAATCAGGATTTGTTTCGTTATCAAGCTTATTGACGAGTTTTCTGTTTAAACTCTTGTTATATCCGAATGCCGTATTATCAATTTTTTGTATGCGCATAATTTATCCCTTTTTAGATAATAAAGCGGAACATATTTTTTTTTGATATACAAATCGTACGATTTTTACAATTAGTAACGTTTTAAAGCTTTTAATGCTGCGAGTTCATCCTGATACGGTGAGATAGCAGTAATTTTTTCAATAATTGCAGGCATTTTTTCGCAAACATAGTCGATTTCTTTTTCTGTAGTAAAACGACTGAGCGAAAATCTTATGCTACCGTGAATTGCCGTAAACGGAACATTCATTGCTCGTAAAACATGACTTGGTTCTAATGAACCGGAAGTACAAGCACTTCCCGAACTTGCACAAATACCCAAATCACTCATATGCAAAAGTATTAATTCACCTTCAACATATTCAAAACCAATATTTGTTGTATTTGGCACTCTATTAGAAACACTTGTATTTAATCTCGCATTATAAATGTTTTTAAGAATATTAGTTTCTAATTTATCACGCAAACGTTTAACTTCGGTTAATTCATATTTCAAACTGTCTGTTGCAAGTTCTGCAGCTTTAGCCATGCCCACAATATAAGGGACATTTTCAGTGCCGGCACGCTTGCCACGTTCCTGATGCCCTCCTACAATTAACGGTGTAATCATAGTTTTTGAATTTACATAAAGCGCACCGACACCTTTGGGTGCGTGGAATTTATGACCTGAAATTCCCAAAAGGTCAATCCCGGCATCTTGCACGTCAATCGGAATTTTGCCTGCTACCTGTACAGCATCGACAAAGAATTTTGTTTCAGAATTTTTTGATTTTATTATTTCTGAAATCTTTTTAATCGGATTTATAACACCGGTTTCATTATTTGCCCACATCACAGATACCAGTGCTGTATCAGGTGTAATAGCAGCCTCCAATTGTTCCAAGTCAAGGTCGCCGTTCGAACTTACTCCGATATAATCTACATTATAACCTTGTTTTTCAAATTGTTTGTAAAGATTTAAAACGCACGGATGTTCAATTTTAGTTGTAATAATATGTTTTTTCCCACGGTTGTAATTCAAAACACCTTTTATTGCCGTATTCGCACTTTCTGAACCGCAAGATGTGAAAATAATTTCTTTTTCATCTTTTGCGTTGAAGAAATCTTTAAGAACCCCACGAGCCTCTTTGAGAGCATTTGAGGATTTTTTACTAAAAGAATATATGCTTGAAGGATTGGCATATTCAGTCGTAAAATACGGCATCATAGCTTCCAAAACCCGTTCATCAACTTTTGTTGTTGCATTATTATCTAAATATATCATTGCTCAATTACCTCAATTTCTTCATCCAGAGCAGTTCTTAATGTCTGTTCAACAAATCTTTTGATGGTTAATGTTGCATTTTTACAAACAGAACATTTACCGTGAAGTTTTACATAAACCTTTAAGCCGTCAATGTCAACAAGATTAATATCTCCACCGTCTTTTTGCAGTTCAGGTGAAATTTGAGTTTCTATTATATTATTAATTTTTAAAATACGTTGAGTTGGTGAAAGTGACGGTTTTTCGGATTTTTCTTTTGCATAATATGTATCAATAATATCTTTTATCAACCCTTTACACTTTCCGCATGCACCGCCGGCTTTTGTATAATTGGTAACTTCTTCAACTGTTTTTAAACCGTTTTGTTTTAAAGCTTCCCAAATAGCATTTTCAGTCACATTAAAACAAGTGCAAACTATTTTTTCTGCTTTTTCAGGTTCTCTCAAGTCATCCAAATCCTGAAAATCGTCCCCATAACCCTTTAGAGCATCCTCTAAAGCTTCATATCCCATAACGGAACAATGCATTTTTTCCGGAGGAAGTCCGCCGAGTTGGTCTGCAATATCTTTGTTTGTAATTTTTTTAACTTCATCAAGCGATTTGCCAATAATCATTTCTGTCAAAATGCTTGAACTTGCAACTGCTGAGCCGCAGCCGAATGTTTGAAATTTTGCATCTGTTACAATATTATTTTCTATTTTCAAATATATCTTTAATTGGTCACCACAAGCTAAAGAACCTGCAACACCGACAGCATCAGCATTATCAATTTTGCCGACGTTTCTTGGATTTCTGTAGTGATCCATAACCTTTTCAGAATAATCCCACATGTTATTTATACTCCGTATTTGTGTACAATATAATTTTACAGCAAAAACATTTGAAGATAAATATTTTTAATATTAAATTAATTTTTCTAAAATAATAAACCACAAGTTGAATAAATCAACCTGTCGTTTGATAATTTAGTCACCTAGACATACCGCTTGTTTGAGTCTGTATTGGCGGAGGCCGTAGCTGTCCCAGTACGTGTTGGTAGGGCTGAAGTTACGGTCGTACGCGCAGCTGTTGCTGATCTCCTCACCTGACAAAACGTAGAAGTTGTTTGAAGAGTTTAATGTAAAGCCTAGAGAAGATACTTTGCTTGTGTCCATTGTTAGGTCATATACATAGTTTCTAGCTTGTACTTGATCTGTGTTGTAAATGTAATTAGCTATCTCTGCTATTTGTGCCATTGTTGGCATTTTATTTACACCGCCACATGCTTTTACAGCTCCTGCCCAGTAATCTTCATTTTGATAACATTCATTTATACCCAAATTTGCTTTTTCTGCTTCACATTCCGCATTGGTTAAAGGTGTCGGGAAAAACGGAGTTCCAAAACATGCACTGCCAGATTTAAAGGCACATTCTCCAAGCTTAGCATTAATCCCCCTCAAATCCTTCGTATAAGTATTCGGCTTGCTAAATCCGGATGTGTCATAAACTACTGCCACACAAGCAGTTCCCGTAACTTGGTTTGAGAACTGGTCTTGATGACAAGTATTTGTCGGATTGTATGCTATCAATCCGTTAGTGCCATTATTCAATTGGAAACCTAATACTTCAGTACCCCAATCATCTTGCCCTAAATCAGCAGCTGTCTTAACATTACTAACATCAACTTCTTCAGATACTGTTCCGTTTTTAGAAATGTCTATTACATCCCAATAAACCTTATCAGAAAAACAATCAGTTAATTTATCACTGTCACAAACTTTAACTATTTTTAAATGATTAGATAACTCATCCACAAAATCTTTAGTAGTTCTGTAACCCGCTAAAGTACCTTGAGTATTCATAACTTTTAAAGCTTGTTCTAATTTTGCTTCAAAAACTTTAGAAGCAGTGTTCCAACCTTTTTCTTGATTATTAGTAATAAGTGTCGGCACAGTCAACACCGCCACTACTCCAATAATCGCTAAGGTTATTAACACCTCTGCTAAAGTAAACGCAAATTTTTTAGTCATTTTTATACCTCCGTAATTTTTAGTAATACCTATTTTTTTGTTCCCTCGCCCTTCTTCTTATCCCCTCCCCCCTTGAGGGGGAGGGTTAGGGTGGG
>CAYUIW010000019.1:0-25445 GCA_964444905.1 uncultured Muribaculaceae bacterium
ACACAGATACAGATACAGACACAGATACCGATACTGATACAGATACAGATACAGACACAGACACAGATACAGACACAGACACAGATACCGATACTGATACTGACACAGATACAGATACAGATACCGATACTGATACTGATACAGACACAGATACTGATACTGATACAGACACAGATACTGATACTGATACAGACACGGACACGGATACTGATACTGACACAGATACCGATACAGACACAGATACCGATACAGACACTGATACTGACACAGATACAGATACTGACACAGATACCGATACAGACACTGATACTGACACAGATACCGATACAGACACTGATACTGATACTGACACAGATACCGATACAGACACTGATACTGATACTGACACAGATACCGATACAGACACTGATACCGATACTGACACAGATACCGATACTGACACAGATACTGATACAGACACAGATACTGATACTGACACAGATACCGATACAGACAACGATGATGACGATGATCCGTCATACGATAGAGATACCGGTAAACAGACTTATGTTCAACGTAAAACTAATGACGAAAATCTTCCGTCAATTGATAAACGTCAGTATATGAGATTCAATGTTTCAGGTAATCGTAACCCTGTAGAACTTCAAGATAACGGACAAATAGACTCCTTACTTGATATTTCAAGAGGCGGTATAGCGGTTAAACACAGCAGACAGTTAAAAGTCGGTGATGTGGTACCTGTACAGATTTCATACGGTGATTTAGACATCAATGCTAACGTAAAAGTCGTAACAGCAACCGATGCCAGAGCCGGAGCGATGTTTGTAGATTTAGACAGAGCAACAGCAAACAAACTGCTCTATATGAACATTCTTCTGGAAGATGCAAATACAAACATTACAATGAAATAAATATACTTCAAAGAAAAACGACCGGATTTTTAATCCGGTCGTTTTGTTTTATGATATTCAAAATAAAAGTACATAAAATTTCTTGCACTATAAGGTTCTAACCCGAATAAAAATGTACATTATGCAGCGTAAGCTCTACTGTGACTAACACGTCTATTTGCCATCATTTGTTGGAATTTAGCAGGGTTTGTACGTTGGATATGACTACCTGATTTCTTATTAGTGCTAATTGTTGAAGTATTACCTTGCATTTGGGCTAATTGAGAACCTGCTGCTTGTAAACCGGTACCTACTTTTTGTAAAATATCTGAGGTGCTGGCTTTAGATGTTGCTGCGTTAGCGACATTACCTGTGGTTTCAGCTTTTGCAGCTTGTTTCATTGCTTGTTTTGAAGCTTTTTCTGCGGCTTTGCCTGTAGCACCATTTGCTGCCAAATCGCCGGCAGCTTTTATATTAGCAGTACTTGTACTAATTCCGGCTGAAGCACTATTTTGGGCTGTGCTCATAACATTATTTGTGTTGTTATTAAATGCATCTTTAATTCCTTTGTAATCCATACCTTGAGTACCTTGTTGAATTGAATTTAAAGAATTATTATAAGCAACGTCTTTCATTTGACCTTTTGTCATGCCATATGTTTCTTGAATTTGTTTTTTGCTCATGTCGCCAACTTGATTTTTAACAGTTTCGTTTGCAGCGGCTTTTGCAGCACCTTTTTGCATTGCTTCAGCAGCTTGACCTTTAATGTTTTCAAAACCTGAGGAAATAGTTTGTGTGCCTTTAACAGCAGACGCACCTGTCATAGCTGCTGATGCTGCACTGCTAAGAGCTCCGGCTATATTGCCATCTGCTGCATAACAAGCTGTTTTTGTAATCTGAGCAGCGCATTGTCCGTAGTTACCTACAGTTTCCATTACAACACCTGTTGATTCAACCGGAACGCTTGCACTAACTAATGCAGCTCCGGCAGCTGCTGTGAACGGATTGCTCATCATAGCTTGACCGGCAGCTCTCATGCCTTTTCCGACAAGTTGTACCGCTTGTCCGCCCATTGCTGTATAACCCGCAATTTCTTCAACTTTGCCGGCTACATTTATAATTTTGTCGGTTGTTTTTTGATTTGTTTCAAGCGTTTTGTTGGTTTTGTTAAAAGATTGAACCATTTTTTTACTTGTACGGTCCATCATTTTAATAGATTTATTATTTTGAGTTTGTAGTTTTGTAATTTTGCCGTTATATTTGGTAATTTTTGTTGCAGCTGAATTCATTTTTGTATTCAACTGTGTGATTTTTTGACTTCTGCTTTCTGATGAAGAAGATGTAGAACTTTGTGAAGCTTGCGGAATTGCAGAAGAGGTTTGTGGTGTAGATGCAAGCAAACCCGCCTTGATTTGCTCCCATTCTCTTGTTTGTGGGGCAGCATCTGTATTTCCGCTTATATTCAATGAATAAACACTGTATTTTTGTTGTTCTTCTTCAGCGGAAAGAGTTTCTATTTCGGCTGTAACAGAATCAATTTCGGTACTTAAGCCTTCAATTCCTTCCATTGCTTTTTGAATTTTTTGATTATTCTTATCAACAGACTTTTGAGTTTTATTTAAAGTTTTTTGAAGAGAGTTTGCATCTTTTTTAGTACTTCTGCCAAGTTTTTTTGAATCACTTGATAGAGAATTTACTTCTTTAGTATTTTTTTCGGTTTCTTTTGTCATTGCAGAAGTATCTGATGCTTCTGATTTTCCTTCACTGGCAGCAGCTTTTCCGCCTTCAACTGAATATTCTTGAGTATTATTTTCTTCATTTTTTTGAGTTTTTTTATTGTCACCAACTTCAATTAATTGACTTTTTAAGTCTTCGATTTTTTCTTTACCAAATTGAGTATGTTTTAAAAGAGGGTTATTTTCATATCTGTCTATTAAATTGTGAATTTGCTTGTTATGATTTGCAATTTCGTTTGCAGACATTTTAGCAGCTTGAGAAGTTGAAGTCGTTGATACAGGTTTAGCTATATTAAATATAGAACCGTCACGAGTCATATCAACGGATTTTTGAGCAGTTTGAACTTGTCCGCCGCTTTTTTTAGCTGCGAGAAGTTTCTGTAATTCTGCTGTATTCACTTGTCCTAAGCCGTTTATGCCCATAGCTCTCTCAAAGTTTATACTCTCTCATATATATAAAAACTTCCGAAAGCCCGCTATTTCAGCATGTTTGCATGTTGTTACATTAGTTAATATTGTTATAATTTGCCTTAAAATTTGATTTATGCTAAAATTAACTTGTATCTTAAGAAGGAGAATTTATTATGAAATTAATGGAAGGTAAAAAAGGGCTTATTTTCGGAGTATCAAACACTCACGGTATAGCTTATGCAATTGCTCGTCAACTTTTTGAAGCAGGTGCTGAAATTGCATTTACTTACGCTGGCGAACCAATGGAAAAACGTGTAAGACCTCTTGCAGAAGAAATGAATGCAAAGATTATAATGAGCTGTGATGTTACAAAAGAAGACGAAATTAAAGCTGTTGTAGCAGAATGTGAAAGAGTTTACGGTAAATTGGACTTCGTTGTTCACGCTGTTGCTTTTGCTGCTAAAGAAGATTTACAAGGTAGATTTATTGATACTTCTCATGACGGTTGGAATCTTGCAATGGGCGTAAGTGCTTATTCTTTAGTTTCTATTTGCCGAAATGTTGAAAATATTATGAATGAAGGCGGTTCAATCTTTGCTTTAACTTACCTCGGTTCTGAATATGTTGTTGCAAATTACAACGTTATGGGTGTTGCAAAAGCGGCTCTTGAATCTTCTATGAGATACTTGGCTGCTGACCTTGGTAAAAAAGGTGTTAGAGTTAACTGTATCTCTGCTGGTGCTGTTAAAACTCTTGCCGCAAAAGGTATTTCTGGTTTCGATAAAATGCTTAAATCTGCTATTGCAAAATCACCGCTTCAAAGAAATGTTTCTTTGGAAGATGTTGGTAAAGCAGGTTTGTATTTGGCTTCTGATTTGTCAACAGGTACTACAGGTCAAATCTTGTATGTTGATTGCGGATGTCATGCAGTTTATGCTTCTTTGGAAGAAATGGAAATTATTACCAAATCTTTGACAAATGCGTAATTGATTTTTAAACAAAAAAGGCTTGAATTATTTTCAAGCCTTTTTTTTATTGTTTTTTTGTGGTATTTTTTTATTATATAAATAAGAAGGATTTTATTATGCCGGATACAAAAATTAAAATTGAAGATTTACCTACAGTTTATGATGCAAAATCAACAGAAGAAGAAATATATAAATTCTGGGAAGATAACGAAATGTTTAAGGCTGATGCAAAAAGCCAAAAACCGCCTTATTCTATCGTAATTCCACCGCCAAATGTTACCGGTGTGCTCCATATGGGACACGCATTGGACGAAACATTACAGGATATTCTCACCCGTTATCACAGAATGAGCGGTTATGAAACTTTATGGTTACCCGGAACTGACCATGCCGGACTTGCAACTCAAAATGTTGTAGAAAAACAACTTGCAAAAGAAGGTCTTAGCCGTCACGATTTGGGCAGAGAAAAATTCCTTGAAAAAACTTGGGAATGGACTAACAAACACAAAGGTGCAATCCTCGACCAATGCAGACGTCTTGGAGCATCATTTGACCGTTCTCGTGAACGTTTTACGTTTGACAAAGGTTGTTCTGATGCGGTTAAAGAAGTTTTTGTTAAACTATACGAAAAAGGGCTTATTTATAAAGGTAAATATATTGTAAACTGGTGTCCACGTTGTCAATCCGCAATTTCAGACGTTGAAACGGAATATGAAACAGAACAAGGACATTTATGGGAAATTTCTTACCCGTTGAAAAATGAATCCGGTGCAATTATTGTTGCAACAACACGTCCTGAAACAATTTTCGGTGATGTAGCAATTGCAGTTCATCCTGATGACCACAAATATTCAGAGCTCGTTGGCAAAACGGTTGTTATACCTTTGTCAGGAAGAGAAATTCCGATTATTGCGGATGAATATGTTGATAAAAACTTTGGTACCGGAGCTGTTAAAATTACTCCCGCTCACGACCCGAATGACTTTGAAGTCGGTCAACGTCATAATTTAAGACCTATATGGGTAATCGATGAAGAAGGTAAAATGAAAGCTTGCGGTGAAGTTCCTCAAGAACTTCACGGACTTGACAGATATGAAGCTCGTGAAAAAATTGTCGGTATGCTTTCGTATAACAATTTCTTATTAAGAACTCGTGAGCACGAACACAATGTAGGCAAATGTCAGCGTTGTGGCACAACAATTGAACCGTTACTTTCAGAACAATGGTTTGTTAAAATGGAACCGCTTGCAAAAGAAGCTATTGCAGCAGTTAAAGACGGAAGAATTAAGTTTGTTCCTGAACGCTGGGAAAAGAATTATCTCGGTTGGATGGAAAATATCCGAGATTGGTGTATTTCACGTCAAATTTGGTGGGGACATCAAATTCCGGCATATTACCACAATGTAACAGGCGAAATGGTTGTTGCTAAAGAAAATCCTGATCCTGAAAATTATACTCAAGAATCAGATTGCCTTGATACATGGTTTTCATCAGGTCTATGGCCGTTCTCTACTATGGGTTGGCCTAATACTGACAGTGATGACTTTAAAAAGTTCTACCCGACAAGTGTTCTTGTGACTGGGTTTGATATTATTTTCTTCTGGGTTGCAAGAATGATTACTATGGGTCTTGAATTTACTAAAAAAGCTCCATTCCCGACAGTTTACATTCATGGCTTAATCCGTGATGAAAAAGGTCAAAAAATGTCAAAATCAAAAGGTAATACAATTGACCCTGTTCAAATTATTGAAAAATACGGTTGTGATGCTTTGAGATTTACAATGACATCTCTTTGTACTTATGGTGGTCAAGATATCAAAATAAGTGATGAAAGATTTGAATATGGCAGAAATTTTGCTAATAAAATCTGGAATGCATCAAGATTTGTATTAATGAACCTTGATGGTGTTGATAATAACGATATTGATTTTTCAAAATTGACTATTGTTGACAAATGGATTTTGAATGAGTTGAATAACACAGCAAAAGAATTTAATGAAAACATCAAAAATTATAGGATTGGTGAAACCGCACATATTATGTACGATTTCTTCTGGAATAAATATTGTGATTGGTATGTAGAAATAGCAAAAATTCAATTGCAAGATGAAGGATTAAAATTAAATACTCAACGTGTATTGAGATATGTTCTTGATATGTCATTGAGAATGCTTCATCCGATTATGCCGCATATCACTGAAAAAGTATGGCAGCTTATACCAAAAACAGCTAAGTCGCTCGGCAGCTCAGCTGTCAAGTCAGCATTGATACTGTCTGATTTTCCGGTATATCAGAATGACTTGGTATTCCCGAAAGAAGCTAAAGAAATGGAACTCGTTTTTGAAACGATTAAATCTTTGAGAAATGTTCGCCAAAGTTTTAATATTCCGACATCTTTAAAATTTGATATTGAAATTAGGGCTGAAAAAAGTGAAAAATCTACATTTGAGGCTATTGAGGCTTATATAAAACGTCTTGCAAAAGTTGAGAATATTTCTTATGCTGATAATAGTGCTGAAGCTCCGAAAAAATCAGCATCAGCAGTTGTTTCGGCTTCTAAAATTATTATTCCGCTTGAAAATTTGATTGATTTTAATGAAGAAATTAAACGTCAACAGAAAAAGTTAGATAAACTAACTGCTGAGAAAAATTCTCTTTCCGGCAGAATGAATAATGAAAAGTTCGTTGCAAATGCTCCAAAAGAGCTAATTGAACAGACAAAAGCAAGAATTGATGAAATTACGGTTCAAGAAACTGCAATTAATGAACTTATAAAATCTTTAACATAAACATCTTCATATTTTTTACCCTCTTAACTTTAGTTAAGAGGGTTTTATTTTGGAAAAATATTTTCACGAGGTTTAAAATTGTAAGAAATGTTAAGCAGTCGTGAAAAAACTTTACATATTGACAAAAATTTGTTACAATCATGGCGTAAAGTATGTTAGTGGGGTAAAAAAGTGTCAAAAGATTTAGATTTTGAAGAATTATTAAAACAATATGACTACAATT
Source organism: uncultured Muribaculaceae bacterium (assembly GCA_964444905.1). Classification (GTDB taxonomy): domain Bacteria; phylum Cyanobacteriota; class Vampirovibrionia; order Gastranaerophilales; family Gastranaerophilaceae; genus SIG32. The sequence goes on from CAYUIW010000019.1 coordinate 7,018, forward strand.
TCCAGAAAGGTGATTTGGTCAAAGGTATTGTTTGCGGCTTTGATGGTCAAGGTGTAATGGTTGACATAGGTGCTAAAACAATTGCACTTGTTCCAACTCGTGAAGCAGTTGAAAAAGATGAAAAACTTGAAGATAAGTTTGAAAAAGGTCAGGAATATGAATTCCTAATTATTAGAGAAGAAGATGAAGATGGTAAATTTTTACTTTCTAAAAAGAAAGTAGATTTTGCTTATGCTTGGAAAGAACTTGAAAAAGCAAAAGCTGCTGATGAAACTATTCTCGGTACAATTGTCGGTGTAGTAAAAGGTGGTGTACTTGTTGAAATTTCAGGTGTTAGAGGATTTGTTCCTTCTTCACAATTAAGAGGAAAAGAAACTGATTTGGAAATTGGTTCAAAAATTGAATTAAAAATTCTTACTCTTGATAATCAGCAAAATAATTTTATACTTTCAAATAAAAAAGTTTATGATGATAGCGCTGTTGAAGCGAGAAAAAGTGTTTTCTCTCAAATTGAACCGGGACAAATTTTAAAAGGTGATGTCGTAAGGATTACTGATTTTGGCGCATTTATTGATTTAGGCGGTGTTGATGGCTTATTACCATTGTCACAATTATCTTGGCGCTGGATTGATCATCCGACAGATATTTTAACCGTTGGTGATAAAATTGATGTCGAAGTAATCGCAGTAGATCACGATAAACAACGTGTTTCGTTGAGTTTAAAAAATCTTGAGCCTGATCCGTGGTTAGAAGCTGAAAAACAAATCAAGGAAGGTGATAAGCTTGAAGGAACTATTACCAGAATTAAACATTTTGGTGCGTTTGTAGAAGTATTCCCAGGGGTTGAAGCTCTTTTACCGCAATCAGAAGTTGCTGATTTGCAAAATGAAACAAAGAAAATTTTGCAGTTAGGTGATAAAATTCAGACTTATATACTGAAGTTTAATCCGTCAGACAGAAGAATCGCTCTAACGGTTAAGGAACCGTTAAGTGAAACGGAAGAATAAAAATTAACATTTTTGAAACCGACGAAAGTCGGTTTTTTTATACTCTAAATGGACGAAATTTACTGTTTTTAATCGTCTATTTAGAGTATATTTTGTCTTTCCTTCTGTATATATATTAATATATGCCGTATAATTTTTATAGATAATGTTGACTTTATAAAAACAATCATTAATAAATAAGCATAGAAGGAGAGTAAACTTATGGGCATGGCAGCATCACAAGCAAGATATCTGGGTTTAACGGCCAGAAAAACCAATGTAGAATACGAAGGACAACAAGTCAATCAGGCACGTACAGCACTGGCAAACCAAAGTGCGAATACATTTAATGAATTATTAGCATTAGAAGTTCCGACACCTCCAAGTACTGCGGATTACACTACACTTCAGTATTCATACCAAGATGGAATGAATTCAGAAACAATTTCAAGTATGAATCAACTTGTAAATGACCCTGACGGTTATAACTATATGGTTACTCATTATCACTATGCAGAAGTATTCCGTGGTCAACAAACCAAAATAACAAATCCTCAAGTTGCTTATACATCAGAAACTGACCCTGTAACCGGTGTTGTTACTGAAACACCTACTTATGTTGGTAATTGCAAGTTATCACAATATGTCCCAGGTGCAGATGTAGATATTGATGCAGCTTATAAACAAATTTGTACTGATTGGAAAGATAAGTCTGATTTTGCGACAACTCCGACTGATGAAATTTATACATATGTATCAAACGGACAAACATATTTTGCAACAAAAAATGATTTGCTTGCAAGTGCCCACAGTGCAATTGATCCGGAAAAACCGATTGAAAATCAAACTATTAAATTGCCTGCTTATTTTGCAATGGATAACAATGAAAAAGTAGAACGTACAGAACGTGCTCTTGTTGATATTGACGGTAATGGCAGAGCAACTTCAATCAGATATGAAGATTCTTCTGTTGTATATGCGCTTGACACAGAAACTATAACAGACGAAGATGCATATGATGATGCAATGAACCAATATAATTATGATATGGCGGTTTATGAAAAACAAATTCAAGATATTAACGCTAAAACAGAAAAAATTCAAGAAGAAGACAGAACTCTTGAATTGCGTTTAAGACAACTTGATACGGAACAAGAAGCTTTGCAAACAGAAATGGAAGCAGTTAAAAAGGTTATTGAAAAGAATATCGAATCTACTTTCAAAACTTTCGAATAATAATTGAGAGGTTAATAATGTCTTACAAAAATGATAGCTACCTTGTAATAGCGAATAAATTCGGTTCAGCAGGAAGTGAAGCGAAAGCTCAACTATTTGAAACGTACGATAAATTAAGAGATTTGACAGTATCAGGAAGCGGTTCAGGTACAGGGTTTGAGTCAACAGGCGGATTTCTTTATAATTTGGCTAGTTTACTGGCTCCGTCATCTTTTGCGACCGTATTTGGAGCTTCAGAATCAATGAGTATTCCGGGGACTTCTTATTATTCAAATATGACAAGCGGTTCTTCATTCGGTATTAATTCATTGTATAATTATTCAGGTTTTCCGAATGGGGCAGCCCCTGTGTCTTGGGGTTTAAGCGGATATACTACAGGTGGCGCAGCATCTATTAGCGGATGGGGAACATCCGGAGCAGTTACCGGATTTGCTTCAAGCCTTGGCGGTATTGCTGATGTAGCCAGTGCTGCAGCGTATGGAGCCGGTGGTGCCAGCGGGTTCGGTATTGGTAGAAACCTTGTTCTTCCTCTTGCAAGTTGCATTTCTGGATGGGGTGGAATTATGCAAGCAGCAGCACCATATTTGGGTGAATATGGTTTGCCTGCTATGGTTATGGCGAATCTTATGCAAGGTACGTCTTCTGCTGCGTTAGCTGCTTATCAAAACGTTACGGGAAATATTACGGCAAATGCTGACACAATTCTTTCAAACAAAGTAAGAAATATTGAAACGGTGTGCAAAATGCTTGATACACAAGGTGATGTTGTTAAGAAAATGTTGAAAGAATCAATTGAAGGTGACAGCAAAGCTATTCAAAACTTATAATTAAAGTTTTTATAATTTATGCCGTATAATATGAAGTACGGTATTTTGTTTAGATGTACAATGTTTAAGACATGTTACAAAAATATTAAAATCATGGCAATTATTTGTGGTAACAAGTTTTTATATATTTGTAGGTCTAAAGTAGGAGAAACATGTTTCAAGAAGCTTTAGAGAAGAATATAAAAAGATTGTTAGAATTCTTGATATATTCAAAAAATTTCATTATAAGAAAAAATCCCTTTAAATCACTTGCAGATTCGGTGGTAGATGGATTAAAAGATTTTCTGACAATGAAAAAGAAGCTAAAAATGGCGCAATACAGATTAAATTATCATCGTCATCAGCTAAACAAAATGGAACAATTGATTGCGGAAAACAATCAACACAGTTTCTTAAAAGGACAAAACCTTAACGAAACTAGATAGAAGGAAAAAATGGGACTAATTAATTCAACAATCAGAATAGGTATGTTGGCATCTGAAAAATTTGACCTTGAGTACAAAATTCAGTTGATTACTCAGGCGCAAATGAATATGTCCCAATCAGTACAAGATTTAATGCAAATCGGAAATGACTATACAGATCCGAATTCGCCGGTTGTAAAAATGTTAAATCAACGTCAGGCTAAATTGCAGATGTTGGAAAAGAAATTATCACTACAAATGGCACAATATCAAGCACGATTAAAAATGGTTGAAACAGAGCTTGAATCAGCTAAGCAAATGCGTGAGAAAAATATTCAATCAGCATTTAGATATTAGTTTGAATAAACAGGCTAATAACATCATTCAAAGCAGCATATTGTCTTTGATATTGTTGAGCTTGTTTTTCTAAAATGCCTATTTGTTTTTTATATTCAAGGATAGATGCTTGACATTCTTTTGAAGAATTATTCAAGCCTTCTTGAACCATTTGAGCCTCTTGTAAAACACTCTTCATTGAAATACCGAGAGCTTCCATTGTTTGTTTTATAATTAAAGCACCTGTTTGTTTAGTAACACCTGTAGGCAACTTAGTAATAAGCTGTTTTAAAACTGCAACATTAGACGGTACTTCAAAGTCGCCCAAATCTAAATTTTGTTCCGGTAATGTTATATGCGGAATTGGTTGCGGTTCAATTACTTGTGGCTCAGGAATGTCAAAAGTATCGGTACTTGCGGGAGTTTCTTCCTCAGTAAAAAGTTCTTCCTCATCAAAATTAAAGTCATCATTTTCTTGACTTTCTGCAATCTCAGGTTGAATTTCTGAAATAACTTCTTGTTGTACCGGAGTAATTTCTATGTCGGACTGCATTTTTAAAGCTTCAACTATTTTTTTGCCGACACCTTCTGTCATTCTATTATTAGCCATATTTCCCTCATTATTATCTGTGTTAATTGTAATCAAAACACAAAAATAATTCAATATCATAAACCGCACTCTTAATAATACTAAATGAAATTGCGACATAATACTTTTTGTGGTATTATGTACTCAATTTGAGGGGCAGTATGATAGAATTTAAATTTGACGAAATCAATGATTTGAAATATGGTGAAAATCCGCATCAGAAAGCGCAATTATGCAGTAGTGAAGAAATGGCAGACTATGAAGTTCTTTTCGGTAAAGAATTGAGTTACGATAATATTCTAAATTTGCACGAAATCACAGGAATTTTGAGCGAATTTTATGATATGAGCGCAGTTGCAATTATGAAACATACAGCATTTTGTGGTGTTGCTCTTGGACGAAATATTGAAGATGCATACAACAAAGCCTTTGATTGCGATCCTGTTAGTGCTTTTTACGGAACAATCGGTTTTTCGCAAACGGTTGATTTTGATACGGCAAAACATTTAAATTCAATGGGAGTAAAGGTTGTTATAGCACCCGATTTTTCACCTGAAGCACTTGAATGTATGAAAGAAAATTCTACAATCAAACTTGTTAAATTAAATACTCCGTTGCAAGATTTCAAAAAAATATGCAATACTGAAATGAAAATAACTCCGTTTGGAGTCCTTGTTCAAGAAAAAAATGTTAGCGAGTTAGATAAAGAGTTGTTTAGAGTAGTAACTAAGGCAAAACCGACAACCGAACAAATTGAAGATGCGGTATTTGCTTGGAAAGTTGTTAAGCATGCCAGAACTGATGCAGCTTTAATTGCAAAGGATTTTTCAACTCTTGGAATTTCGCAAAGCCAAACAAAACCTTCTTATGCAATAGAAGAAGCGTTAAAGTTTGCTTGTGATGGTTCAAAAGAGGCTGTTTTAGCAACAGATGGTGTTATATATTCTCACGATTCTATTTATGCGGCAGCACAAGGCAGAATAGGGGTTATAATTCAGCCCGGAGGGTCTGTAAAAGACAGAGAACTTATTGAGCTTGCTGATAAATATGGCATTGTAATGATTATGACTGGAATTAGAAATCACAAATATTAGAGGAATTATGGAAATAAAAGCTTGGGATGATTATTTTTTAGATTTAGCAAAAACATGCGCAAGTCGCTCAAATTGTATTAGAGCACAAGTTGGTGCGGTTATTGTAGGTGAAGACAAAAAAATTAAAGCTACCGGTTATAACGGTACACCTTCAAAAGTCGAATCTTGTTTTGAACGTGGACAATGTTATCGTATTGAACATAATATCAAATCAGGCACTTGTTATGAAACTTGTCGCTCAATTCATGCTGAGCAAAATGCTATTATTCAAGCCGGTCAAGACAGGTGCCAAAACGCAACAATGTATATTTGGGGACACAATTTTATTTGTATCTTATGCAAAAGGTTTATTGTGCAATCAGGAATTAAAAATTGTGTTTTAAAGAAAGACGACAATTCACCGATTGTACGTGTTTCTGTAGAAGATATCAGAAGAGAATTAAACGAGCAATAATCTTTTAACTGAGTTGAATTTGACGTTTAAGTTCTTCTGGTCTGGAAGAACGAGCAAGTGCATCTTCAAGTGTTATCAACTTGTTTTTATAAAGTTTAGCAAGTGACATTTCAAGTGTTTCCATTCCAACACCTTGAGAAGTTTGTATTGTTGAATAAATTTGTGCGGCTTTAGCTTCACGAATAAGGTTTGCTACTGCAGGAGTTACAAGCATAATTTCTTGAGCCATTACACGACCTTTTTTTGTTCCGTCAGGTTGAAGCTTTTGCAAAAGTGTTTGAGAAAATACAGCTACAAGGGAGTTTGCAAGCTGAACACGGATTTGTTGTTGCTGACCTTCCGGAAATACGTCAATAATACGGTCAATTGTTTGTGAGGCTGATGACGTGTGCAATGTACCAAAAACAAGGTGACCTGTTTCAGCAGCGGTAAGTGCAAGAGCGATAGTTTCATGGTCACGCATCTCACCTACAAGAATAATATCAGGGTCTTCACGAAGTGCCGCACGTAAAGCGTTCGCAAATGAACGAGTATCAGCCCCGAGTTCACGTTGGTGAATAATACTTTTCTTTGACGTATGAACAAATTCAACAGGGTCTTCAATTGTTAAAATATGTTCTGCTCTTGTTCTGTTGATATAGTCAACCATTGCGGCAAGAGTAGTTGATTTACCTGAACCTGTAGGACCTGTTACAAGAACTAATCCACGTGGTTTTTCAGCTATTTTTCTTACAATATCCGGCAAACCTAAATCTTCAAGTTGTGGAGCGTTTGAACTGATGGTTCTGAATGCAGCTGCATAACAACCTTTGTCCTTGTAAAAATTAACCCTAAAACGTCCAACATTTTCAATACCGTATGAAAAGTCGAGTTCCCAATCTTGTTCAAGTCTTCTGCGTTGTTCATTGGAAAGCATTGGAAATAAAAGAGATTCTACATCGTCCGGAGTTAACGGATTATGTTCATATCTTACAAGTTGTCCGTCAATGCGGGAAACCGGAGGTAAGCCGTTTGAAATATGTAAGTCGCTTCCGCCATCTCTTACTAATCTTTCCAATAATTCTTCAATAATCATACTGTTTTCCTTATTCTACAAAGTTCATTAAATTATCTTGTTCATCAGTTGCAAGTTCAAGCAATAAATATGTCATATAGGCACCGAGAGCCACTGCTTTCGGATCCAAATCAGTTTTATTTGCTGCTTCAATTATTGCAGTGTTAATCTCAGGATTTTCTTCCTTTATATGGTGAATCATATTTTGACGCCATTTAGGCATATCTTTAAAAATTTCACCAAAAGCTTTTGTTGCAATTTCTTCTGATATTATGGGCAGCATTACTTTTTCCTTATTTTATTACATTTTTATTATATACAAAATTTTCGATTTCGTCTAGGTTTTATAGATAAATACAGTATTTGTAGTATAATTTTTTTATGAAACTTTTGGGATTGGAGTTAAAAAATTATAGAAATTGTGTGGATTTAAAACTTGAATTTAATTCTGCTAAAACTCTTGTTATTGGAAAAAATGCTCAAGGAAAAACAAATATTTTAGAGAGTATTTATTTTTTGTCAACACTTAAAAGTCCTCGTACATCTAATAATCTGGAATTGATAAATTTTAACGCAAACTGTTTTGAGCTTAATTCAGAAATAATAAAATCAAATACAGATATTTCACTTTCATATTCATATGACAAAGAAAAAAATAAATGCATTAAAATCAATGGAGTGAAATCTCGTCCGAAAGATTTTAAATCTGTTTTAAAAACGGTGCTTTTTTCAACATCGGATTTGCTTTTGCTCCGAGGAAACCCTCAAGACAGGCGTGATTGGCTTGACAGAGCTATTTCACAAATTTATCCTGCATATGACGACAGATTATCAAAGTATGATAAAGTAAGAATTCAAAAAAATAATTATTTGAAAGATGTTGCAAAAACCGGAGTTGTAAATGAAACTCTTTTTGATGTTTATAATGAACAACTCGTTATAACAGGCAGCAACATTATATATTTGCGCAAAAAATTCCTAAAAGAAATTGAAAAAATTGCAGCGGAAAAGCACCAAATTATCAGTGAAACCGAAGATTTAAAAATATCTTATGATTGTTCATTTTTATCCGGTGAAGAAAATGAAGTTGACGAAATTGCAGAAAAATTCACTTTATCTTTGCAGGAACGACGTTTGGAAGAAATGCGACGTTGTCAGGCTTGCGTTGGACCACACAGAGATGATATTATTTTTTATATAAATAACAACGAAGCGGTAAAATTTGCCTCACAAGGACAACAGAGAACAATTGTACTGGCATTAAAATTATCGGAATTAGATATAATTACAGCCAAAACCGGTGATGAACCTATTTTATTGTTGGATGATGTGCTTGCAGAACTTGATGATATAAGACAAAACTATCTTTTGAAATCTATTGCTAAAGGAACTCAAACAATAATTACTTCTGTCGATACAATTTTATTTGAAGAAGAATTTTTAAAAGATGTAAAAATCTATAAAATTGAAGACGGCAAGGTGATAAATTAAATTCCTTGCATATGCTGAATTTTTAATTCAGGTTCTAAAGTTATACCAATAACATCAATTCGGTAATCTTTGCCGGCATGTTCATGTAAATAGTTTAAGGCACCTTTTTTTATGTTTTCATATTTTGTTTTTGTTATAGCTTCGAAAGGAGTTCCGAAAGCATCATTCTTTCTGGTTTTTACTTCTACAAAAATAATTGTTTTTTTGAATTTTGCAACTATATCCAATTCACAAAATCTGGAATAATGAACATTTCTGGCTAAAATTTCATACCCGCTATCTTGCAAATATTTACATGCAATTTCTTCTCCAAAATCTCCAAACTTGCGGTTATTCATTGTTTAATTCCGTTTCTTGCAAATTGGTTTAATTCTGCCAAAATATTTGCATCTTCTATTTTACAATTTTTTCTCATCGGGCAAATATCAATTCCGCCACGACGCGTATAGAGAGCGCAAACAAAAAGTTCATCTTCTTTATTTAAAATATCGAAAAGTCTTTTATAAATCATTTCGCAACATTCTTCGTGAAAATGATATTCAGAACGAAATGAGCTTAAATATTTAACCAAACTGTCTTCTTTGATATGTTTTTTTGACTTGTAATAAATGAAAGCATCGCCAAAATCAGGTTGATGAGTAACTCTGCAATTAGAACGAAGTGAATCAAATGTCAAATAATATGTTTGCACGTCATTTAATTCTTCGACTTCAAGCAGTTCCTGAGTTTCTTTGAATTGTTCAATTTTTAAATCTTTTTCACTGATGTAATCAAGAATGTTTTTGAAATTGTTGAAGATTTCAATACGTTTCGCATTATTATCAAGAAAGTTTACGTTCACTACAGTTTGAAGTTTTTCGCTTAAATCTTTTTCTATAAGTCTTTTACAGATATTGAGGCATTCATCAATATTTTTTCCGTAACGAGTCATATTAAACGAGTTAAGATAAAGTTTTAAAGATTTTGATTCAACAATGAATGGGCTGGTGCAATTGTATTTAAGTTTTAAAACTCGTGTTACAGGCAAACCGTTTTCAGTCATGCAGGAAAATTCATAAGCATGCCATACGTCATATCCCTCAAACGGCAATTTTTTACTATCAATAGCATATTGTTTTCTGTTTTCCAATCTCGGTACTGCAACAAGAAGTGAGGAATCATAATTCTCACTGCTTGTTGATTTTTTACCTAAATGTGTTGATGCTATTAAATCTGTATTGTTTTCCATGGTTATGTTAAGCAATTTCTTCATATGCTGCAGGATTGTTTAATAAATCGTAATTGATTTCGTTTTCATTGTCAGCAATTGTTGCAGCCACAACAGCATCAGATGTTACATTCAATAATGTTCTAAACATATCGGTAATTCTTTCAATCGTAAATAAGAATGCAAACCCGGCAACTAATTGTTCAGGACTTAATCCCATACCGTTGAGAATAAGTGCTATTGTAATCAAACCTGCACCAGGAATACCTGCACATGTACTTGAAGCAACGATTGCCAACAAGGCAATTTGAACTATCAAGAATGGTGTTAATGCAACGCCGTAAGCTTGAGCCAAGAATATAACAGCAACTGTTTGCAACAACGCAGTTCCGTCAAAATTAAGAGTTGCACCAAGCGGTAATACAAAGCTTGAAATTTTATGTGAAATTCCACGTTTTTCGCAACATGCAATTGTTAAAGGTAAAGTTGCTGAAGAACTTGCTGTTCCAAAAGCTACCATCATAGCTTCCGCAATTGCAGAAAAAAGCATTATTGCAGAAACTTTTGAGAAAAATCTTAAAAATAACGGATAAATTATGAACATTTGAATTGCAAAACCTGCAAGAAGTACTCCAAGATATTTTGAAATACTCATGAATATGTCCATACCGAATGTAGAAACAGCAGATGCTGTCAATGCAAATACACCCGGAGCTGCGAAAAACATAATCCAATCGGTGATTTTCATTGTAGCGGCAAATACAGATTCAAAGAATGAAACTATCGGTCTGTTTACATCACCAACTTTTGCAAGTGCTATGGCAAAGATTAAAACAAACACAATTATCGGAACCATATCACCGGCTGCAAATGAATGAAGCGGATTATTCGGAATAAAGTTCAAAAATAAGTTTAAGATATTTCCCTGTTGCTGTTGCATAGCTGTTGCAACAGAAGCTTGAACATCAGCGGCCGTATTTGTAGCAATATATTGAGCGGCTCCGAGCCCCGGTTTTACAAGCAATGCTAAAGCAGCCCCGATTGTTACTGCAATTGAGGTCAAAATCCCATAATATACTATCATTTTTGAGCCAAATTTACCGAGCTGTTTATTATCACCAATACTGGTAATACCAATTATTATTGCAGAAACTACCAACGGAATTACTACCATTTGGATTAAGCGTATAAATACTTGTCCAACAAATGTTAAAACATTTGATATAAGTATATTCTCATGACTATGCAGATAAATTCCGACAAAAATACCGGCAATAATACCAAAGAAAATATGCCAGTTACGTTTAATTCCGAGCCCTAAGGCAATAAGTATCTGCATGTGTAGTTTCATAATTTACCTCTTAATTCTAATTGACTAGAATATTATACAATCTTTTTTAAAAAAATTCAATTGATTAACGAAAAAAGTTATATTATAAATATATTATGAAACTAAATAAATCTCCGGATGTAATAAAGCTTATGTTTAACAGGATTGCAGCATATTATGATTTTATGAATATGCTTATTTCGTTCGGTTCACATCTATACATAAAAAGGAAATGTGTAGAATTGCTTAATATAAAAAATAGTGACAGTGTTTTGGACTTATGTTGCGGAACCGGCGATTTGACAAGAATTATAAAAAATTATACATCGGAAATTATCGGTGTTGATTTTTCTGAAAACATGTTAAAAATTGCACAAAATAAAAATTCAAATATAAATTTTATTTGCACTGATGCTACAAATTTGCCATTTGCCGATAAAAGTTTTAACTTTGTTACAATCGGATTTGGATTAAGGAATATTGAAAATTCTGAAAAAGCACTTAATGAAATTCATAGAGTTTTAAAGTCAGGTGGTGTGTTTTTACATTTGGATTTTGGTAAAAAAAATTTATTAAGTAAATGTTTCGATAAATTTGTTTTGAGTTTTATTGGATTTTTTAAACCGTATGAATATTTGATTAAATCAAAACAAGAATTCCCTCGACCGGCAGAGCTTATTGAAACATTTCAAAAACACGGATTTAATCTCATTAAACAAAAAGATTTTATATTAGGTGCCATTTCGGTTCAAATTTTACAGAAAAACTAAGTTGATTAAAATATCGGAACGACAGGATTTGAACCTGCGACCTCTACCACCCCAAGGTAGCACGCTACCAAGCTGCGCCACGTCCCGAATTGTCTAAAAATTTTTTATTAAATTTTCAAAATTTTGTAAGAGCACGCTACCAACCTCTCATAAAACGATACTTAATCGTTTTGTTCGGCAGAGTGCCACGTCCCGATGTGCCAAAGGCACGACAACATATTGTGTCTGCTTTGATACTATCACTTTTTCAGAAGAAAGTATATTCCGCTAAAATAGTAAAATCGTTTTTAATTATCAATGTATTTTGGATGTGTTACCAACCTCTCAAGAAACTATATTTAATCATTTTGTTGGTAATGTGTCATTTAAAAATGGTCGGGATGACAGGATTTGAACCTGCGACCCCCACGTCCCGAACGTGGTGCGCTACCAAGCTGCGCTACATCCCGATGTTTATTGTCAAAACCAAAACTTACGTTTTTGTGGGTGCGCTACCAACCTCTCACAAAACGATACTTAATCGTTTTGTTCGGCAGAGTGCTACATCCCGATGTGCCAAACGACAACATATTGTGCCGGCTTTGATACTATCACTTTTTCAGAAGAAAGTATATTTCGCTAAAATAGTAAAATCGTTTTTAATTATCAATGTGGTTTGGGTGTGTTACCAACCTCTTACAAAACAATACTTAATCGTTTTGTTCAGCAGAGTGCTACATCCCAATGTGCCAAACGACAACATATTGTGTTCTGCTTTGATATTATCACTTTTTTAGATGAAAGTATATTCCGCTAAAATAGTAAAATCGTTTTTAATTATCAATGTGGTTAGTATTATACCTACTTTTATAATACAACAGACATTTTAAATATCAATATTAAATTTTTACCCTGCTGTGGGTATTGAGTTTTTTATGTTTTTAATATACTCTTGTAGAAAAATAGGGGAGAGCAGATGTACGAAGAATTACAAGAGATTAATGAAGTTATAAAAAATATTGCATTATTTATTCAGGATGATGAAAATGTTAAACCTGATTTTGAAGAATATATAAAAACAATTGGCGGAAGTCTAAATTATCAGGCAGCATGTTTTAATTATATATTTGAACGTAAACTTGGTGATAACGCTAAAACTATTCCACAAATGTATATTGAAAATGCAAAGAAACTTCCTGCTTCTTCTAAAAAAATTGCAGAAGCACTTAATAAATCTGTTTCATCTGTATTTGAAGTTAAAAAAGTACTCAAAGACGGATTTGAACTTTATAATATTATTAATGAAAAAACTTATAATGTTACATCTCTTGTCAAAATGACATCATTCCGTGGTGTTGGCGGGGGACAATTTGTTATTGCTCGTATTTTTGGATTTAAGAAAACATATTATCTTCTTGAAATTTCAGGAGTACTTTCCGCTGCAAGACGTGATGATGCTTTAAGATTTGCAGTAGCTAAAATCATTGAAGCGCCTGAATTAGTTTATATGGATAATCCGGAAAAACTTAAAGAAATTGAAGATGATATTAAAAATGTACATAAAAAATTCGTTGAATATTTTGACTCAGATGAAGTTGTTACAACAAACAAATATGCTGATGAAGTTATTGAAATGTTTAACGATTATGCAGAAGGCGGAGAAAAGAAAGATTATTCTGAAAAAATTAAACAACCAACTGAATATAAATTCTTTAATGTTTCTGAATTTAATAATTCATACGAAAACTTTTTAGAAAATTCTCTTGGCGGTTTTTCTTCGCATAATGAAGAATATGATGTAGGAATAATTTTTGATGATGAGTTGGGAATGTATGCAATTCCTTTCTATGGAACATTTAATCAGATTTTTGAAGTTAAAGATTATACTAAAGTGACAAATTATGATACTTGTATCAAATTCTTTTTAAACAATGATAAATATTCCGCTAATTTAATCAAGCGTGTTGCTAAAAAATATGCGAATTTTGAAAAAATTGTAAGTGAAGTTATTGGAGAAAAATTATCACTTGATGACATTTTGAATAAATACAAATCAAGATATCTTGAAAATAAAATTGTTTCATCCACTACAGTTTTGTATCGTTCAAGAGCTTTTTCAAACACTTTGGGAATAATTGAAGAAGAAGAGAATAAACCCAAAATTGAATTTGACGGTAAAATCGGCAGAAATGATCCTTGTCCTTGCGGAAGCGGCAAAAAGTATAAAAAATGTTGTGGTGCTGCCGTTTGTGCTTAAGCAGGGTTTGTGATACAATTTATGTATGACGGAATTAATGATTTTGTATGTACTTACAATGCGTGATTTGACTATGTATTCTATTCAGAAATTCATAGATGAAAATTTTGGCGCATTTACAAAACCAAGTTTTGGGACATTAAAACCGGCTCTTAGGCGTCTTGAAAAGTCAAACCATATTGCTTCAAGAAAAATGATGTCTGATGGTGGAAAACTTTCCGTGTTTTATTCAATTACACGAGAAGGGATGGAAGAACTTAGAAGGCTTATACTTGAAAGTTTGAGCGAAAACCCGATACAGTTTCTTTCAAATGCCAGAATTAAGCTTTCTTGTGCAACATATTTATCAAAAGATGATTGTGCAGATTTATTTTTTCATATAAAATCTTTGGCTATGCAACATAAATTTAATGCAGAAAATATAATTAATAATGAATATAATAAATTGAATTTTTATCAAAGAATTATTTTAGATAATGCTATTTGCGAATATTCTAACTTTATAACTATTGTAGAAGGATTGGAAAAAGAAAATGCCCGCAATAGTTAACAGTGTAATTAAAAATTCAATAGCAGAAGAATTGGAAATTGTTCAAGGTGATGAAATTCTTTCAATTGACGGCAACAAAATGCTCGATATGATTGATTACAATTTTTATTGCAAATCTGAGCTTTTAACTATTGAAGTTAAAAAAAATAGTGGTGAAATTGAAGAAATTGAAATCGAAAAAGATTATGACGAAGAACTTGGAATTGTTTTTGAAAGTGCTGTTTTTGACCGTGTAAAACCTTGTTTAAATCATTGTATTTTTTGTTTTGTTGACCAACAACCAAAAGGTTTGCGAGATACTTTATATATAAAAGACGATGATTACAGGTTATCATATCTTCAGGGAACATACATTACACTTACAAATTTAACCGAAAAAGATAAAGACCGTATTAAGCGTATGCACTTAGGTCCTTTTTATATATCTGTACATACTACAAATCCGGAATTGCGCAATAAAATGCTTAGAAATCCAAATGCAGGTAAAGCTTTGGAAAATCTTCAATGGTTTAGAAAAAACAAAATTCCGTTTCATGCACAGATAGTGTTATGTCCGGGGCTAAATGACGGTGAGGAATTAGACAGAACTCTTTCTGATTTAGCAAAACTTAAGACAACTGTATTGTCAACAGCAATTGTTCCGGTTGGGATTACACAATTTAGAGAAGAAAGTTTAAAACAAGTTGATAAAAAGTGCGCACAGGAAACAATTGATATAGCTTCAAAATATAAACGTGTTTGCTGCTCGGATGAATTTTTCTTACTGGCCGAACGTGAAATTCCCCCGGCAAAATATTACGGAAGTTTTTCTCAACTTGATGACGGTGTTGGTGCAATAAGACTTTTGTTGGAAGATTTCAAAAAATATAAACTTCCTGCAAAATTAAACAAACATATTAAGCTTGCATTTGCGACATCTTATGCTGCAAAAGATGCAATTGATATTATTGCGTGCAAACTTAATAAAATAAAAAATCTTGAATGTTTGGTATGTCCTGTAAAATCAGATTATTGGGGAAAAGATATTACAGTTGCGGGACTTATAACTTCAGATGATTTAATTCGTACAATCAAAGATGTTAATGCGGATTTTGTTGTAATACCGTCAATTATGCTTAGACCTTATAGTGAAGATTTTCTTGACGGTAAAAACCTTGATTACGTAAAAAAGATGACGAAAAAAGATTTCTTCGTCATCCAAAATATTTATTCTTGCGGTGAACTTATCGACCGCTTAAATTCGTATGTTTAATATCTTTCAAGATATTTATCAAGTTCCCACTGCGAAACGTATGTTCTGAAAGAATCCCATTCTTTGCGTTTTGTTGACATGAACTCATGGAAAATATGGTCACCCAGTGCTGCTCGTGCAACAAGAGATTTATCCATTTGTTCAAGTGCATCAGCAAGACTTCCTGGGAGAGAATCTATTCTCTGTTTTTTACGTTCTTTTGATGTGAGTTGATAAATATTACTTTCAACCGGAGCCGGTGGATCTATCTTGTTTCTGATACCGTCTAAACAAGCTTCCAAAATTGCTGCAAAAGCAAGATACGGGTTGCAAGCTGGATCCGGTGAACGAAGTTCAACACGAGTTGAAACCCCACGTTTTGCAGGAACTCTTAAAAGAGCACTTCTGTTTGCTAATGACCACGCAAGATATACCGGCGCTTCATACCCTGGAACAAGACGTTTGTAGCTGTTAACAGTCGGATTTGTTATTGCGGTTATTGATTTTACGTGCTTAAGCATACCGCCAATAGCATATTTTGCAGTATCAGAAAGTTGATACTCTGAATTTTCGTCATAGAAAGCGTTTTTACCGTCTTTAAACAAAGATACATTACAATGCATACCTGAACCGTTAATTCCAAAAATAGGTTTCGGCATAAATGTTGCATGAAGATTATGTTTTGCAGCAAGAGCTTTTACGGTAATTCTAAAAGTTGCGACATTGTCTGCTGCTGTTAGAATATCAGCATATCTGAAATCTATTTCGTGCTGTCCGTCTGCGCCTTCATGGTGAGATGCTTCTATATCAAAAGCCATTTCTTTTAAGGTTAAAACAATATCACCTCTTACATCTTCACCCAAATCTTCAGGTCCCACGTCATAATATCCTGCTCTGTCTTGAGTTGTAGTTGTAACTCTGCCGTCTTTATCTTTTGCAAATAGGAAAAATTCGGCTTCCGGACCTACATTCATCGAAAAGCCCATTTTTTCAGCTTCACGCATAACTCGTTTTAAATTACACCTTGGACAACCTTCAAATGGTGTTCCGTCAGCATTATAAATGTCACAAATTAATCTGGCTGAGTGTATTCCGTCTTTTTCTCTCCAAGGAAGTAATTGGAATGAATTAATGTCCGGATGGAAAAACATATCAGAAGTTTCAATACTTCTGAACCCTTTTATTGAAGAACCGTCAAGCATCATCTCATTCGCAAGAGCTTTGTCAATATGTTCTGACGGAATTGCTAAATTTTTAACCTGTCCGTTTATGTCAACAAATTGCAATTTTATAAATTTGATATTGTATTCATCTATAAATCTCTTGATATCTTCCGGTGTAAATTGTTTGTTGTCCAAACGAGTATGCTTAAAGTCTTTCATGATAGCCTCTTTTCTTCTTTACAATAATAAGAATATAGATTTTTTGACAATTCGTCAAGTATATTTTTGTTAAGAATATATAAAGACGTGCGTTTGGAGTAATTTTTATACATAATAAAAAACCCTATCTTTCGATAGAGTTTGGAATTTTTTTTCTAATTCCTCGTGTGTAGAAGGTTAGTGTGTAGGTAGTGTAAATAGTAGTGTGTATAAAATATCTCGTGTAATTTAATCGTTTTATTTGTTTGCGTATCGCTTACATATTAATAAAGTATTTCACGAGTATATAATTGCTATATACATAAAATATCGTTACAATTGTTAACATAAACAGACAGGTTAACAAGCTTAACCTGTCTGTTTATAATTAATTGGATATAAAACTGTTTATTCAACTAACATACATTGCGTATAATCAGCGGAAAGCGTATAGTCCTCTTCGCATTCAAAACAAAGACCCTCACTTTCAGAAAAATATATACAGTGCTCAATGTATGTCTTACCACCTTCTGAACCTGAATCAGAGGTCTTTGAGAAAGTTTTCATTGCAGCACAGTTTTCACTAACAAAACCAGTGCTCAACACTATATATTTACAAAGGTCTTCTCCACCTTTATTAGGTTTTTTAATCCCGTTTATATCTGCATAAACTGTAATAGGGTCAGTACTTGAAGAAAAGTCTTCTATTCCATAAATAGTACCGTCATTGGTAATAAAAGTATAGACAATATCTTTGTCGGACATACCTTCAGTCCAAATATTATGTGACTCTCCGCTAAAATCATAATTGTCAGGAAGTATTGCAAGATTACCGCTAACTGAATCTTCAACAATATGAAATACTTTTTTCAAATCTGCTGCAATACAGTCTGCATCGCCTGCACAATTCATAAATTTGGTGGCTGATAAATCAGAAACAAAATCATTCGCTTTTAACATATTAAAACCATTTGAAAGCAATGCTATTGTTCTTTTGTTTTGAGTTTCAAGTTGCTTATTACTAATATTGGTAATCAATGTCGGCACAGTCAACACCGCCACTACCCCAATAATTGCTAAGGTTATCAAAACCTCTGCAAGCGTAAAACCGAATCTTTTTGTCATAATTTTTTTCCTTTCGTATTTAGTATATATAATATCTTTTTGTCATCCTGAACTTGATTCAGGATCTCTTCTACTTTTCTTTTATTCCCTTGCCCTTCTTCTTATCCCCTCCCCCCTTGAGGGGGAGGGTTAGGGTGGGGGGTTATC
>CAYUIW010000020.1:0-25402 GCA_964444905.1 uncultured Muribaculaceae bacterium
AACCCTTAATTCTAATAGTTGCTTGATAGCAAGTACCGTTTTTATTTTCTCTTTTATAATAGTTTACCATATTTTTTGCGACACTTTTGCGGCACTAATTTTATAAAATCAAATAAAATCAACAAAAACACTATAAAACAAAAACAGGGCAAAAGTCAATAATATTGAGTTATTCATTATTATTTAATTTTATATAAAATTAATAAAAAGCATCCGGATTAAAACTTAATATCCTCGTGTTTATTTAATGTTGCCTAGTTACCAAACTGGCAACTTTTCTTTTATGGCTTAAAATTTTCCACATTATCTGATATAATATTAGTAGGGTTTATCTCTGACCCCAGATTTTGGTTCTGGTCAGTTGGAGATAAGCCCTTATTTTTTGTAACATCTTTAGCAAAATAATATTTAATAGTTCTTTGCGCTCCAACGTCGTTCGTAATTATCGACTGCTTGGGCAGCTTCTTCTTCGGAATATTGATAAGAGGAAAGGCTTATTGCTATTCTTCCTTCAGACTCTTCTAAAAGTTTATTTTTAATTTTGTATGGATAGGTTTCGTTCCCTTGCATTTTTCCGTTATGAATTTCTTGGATTACGTCGTTTATGTACATTTGCATATATTGTGGGATTTTTGGATGTCTTTTTATATATTCACAAAGTGGCATATTTTCACGATATCTGTTTCCGCTGGCTGATGTTAATAAAAAATTACCGATTGTATTTATTCCACCGTTTGATGCCGGTGTAACGTGTTCAATAGAGCCCGTTGAAGCTATAAACAATCTTCGCACAATTTCAATATGATTACGTTTTGAATACTTAACAACAAATGCGTTCTTACTACTTTCTGACGTTGGTAAAAATAATGCTTTATTTTTTATATCGTTAAAAATTTCACGTTCATTATCTTTTGGAATAATTTGTTCTAGTGAATTTAAAAAAGTTTTACGTTTAAATGTATCGTGAGTCGAAGAACTCAAAATAATTTGCCTACAAGCAGTTGTTTTCGCCCGAATATTTAAAGCTGTTTGTGCCGATAATTTTCTGGTAAGTGAATCAACCTTATCCAAAACTTCCATTTCTTCAAGTTTTAATCTGGTAAGACAATTCGTTTTAATCATTTGCAGACAATTTTGTAAATTATCATCCGGATTTATTTCTGCAAAATCTTTAAAAATTGCAAACATACCTTTTTCAACAGACAACATATGGGAATGATATGTTGATAAAAGTTCAATTGCATCTTGAGCAGTATTACATTTTTCCAACTTCTTTTCAAATGGTTTTATCATTTCACTCGGAATGATTTTAATTCCACGATAAGGACAGATAATATTTCTAAGCTTTCGAAGCGGTTTGCCGGCAGAAGTTTTGCCTTCATAAGGAATATCGTAATAGTATTTTAAATAGTTTTCTGAAGTAATCTTTTTTTTATCTTTTGATAGCATATCCCCAATTCCTTACTTTAATGATAACATTTTTTATCTTAAAATTCTCCTGATATAATCAAAGTATTCGTTATTTTTATATTTTTGAGTTTGTTTAAGAAGTTCTTCTTTTGTGACAAAACCCATTCTGTAAGCAACTTCTTCAAGACAAGCAATTTTTATTCCTTGGTTTTCTTCAATTGTTTGAATATATTGACTTGCTCTTAAAAGAGATGCATGAGTTCCGGTATCAAGCCATGCAAAACCTCGTCCTAACAACTCAACATCAAGAATACCCTTTTTAAGATATATATTGTTTAAGTCTGTTATTTCAAGTTCGCCTCTTGCGGATGGTTTTAAATTCTTAGCATACTCAACGACTTTGTTGTCATAGAAATATAAACCTGTTACCGCATAATATGACTTTGGATTTTCGGGTTTTTCTTCAATTGAAACAGCTTTCCCGTTTTCGTTAAATTCAACGACACCAAATCTTTGAGGGTCTTTTACTGGATATCCGAATACAGTTGCTCCGCCATTAGCTTCAATATTTTTAACGGTGTTTTTCAATGTACCGGAAAATCCGGGTCCGTAGAAAATATTGTCACCTAAAATCAATGCAGCACAGTCATCTCCTATAAATTCTTCACCAAGAATAAATGCCTGAGCCAAACCATCTGGACTTGGCTGTTCTTTATAAGAAAAATTTACTCCAAACTGTGAACCGTCACCGAGAAGTTTTTTAAAATTCGGTAAATCATGCGGAGTTGAAATTATCAAAATATCTTTAATACCGGCAAGCATTAAAACTGAAATCGGATGGTAAATCATAGGCTTGTCATATACCGGTAACAGCTGTTTTGAAACTGTCATTGTACTCGGCCAGAGTCTTGTACCGCTTCCGCCTGCTAAAATTATACCTTTCATTATACTTCCTCCTCTATTCGTAGTTGTAAGTAATCATGTAATGCAGCTTCCCAATTTCTACAAATATTATCGTTATCCATTACGCTATAGTGAGGACGTTTTGCCGGACGTGGAAATTCTTCCGTTTTGCAAGGTTTTAGATTTACGTCCAATTCGCTTTGTTTGAATATTTCCTTAGCAAATCCGTACCATGAAGTTTGTCCGGAGCCGCATACGTGGTATGTTCCGTATGGTTTTTGCAAAAGATTTAAAATCCCGTTTGCAAGTTCTACGGTCCAAGTCGGGCATCCGATTTGATCATCAACAACCTTAAGCTCTTCTTTATCTTTTAAAGAAAGCATTGTTTCAACAAAATTTTTCCCGTGAATTCCGTAGAGCCAGCTTGTTCTTGCGATGTAATATTTTTTGCAGTATTTTTTTACGGCTTCTTCGCCCTGCATTTTAGTCAAGCCGTAGTTGTTTATAGGATTTGTTTTATCATTTGGTTTGTATGGAACAGTATTTGTTCCGTCAAAAACATAATCCGTCGAGATGTAAACAAGCGGAATATCAAGGTTGCCACAGATTTTTGCTAAGTTTTCAGTGCCTGTTACATTAATTTTAGTTGCTGTTTCCAAATCTTCTTCAGCTTTATCAACATTAGTATATGCAGCGCAATGGATTACCATATCAGGATGAACATCTGTTATAACTTTTTCAGTCATATCCGAATTAGTTATATCAAGTGTATCAACATCAGTTTCTATAACAAATGCACCAACATCTTCCAATATCGGGCACAAGTCCTGCCCTAACATTCCGTTTGCTCCTGTGATGAGTATTTTCATAGATTTACCTCCGGTAAATTAGCAGCTCTGTAGCTTAGCTGCTCAGTAGCTCTGTTTTTGTTATTCATATTTTCTCCTTAACTAATATTTTATTTTTCAATGTATTAATTCTACGTATAAGGATATTACATTTTTCATGTATATCCTCATTATATTCAATAAAACCTAAAGCTTCGCATATTGATAAACTTGCATCTACTTCACCTAAGGATGCTATCGATATATTCAAAAAATGTGCAAAATCCTTTGCAGATTGACGGTTTTTACCCTCAGCAATGTTTAATGCTACTGATACAACTGCACGTTTGATTTGGTTTTTCAAATTATATTCTTCTGATTTTGGAAGCAAATCAATTATTTTGTACACATCTTTTATTAAATTAACGGAATCTGTCCATATCTCCAAATTCTTATACATTACTCTCCTTCGGAGCGGCTGTACTTCTTAGCTGCCGAGCCGCTAAATTTTCCATCCATTCTTGATTATTCAAATACCAATCGATTGTAAGTTTAATACCTTCTTCAAAAGTTAAAGACGGTTTCCAACCGAGTTCTGATTGAATTTTGTCGTTGCAGATTGCATAACGTCTGTCGTGACCAAGTCTGTCTTCAACGTATTTTATTGAGCTTTCATCTTTACCCATTGCATCAAGGATGAGTTTTGTAATTTCCATGTTTGTTTTTTCGTTATGGCCGCCGATGTTATAAACTTCACCAATTCTGCCTTTGTGAAGAACAACGTCAATAGCTTCACAGTGGTCATAAACATATAACCAGTCACGAACATTTAGACCGTCACCGTAAACCGGAACTTTTTCACCTTTTAGAAGTTGTGAAATAAAGAACGGAATAAGTTTTTCCGGATACTGATAAGGTCCGTAGTTATTTGAACAACGAGTGTTTAAAACAGGCATTTTGTAAGTTTCGTGATAAGCTCTGACTAACATATCAGCGCTTGCTTTTGAAGCTGAATAAGGACTGTTTGGTGCTAAAGGTGTTGTTTCCATAAAGTAACCCGTTTTGCCGAGAGATCCGTAAACTTCATCGGTTGAAACCTGTAAAAATCTGTCAACACCGAGCTCTTTAGATGCCTGCAAGAGATTTAAAGTTCCTTGAACGTTAGTTTCTATAAAAATTTCAGGTCCTGTAATTGAACGGTCAACATGAGATTCAGCAGCGAAGTTTACTACACAATCTGATTCTGCAATAAGCTCACGGACAAGCTTTTTATCGCAAATGTTTCCGTGTACAAATGTGTAATTCGGGTTGTCTTTAACATCGTTAAGATTTTCGATATTGCCCGCATAAGTCAGTGCGTCAATATTAATAACTTTGTAATCAGGATGCTTTTTTAAGATATGTCTTACAAAACAACTTCCGATAAATCCTGCGCCACCTGTTACGAGTATTGTTGTCATTTTAATTCTCCTTTTATTTTAGATTTATTGAGGCTAAGATGCAAAGATGTATAGTCTTTTACAAAAAAGCTATTTTGGCATATTGTCATTATCTTCTCTTGATATGAACTTTGCCTCTGTGCATCTACACATCTATCGACCTTTCTTTCAATTTAGGTTGATTTTTATCTTTTTCGCTTAAAATTGGTTCAAAATCAATTTCCCAATCGATGTTGATATCTTTATCACTCCATAGAATTCCTCTGTCTGCTTGCGGATTATATTCACCGCTTGCTTTGTAAAGCAATTCCGCTTCATCTGATAATACCACAAACCCGTGAGCAAATCCTTCCGGAATAAACAGCATGTGTTTGTTTTCTTCAGAAAGCTCGACTTTAACATATTCACCGAAAGTAGGTGAATTTGGGCGGATATCAACAGCTACATCATAAATTCTACCTCTGCCACAACGAACTAATTTTGCTTGTCCGTATGGTTTTGCCTGATAATGCAAGCCTCTTAAAACTCGTGCGGTTGATTTTGAATGGTTATCCTGATTAAATTCAACATCTATTCCGTTTGCATAAAAATCTGATTTTTTATAACTTTCCATAAAAAATCCTCGATTGTCGCCGAAAACTTTTGGTTTTACTAATATTACATCTTTTATTTTTTGTGGTTCAAATTCAAATGGCATTTTATTTCTCCTTAATATTATCCAGTAATATTTTATATTCTTGTTTTATTGGTAAAATGGTTTTTCTTAAAAACGGTATATTGGCTAACACACGATATTTAAAATAGGATAACTTAATTGCAGATTGTACATGCGTATATATATGCTTATTGTGTTTTAAACGTAAATTTAAAATCTGATTAAACAGAAAATTATATTGAGTAAATAATAATTTATTATCATCTGTCATTTTAATTTCCAGATTGGGCAGTGTTTCAATCATATCCAAAACTTTATTTATATTTTTGGACAACAAGTATCTTTCTTCCGCAATTTTTTGGATTTGTTGCATTTCGTTTAAAGTTTCTTCGTAATATGCCATAATTTCACAAATTATATCGTCAAAAGTTAATTTACGACTATGACTGCGACCTGAAAAATTATAGAATTCTTCATTATCAATATTGTTTAATCTTATATATCCGGAACCACCCATATAGTCATAATTATAAACGGGTATGCCCATCATAAGAGCATATTGTACGGTTTTACCTATTGTGACAATAACATCATAGTCTGATAAAAGTTGTGGAGTTACTAATGCTTGTTTATATTCTATTCCATAAATATCAACTTTTATTTTCATTCTTTTAAAAGTTGATACTATTGAAATGATTTCATCAGGAATATGATTAGAAATTATTGCTATTTTTTTTAACTTTCTTGTAAAATCATTTCTCTTATACTCCAGAAATTCATCAGGAACACTGTTTACAAGTACAGAAATTTTATCTTTAAAGTCAGGGTATGCATTAGAAAGGTTTAATTTTGTTTCTTCTGAATTAACTAAGATAGGGATGTTGTAATTTTTGCATACAAATATAGGTGTTTCTAATGGGTGTAACAAACCTGATAAACAGCCATTTATTACTTTATTATATTTTATTCCCCTTTCAATTAAGTAAGGTAATAATGGAAAGTGATATGTCCATACAATATCATAATGAATATTTAAAGGAAGATTTTGAGCTGAATATAAATTTAATCCGAGTTCTGATGTATATTTGACAATTTTATCTTCAATAATACAAGATGCAATATAAATTTCGTGCCCCAGTGATTTTAAATATTTCCCGATTTCACATATATGCATCATAGAGCCGTGGTAGCTATCAAAATAATATCCGGTAAATAATATTTTCATGCAAGCCTCCCATAAATACAAGAGTAGCCTGCAATTACCCCCCCCCCCCCTAAAAATTCACCAAATAAAGTGGAGGTAAGCCGCATTACGAATAAATCAAATTTTGTTATATTAACAAGT
This sequence comes from uncultured Muribaculaceae bacterium, assembly GCA_964444905.1. Taxonomy (GTDB): domain Bacteria; phylum Cyanobacteriota; class Vampirovibrionia; order Gastranaerophilales; family Gastranaerophilaceae; genus SIG32. The sequence continues at coordinate 6,580 of CAYUIW010000020.1, forward strand.
TTTTCTTCTATTTGTTTATTCAGTATGTCAAAAAATTTATATACCATTTTTAAGTCCTTATTAGTTTCATTTATATAATAAAATTTTATTACAATAAATAGAAAGTTAACTTTTGTATTGTTTATTCTTATCATTAAACCTTAAGTACAATTCCTCTATTAATTGCACATCGTAAATAGTTTTTTTCTCATTTGGAATATTTTTTAATATCGTATTTATGGTATCAATTGATAAATTCTTTTTATCTGCAAGATATGTTGCATAATTCGGGTGACAAGAATTTGTTGCCGCAAGATAATACGGAACTGAATATCCCCATGGTGTTTGTGTAAATATTGGGTTTATTTGTTCATCAATTGTTTTTAATATTGGTATAATATCATATTTACCGTTATAATTCTCATTAATATATTGAGTTATCACTTCCGTGCAAAGATTTCCGGCACCTCTGCCAATTCCAAAAACCGTAGAATCAATTATCAAGTTTCTATCTGTACAAAGTTTTAATAGTATTTGCGCATTTGAAAATGAAAGCTTTAAACTATTATGTGAATGAAATCCTAATGCAATGTTTTTGTCAAGGTTACTGGCAATCAAGTAAAATAATCTTGACATATCCTGCTCTTTCATTGAACCCGTTGTATCAACAATGGTAAAAACTTCAGGTTTAATTTCATTGATTTCTTTAATCATATCAAGTATTTCTTGTGAAGAGTACATATTTATATACATTGGATTAATAAATATTTTGTAACCCTTTTGTTTCAATTGTTTGCAAAATTCAAGAGCCTCAACAAGCACATTTTTCTTTAATGCAACTCGCAACATAATACTTTCGTTTTCGCATTGCGGAACATCTTCAATTGCAATATCCCCATAATTTATCATTAGGGTGAATTTTGAAGATGAATTTTGTGGCAATATTTCGTTTAAAAGATTTATATTATTAAAAAGGCTTTTGTTTTTATCGTATTCTACAGCTTTCATAAACCCGCATTCAATGTAATCAATATGTGCTGCAGTGAGGTTTTTAACAATTTTGCATATATTGTCATAACCAAATCCCCATTGATTTACATATCCGCCATCACGAAGTGTGCAGTCCAGTATTTTTACGTTAGACATTTTCCCTCTTGTTTATTATAAATTTTTTACCAAAAATCATTATTTGTTTTTGTTTAAAACCGTTTTCCCGTATGTTAGAAATTGAAAAAATTTTTTCAAATAAAGATAATCGTATTGTTTTACATCTTTCTTCTGACAAATTTCGAGAAAGAATATTAATGTAATAAGCTGCATAATCTTCCGGTATAATCCAACCTGAAAAATAACCGGCTTCTTGCACAATAGAAGGATAAATTCTTTCTATTGCATGTGAAATTGTACCGTCTTTAGGTAATGGTTCTTGCGGAAAATCTTCATACTTCCAATTGTGACGGAACAGTGGTTCTATCGCTTTCCCACGTATCCAAAACATTGCACCAAATGGTGCAGGTGTGTGATAATCAAATGGCACTGATAAATTTAATTGTTTGTACAGTTTGATTAATTCATAATAATTATTAGTCTTTAAAAGTTCTCTACCAATATTTATTATATAACCGGTTTCCATAGACGGCGGACAAAGCATTCCAAGTTTTGGATTTTTATCAAATGTTGCAATAATATTTTTTACATATTCTTTTGATTTTAAATTGCATTCAAAATTGTGGTCTGAAAAATCTTCCCCAATTGAACTATAAACAGCACTTGACTTTTTATCGTGCATACAGCATACGAGGTCATATTTTTGAAAAATATCTTTACAAGCAATTAAATATGCCGAAACATCTCCGCCACGATTTTCTTTTAATCGATATTCTACATTATAACCATCAAGCGGATGTGCTTTGCAATAATCAAGTACTTCTTTTTTACTACTGATTATGTATATATCTGAACCTTCCGGCATTGACTTTGCGTAATTATAACAGTATTCAATTAAATCTTCATAATAAATATATAAAATTAAGGCAATTTTTTCATTTTTATTCACTAAATCGGAACAATATTTAGATTGCAAAACAAAATTCAGGTTTAAATTCGTTTTAATTGCAGACATTGGTTGAGTTCCGAGAATATCCTGATAAATCATATTAATATCAAATTTATCAGATAAATATTCCAAAATTGCTGTGGGTTGATTTGCCAGAGTATTACAATATGCAGAATTATATTTATCGCAAATAGCTTTCCTCTTAACTAAAGGTAATGAAGCTGCTTTTAAAAGTCTTAAAGTTGTATAAGACGGATTTTCAATAACATTTTTGTGTACATTTAAGTTAACATACGAATCGGATTTAAAACCATTATCTTCAAAATATTTTGTCAATTTTGTTTCATAATAACTTATAACTTTTAGGTAATTATTTAGCAATTTAACATTATTCCAATAATTTTTGAACGCTTTTGATTGTACAACATTTTTGTTAAAAACCAAAAAATATGATTGAATATGCTCAATAATTGCAGAACGTTTATCATTTTTTATAAAAAATTTATCAGTGGATGGATGTTTAGTAATTCCCCAAAAATCACAATCACGTTTTTCCATTTCATTAAATACTTCCGAAAACGGAAAAATCGGACCATAACAAGTGTTATTGGTCAAAATTAATTCATCATATTCTGATAATTTTTCATAACCGATTTTATTTATAGCAACCTTCCAAGCCCCGAAATCAAGCCCCTTATTTTCTCGTTGCACAACAGTAACACCAAGTTCTGTAAGCGTTTTTCTTCCATTTTCAGAAAGCTTGCCGTTAGCAACAACCATTATTTCAGAACAAACTTCTTTCAAAGCCTTTAAATAATAAATAAAATAATCTCTTACAATTCCATTTTTATCCCAAAAGACACATATACAGTATCGTTTCATTTCCCTACCCTTATATATTTACCGAATAGCACAAGATATTTGTGCTTTACATTGTTTTCATATCCGTTTGTAATACCTATAATTTTATCTATAAAATTATACTTGCGACAACTTTGCGGAATTTTGTATTCCTTATCCATTTTTAACATATTTTTACAGTCTGAATATTTGATATATTCAAACTTAATATTACCGCTTGATAATTGATGGCAATGTTTTATTTTACAATTCTGTATAGTATAGTTCGTTTTATTATGTTTTTTATTAGCATAAATTAAATAATCGTCACCACAAAATATTTTTAAGCACTTTGGTATTTTGTAATAACTTTCTCTATGTCCAAACATTGCAATTCCGAAGGATAATTTCCGTTCTTTTGTTTCTTTTAAATGGATTTCATAATTAATATTATTGGTATCATGAATATCGTCAATATCAACAACGGAAGATGTATCCATACCCACAATACCTTTTTCTTTAGACAAGTGTGGGAGTATTTTTGAACAGAAATTTTCCGGCAATATTAAATCGTCGTTAATAAGTGCAAAATATTCACTTTTACTTGTTTCAACACCTAAATTCCAACTATTATTTACAAAAATATTCTTTTTCTGATTTAAACATACAACTTTAGCTCCCTCTACATCAAGTTTAGGTTTAGCGTTATTAATTATAATTATTTCACCTACTACAGGGTCTTTTTCTAAATTTTTAACAAGTCCGTTCAATAATGGTAAACTGCTTTGTATTGTCGGAATAATTACAGATATTTTATTTGGAATAAGTTCTTCTTTCTTAGAAATAGTAGGCTTGTACTTTTTTAACCTTTTTTTAGCAATTTTGTAATTTCGACCATTCTTATCAATATTTTTCATATGAAGTGAAATTATCTCAGCTAAAATATCTCGTTTATCTTTGTGTTTCATCCACATCCACAAGAAAAAGTTTAAATTTCTATCTCGTATCAATGCTTTTGTTGATTCTGAAACTTTGTTGTACAATTCGCTCTGCAAAACCATTTCTTCAAATATTGTATATCGAGCCATTGAATTGCTAAAACTTTCCATACTATTACCTATTCTGACATTTCTATAATTGTAAAAATTTTCGTGCAAAATACTTATTTGCGGATTTTTAGCTAAAACTTTATACCAGAATAAATGATCCTCTGATAATTTAAGATTTATCGAAAAAGTTAAATTGTTATTTATTAAAAATTCACGTTTATATAATTTACCCCAAGTTACTACCGGAACATAAATAATTTCTTTTATTAAATCATTAATATTGTCGCAGGCTAGCAAAGTTTTCTTGCAATCTTTTGAAAGTTTGTAAGGCTTTTTCTTTTCTCCAAAAACATCATAATGAGAAAACTCTAATACATCAGAATCATCGCAAGTTATTCTAGTATATATTTTTTCGCAAGTTTCAGGTTCAATCCAGTCGTCACCATCCACAAACATCACATATTCGCCTGTTGCTGCTAGAATACCATTATTTCTGGCGGTAGAAACACCTTGATTTTCCTGATTGATTATTTTTATACGATTATCATTTATGGCATATTTTTTAAGTGTTTCTAAAGAATTATCTGTCGAACCGTCATTTACACAGATTATTTCTAGGTTTTTAAGCGTTTGAGATATAAGGCTGTCCAGACATCCGACAAGGCAGTTCTCTACATTATAAACCGGTACTACTATTGAAATGTCAGGAATATCTAATTTTTCAAAAGAGGATTTTTTAGGGAAAAGATTTGTTAACAATTGTTTTTGCGCTATTAAATTGAGTTTTGATGTACCTACATCATTTATACAAAAAAGTTTTGGATTCACAAAATAAAAACGTTTTATTAATTTGTTTTTATTTCCTCCAATATATTTGGAATCAACTCTGTATCTGCCGGTTAAAATGTTAAAAATTTTTGTACCGCAAGGAAGACGAAAATCAGTTCTTGGAACAATTTTCAATTCAGCTTGTCCATTTGCCAATGCATAAAATAGAGTTAGAGAACGTTGAATGTCATTATTATCACGGAAACGATTTTTTGCATTTTTTTTGTATTCTTCTTTAAACTTTTCTCTGCAATCTTTATAAAGGGTTTTAGTATAAGCATCAATATTATGGTGCGGCTCTAAGTCATAGAATTTCCCGTAATTTTCTTTTATCAGATTTTGCATTCTTAAAACCGAATATGCATAGGATGTTTTAGAAGCAAGTTTTTGACAAGTTGAAGTTTGAAGTCTTACAATAGGGATATCTTTTGATTTAAAAAAGAAATCCGGTTGTAAATCACAGTTCACAAAAAAATCGTCATTGGCATATAAAAAATGTTCACTTAGTTCAGGAATTTGGTCCAAAAACATCTCTATAACCGTTGAATTAAAAGTCGGTAAAACTTCTTTCGGTATAAAATCCTTATGAAACACAACTTTTATTTTTGGATTTGTTGTATCAAGCCATTTTGGAATTTGATTATCTGTAACAATATAGATTTTATTAATCCAAGGAAGATGTTTTTCAATTGAGCGTAATAACATTTTTAATTCATCATTATCACGAAAACGACAATTGCAAATAGCTTCTTCGGTTAAATTATCAGAACCGGTTAAATACAATTGTTTCTTTTTCAACCATTCAATATCCGAACCGTCAACCCAAAGATAAACTAAATCAATTGGTTCTGTAAATTGGGTTTCCGCTGTTCTCTTTCCTAATTTAAGCATTATACTCCATTCCTGTCAGTAATTATTTTACTTCAAGCATAAGAGCATAACAATATAATTACCCGATTGGGTAATCCATTTTTTAATATTACTTAATAAAGTTTTACACCAAACCTTCTTTGAGAGCTTTGACGGCAGCTTGAGTTCTGTCATCAACAACCAGTTTTTGAATAATATTACACACATGAGCTTTTGCGGTATGTTCTGAAATAGTTAATTCTTCTGCTATTTGATTATTTGATTTGCCGTCAACAACGAGTTTTAACACTTCATATTCTCGTTGCGTAAGGTTCGCATGTTGTTCTTTAAACATCGCTCGTGACATTTGACGTGGTGGAATAACACCGCAATTTTTTTCTCTTAAAATTGGAACAACTTGCGGGTCAAGCCACATCGCACCTTCAGTTACGGTTTTTATAATCATTTTAAGAATTTCAATATTAATATCTTTCATTACATACGCACTTGCACCGGCATGAAGAGAATCAATTACTTCTTGTTCACTTATATGTGAAGTTAGCATTATAATTTTGGCACGATTGTTTATTTCAAGAATTCTTTTTGTCGTTTCTATACCTGAAATGTCAGGTAAACCAATGTCCATCAAAACTATATCAGGATGAGTAATTTTATATTTTTCAATAGCTTCTTTACCGGATTGTGCTTCTGAAATCACTTCCAATCCCTCAAGTTCTTCAAACAGTGATTTTAATCCGACTCGCATAAGTTTATGGTCTTCTACTAGTAATATTTTTATGTTTGTCATATTTTATTTCTCCTGTTATTACATATATGACTTACAAAATAAGTATTTAACCCCTTTGTTTTTATAAGTTTAGATTATATTCCGCAAATATATTTATGAAACATTATTTGGATTATAATTTGTCTGTTTAATTAAATTTAACAAATAACTTGCAAATTGAGTTTTTTTGCGTAAAATTAAAATTACTCACATCCTCAAGAGTATGGTAGCCTCATTAACTACCGCAATATTTGAAAGGACAAAGAAAAATGGCAAATATTAAATCTGCTAAAAAAAGAGTATTAATCGCTGAAAAAAACAGAGTTAGAAACGTAGCTTTCAAAACTTCTATCAAAACTGCGGTTAAAAAAGTGTTAGAACTTGCTAAAAGTGAAGACAAAGATGCTTTAAACAAAGCTATCTCTAAAGCTTACCAACTTTGCGATAAAGCTGTTTCTAAAGGCATTTTGCACAAAAATACAGCTGCAAGAAAAAAATCAAGATTAACACTTGCTGTAAATAAATTAGCAAAATAGTTAAAAGCCTTAATAAAAATGCGCCTTATTTGAGGCGCATTTTGTTTTATACACTTTTTTGGATAATAACAAGATTACGAGTGAAATTTTCCTCTAGTGGCAATTTGTACTCTATAATTTCAACTACTTTTGAGTTAAATTCTTTAAGAATTTTTTCTGCACCTGAAATTTCTTCAGAAACTTTACGTGATTTATACGCTACAAAATATCCGTTTTTTTTAACTAAAGGTAATGCTAATTTTGCAATTTTATCCAATGATGCAACCGCACGTGAAGTTACAACATCATATTGATTGTGAAGATTTTCAGCTCTGTCGCATATTGTTGTCAAATTTGCAATTCCTAATTCGGATTTTATATTTTCTATTGCGTTAATTTTTTTTCTTATACTATCAAGTGCAGTAACTTCAATCGCCGGATTTGCAAGCGAAATAGGAACAGCAGGAAACCCTCCGCCGGTTCCTATATCCAGAAGAGTTTTACAACCTGAATATTTATTAAAAAAGTTTTCTATAGCTAAACTATCAAAAATATGTTTTTCCCATAGAAAATTTTCGTCATTTTTTGAAATCAAATTGACAACTGCATTTTGCTTTAAAAAAGCTTGTATGTATTCATTAAAAAAAATCTTATTTTCCAAGTTCGTTAAACCTTTCATCACCTAAAAGTATTTTTATATCTTTAATGCGAGTGTTAATTTTTTCTGTATTTTCTTTGCTCTTAGCATATTTTAGTGCAATTTTGTAATATTTTAATGCCGATTCGATTTCTTTTCTGTTGAAATAAAAATCTCCTGTTGCTGTAGCTGTTGAAACTATATAAAAAGGTTCTTTCAGCTCTTTTGCGTAATTTAACGCTTTTTTATAACAATCAATAGCATTTGCAGGAGCTTTAGCCGAATAGATTTCGGCAAGTTTCATATACGATGAATAAATACCATTAAGATTGTCTGTATTTATATCTATTTTAAGACTTTCTTTGTAGTATTTTATAGCCAAGTCGCTTTTCCCTGCATCATCATACATCATTGCGATATTTGAAAAAGCAGATGATAAATATGGATTTGGTTTTAAATCAAGTGTTATACATTTTTTATAAGCTTCAAATGCGATTTTATCTCGTCCTGTTTCTTCACAAGATACAGCAAATTTAAAATAAAGTTCTGATAAAACGGATTTATCTACATTTTGTGTATTGGTTTCAAGAGCTTTTATCAAATAATTGTAAGCTAATTCGCTGTTTGTAGTTAATGTCGCAAGTGCATTCAAAGTTTTTATCCGTAATTCATTTGAGTTTGTACTACGTTCTATTTCAATAAACAAGTCTTTTGCCTGTTGATGTTTAAACGTCATATAATAAATATTTGCTATTTCAAATTTTGTTTCAAGAATTTTTTCGATGTTACCTGCGGTTGTATAAAATTCCTCAGCCAATTCAAGATACTTTTGAGCATCAAACCAATTTGAAATGTTTTTGTAATTTATTGCAAGTTTTGTATAAATTGTCGGAAGCCATAAGTAATAATCATCATCTTGCTTGTGAATAAGAGCTTTTAAATATAATGATATGGCATGATTATACTCAAATTCGATTTCTTTTTGTTTTGCTTTTGTTATCAACTCTGATAAAGACATTGTATTTTCTTCATTTTCTTCTTCAAGAAGTTTTTCTCCTTTATCAACAACATCTAATATGCTTTCTGCAATTTTGTCTAACAACCCGGTCGTATCATCATCAAAAATAAATGATATTTGTTTTATTTTTTCATCTTTTTGTTCTTTTGTGCTGATAACATCTTCATGTTCTTTTACGGGAGCCTCATTTAAAATTACATTTTTATGTTGTAAAACAGGTTTTTGCGGAACAAATAAAGTATGATACTCTATTTCATTACGCATAGTTTGACGGGAAATAAGCAAATCTCGTTCAAGAGGTCGTAACGGTAATTGAGTATTGTATAATTCAATACAATTTTGATGAAGTTTAATAGCTACATTTTCAGGAATTGAATTTTGTGCAATATCTTTGTAGTAATCTTGCAAATAAATATATTCACCGTCTTTTGAAAAAATATGATTTTCTATAAAAAGGTTTACCTTTGCTTCGTTATATAAATTAATACTCTTTAACAGTTTTATATTTACAGGATGGCGCATTATAGTTAAAAATCTAAGTAAATGCCCGCTCACCGGATCAATTAGCGCAAGTCCCTCTCTTAAAATATAATCGCTAAAGGATAAGAAACTTTTTGAATGTATATCAAATAAGTCTATCATTCTTAAATTGTGTACCTTCATTACCATGAGAGCAAGATTTATATATAAAAAATAACCTTTTGTTTTTATGTAAAATTCGTCTGTAACCGGTCCGATTTTTTTCTGGTCATTTGCTCGCAAATATTTTTCAAAAACCGATTTTTGCAATGCTAAAATTTTAACTTTTTCGCATTTTAAATCCGGTTTCAACTCAACATTAAGTTCTTCTTCCTCATTGTTTTCTTGAGTTTCATTATTTATTTCTTTAGCTTTAGAGGGGGCTTCAGTATTTGTGTCCTCTTTTGATTTATTGTTTGTTTTTTTTGCTGCAAATGTCCTTGCAATTAGAATTACTTTTACATTTTCAAAGTTTTCCAGATGATAAATAAAATCTAAAATCTCCGGTCTGTTATGTTTTATAATCGCCTCAAATGAGTTTATAACTATAACTATCGGTTTTCCGACAGATTCAAAATAAGAAGTTATTTTCTGTGTAAAATTTTCAGATTTTGATTTTGGTTGAGTAATTTTCCCCATAGTTGTAAGTTTTTTAAATTCATCAAAAAACTCTAAAAGAATATCGTCTAAAATTGTCGTTTCAAAACAATTGTAACGAAGTACTATACACGAATCTGATAAAAATTTCAGAGTATGTTCAACAACCGCAGTTTTACCGGTACCTAAAAAACCGCTTACAAGTAAAAATTGTCCGTTTCCTGCTAGAAAATCATATATCTTTGACACCTGTTTTACGTTGTTTTCAAGTAAAAAAGGGTTAATTTCACCGGCTTCCGCTCTTTCTAACAATTTTTTATCAAAATCTGTATCAGTAAAATTATATTCCATAAAGCTATATTAAATGATTTTACAATTTTTTGCAAATTTATTTTAAATAATTGCACTTTATAAATGTTGATAGTATATTATATTAGTAGCGGGGAATAATTATGGAATTTTTCAGAAAAAATCAAAAAATAATTGTAGCAATAATTGCAATAACTTTTATAGCTTGGACAGTTGGCTTAATGCTGCTTCCGGTTTTAGTAAGATAAGAATGAGTAAACAAATCACAAAAACAGTAATAATAACTATATTGCTGGCATTCGCAGTTAATTTTATAGCAGTGCCGGAATCTTGTTTTGCTGCAACTGTTGATCAAAAGAAAAAACAAACACGAGAAAAAATCAGACAACTTAAAGTCCTTGAAAATGCTGAAAAAAGCAAACTTTCTAAAAATCAAAAAAAACTTGAAGACACTTCCAATTCTCTGCAATCTTCTAAAAATCAATACAATGCCATGCAAACGCAACTTAATCAAATGGAAAGAGAATTGGCAGCTGCAACAAGTGAGTTTAATTCTATTGATTATCAGCTAAAGCACCGTATAAGACAGGTGTTTAAAGCTCAAAGAACAGGAATGTTTGAACTTATTTTGTCTGCTAAAGACATGAACTCTCTTCTTGATGTAATCTATTTTGAAAGGTTAATTATTAAAAATGATTATAAACGTATGGTTTCGGTAAAAGAACGTGCGCAAAAAATTTCTCAAATGAAAAAAGATGTTGAAAGCAAGAAAAAATATTTGGCAGAATCTATAAAAAATATTAATTCTCAGCAGCGCACTATAGAAAAAGCTATTGCGCAAAACCAATCAATGATTAACAAATTAAAAACTGACCGTTCTTATTATGAAAAAACTGAACGGGAATTAGCAAGACAATCAGATAATTTACAAGCCATGATTAGTAAAAAGCCTACAGATAGTACCGTGCAAGTATCGTCATCAGGCTTTGTAAAACCTATTCAAGGGCGCATAACTTCTCCTTTCGGTTGGAGAACTCACCCTATATTCAACAGCAGAACTTTCCATTCAGGTGTTGATATCGGCGGACCTAATTTGGGAAACATAAGAGCTTCAAACTCAGGTAAAGTCATATATTCCGGCTGGTATGGCGGTTATGGTAAAGTTGTCATTATTGATCATGGTACAATAAATGGTAGTCCTATGACTACTTTATATGCCCATATGTCAAGCACAAAAGTATCTCAAGGACAATATGTTCAAAAAGGACAGGTCATAGGGCTTGAAGGAACAACAGGATACAGTACCGGACCTCATTGTCACTTTGAAGTAAGGATAAACGGGAAACCGAATAATCCAATGAATTATATTTAAATAAGCAGGTAGAATTTGAAGAAATTTTTAATAACATTTATATTAATTGTTTGTGGTTTGCCCGTATTAGCCGAGCAAAATGTTGAGCAGACTTATAACACTCTCGACAATTTAGAGCAGCATTTTTTTGAAGCTCCTGTTATTCCAGAACCTGAAATTCAGATACAAAAGTCCGACAAGGTGAAAAATGATAAAGAGAATGCTTTCAAAGATAACAAACCTTATTTCATGAAAATGCGCATCAAATTAATGAATGCACTTAATGAAAGACAAAAAATTTCTGATGAAAAGTACCTTCTTCGACAAAAAAAACTTGAAGAAAAAGAACGTTTAAAAGAAAATGAAAGATTTAAACACCAATTAAATGACATTAAATATGTTGAATATGATGGTGAAGATTCTACAGTAATTAAAGTAAAAGATACTAAAAAAACACAAGAAGTAACTGATACTGAAATAATGACCGGTGGTATCGTTGAACAAACAAGCAAAAATGAAATGGTTCTCGATTGTGATAACATTAGCATAAATGAAGCTACCGGCGAAATTGAAGCTATTGGCGAACCTGTGCTAATTTTACCTGAACAAAACATAAAACTTACTGCCGATAAAATGCTATATAACAATGATGCAAATATTTTAAAAGCTGTCGGTAATGTGGTTTTATTAAAAGACGGCATGCCTGTTTACGGTGACTATATGCAAGTAAATATGAATGAAGAAAACATATTTATGGATAATATAAACGCCACTCCTCCGTCATTAAAACTTCGTGCAAAAACAGCAATAAGTGAGCAAAATAAATTAATTTTGAATGAAGGAAGTCTTTATTCAGAGCAATCAAACAAATATCGTTTTATATCAAGAATGATTGGACCTGATTTTTCAAAAATGGTTATTGACGAAGATGATCAAAGCAAACTTATGGGTGATGGCGATTCTCATTTTAAAGTATCAGCATCTCATATTATAGTTAATCCTAAAAAATATACTGATACTGTAACAGTGAAAGATGCTGAAATATATCACAATGACAAATATCTGTTTACTCTACCGTCTTTTACCGCTCATACAGATAAAAACCAAGGTTATGTTGAAGCTAATTATCCTGAATTTGGTTCAATGTCAAGATTAGGTTCATTCTTCGGTCCAGGATTTGTTTTTGACACTCCGTTTGGTTCCAGTGTTAAACTTATACCATTTATAAATTATAAAAAAGATTTGGGTATAGGCGGTGCAGTAAAATATCGCAGTGCGTTTAACACTACTAATTTCATGTATGGTTCTTCAAATGATATATTTGTATTACGTGGTAAACAAATTTTAGATGAAAATCTATTTTTACAATATGGTGCAAATGCATATATGGACAACTGGTTCTTGGGTCGTCGTATGCCTAAGTATAATGTGGAACTGGTTTACCATAACGGTACAAAGATTAAAGATTTTCTTGCAGAAGGTAAAGATTTAAAATTTTCGCATCGAGCATCATTCGGATATATGCAAGACGGTGATTGGAATATGCATACAGAGCACATTCAATCGACAGATATCGGAACAGCACGATTAAGATATATGGCAGAAGCGGTACAATCAATTTACAAGTTTGAAGATAAAGCAAACAGAAAAATTTTTGATCTAGGACTTGTTATGCAGGGTTCTGCAGCTGTTTACGGGACTGGTGACACACAATTTATAGGTAGAATTGGACCGAATTTACACACACAATATAAGTATTGGATGCAGGATTTAGGATACTTTTTATCTGCTTATTCAGACCATACACCAATGCCGGTTTACGATATGTATCGTTACGGACATTCAAGCGTTCGTTTAAGAGAAGCTTTCAGAGTTAATAAGTTTTTATCAGTAGGTTGGGCAGGTACGATTACTCTTACAAATGATTCACCAAACGGCAAACCTTTCCAAGAAAATGCTTTTTATGTATCTCTGGGACCGGATGATTTCAAGGTTAATCTTGGATATGATATAATGCGTCGCATGACCTATTTCACGGTTGCTTTGTTGCTTGATACAAAAGATACGGTTGTTAATTTTGATAAAATGGAAATAAAAAATCCTGAACAACTCGGCAGAAGTGAGAAAAAAGAAGATGATGTTGCTTTCAAACAAGCAGACAATACTCCAACCGTAAAAGGCAAGAAAAATTTGCAATATGCTCAAGTTATTGATATAGAAGATCCTGATAAGGAACAAATATAATGGATTTAAATGAAACGAAAAAACAACTTATAAAATTTGGAAAATTAGCTGGGGAAAAGAATTTTACCCCAGGGATGTCCGGCAATTTATCGGCAAGATTTGGTGACAAAATTGTTATAACAACTTCGGGTTCGGCAAACGGATATTTAAAAGAAGATGATTTTGTTTTAATTGATTTCAATGGTAATGTTGTTGAAGGCATTAAAAAAGCATCTAGTGAAAAGATGCTTCATGTTGAATTTTATAAAAGACGACCTGATATAAATTATATTTTACATGTTCATGCTCCATATTTGAGTTCATTTGCATCTGCAGGAATTGCACTTGATGAACCTATAATGGCGGAAAATGTATTTTATTTCGGGCAAATTCCATTGGCAGAGTACGCTATGCCATCGTCTATGGAACTTGTCGAAAATACGGCTAAATATTTTGATAAATTCAATGCTGTATTGATGGCAAATCACGGTTTTATTGTCGGTGATAAAACTTTGGAAGAAGCTTATTTAAAACTTGAGTTAGCTGAATCATATGCTCAGGTTGTATTAAACACAAAACTTCTCGGTGGAGCCGTTTTGTTAAATGAATTACAAGTAAAAGATATTAATACAATGAGGGAAAAAAGTAATGTCAGTATTGTTGGAAAATAAACAGGGACTTATCGCAGGCGACGGAATTTTGCCTGTTAAAATGGCACAGTATGCAAAAGATAACGGATTTAATGTTGTTTGTATTTCTTTATCAAATGATAACGTAAAACAACTCAAGAAGTATTGTTCAGAGGTTTATTCTTGTCACCCAGGAGAAATTAACCGAATAGAAAAAATATTAAAAGATGAAGAAATTAGACAGGCTACTTTTTTAGGAAAAGTTCCAAAGAGCGTTCTTTTAAAACCATATAAATTCGACAAAAGAGCATTTGAACTTTTAAAAACAGTTAAAAGACTTAACGATGATGAAGTTATGCTGCTTATAGTACGTGAATTTGAAAAACTTGGTATCACAGTTCTTGATCAGACTATTTTTATTAAAAATCTTATGATTCCTGCAGGTGTTTTAGGCAAACACAAACCTACAAAAGAACAAATTGAAGATGTAAATTACGGTTTTTGGTTAGCTAAAGAAATGGGTGGTGTTGATGTCGGACAGTCTGTAGTAATCAAAGACAAAATGATTATGGCTGTAGAAGCTATTGAAGGTACTGATGTTTGTATCAAACGTGGTGCAAAATTAGCCAGAAAAAATGCCTCCGTGATTAAAGTTTCAAAGCCAAAACAAGACAAACGTTTTGATATTCCGGCAGTTGGCTTAAGAACCTTGGCTACAATGAAAAAATATAAAGCATCATTACTTGCTGTTGAAGCTAACGAAACAATCATTGTTGATCAAGAAAAAGTCGTAAAATACGCAGATGAAAATAATATAGTAATTATGGCAGTGTAATATGAAGAAACTTTTTATTATTACAGGGGAATATTCCGGAGATATACACGCAGCAAAAGTTGCACAAGAGTTGATGTCAATTTATCATGATGTTAAAATTGAAGCAATTGGCGGTGAAAATCTTAGAGCTGCAGGTGTAAAACTTTTTGCAGATCATAAAAGTATGTCTGCTGTTGGATTGTCACCTAAAATTATTATTGACCATATTACATTGGGGAAAAGGCTTCTTGACTATTTGAAAAACGAATTCAAACCTGATTTGGTCTTATGCGTTGATTATGGCGGATTTAATCTAAAAATGTCAAAATTTTTAAAAGAGGCAGGTATAAAAGTTTTTTATTATATTCCTCCTCAGATTTGGGCAAGTCGCAAATGGCGTATAAATGCAGTAAAAAAATATGTTGATAAAGTATTGTGCATATTTCCATTTGAAAAACCTATGTACGAAAACTACGGAATAAGTACTCATTATTGTGGACATCCGCTGGTTTCACAACTTCCGGAAAAAGCAGATAAGGCAGAATTTTTTGAAAAACATGGTTTAGATATTAATAAAAAACTGGTTTCTGTATTCCCCGGCTCACGTCCGTTTGAACTTAACCAATTGATGAATATTTTTGTAAAAACAGCTCAAGTTTTACAAAAAAAACATTCTGATTTACAAATATGTATTTCACATGCACCCAATTTGTCTGATGAGATTTATAACAAATATTTAAAAAACACTGATTTTAAAGTTATTAAAGGTGAAAATCAAGCGTTGTTAAGCTGTTCTGATGCATTAATATTAGCATCCGGAACAGTTGCATTGGAAGCTTGTCTTTATCAGATACCTATGATTATCGCATATAGAGGTCCATGGTTATTCTATTTAATTTATTTACTCGTAAGATGTATCAATAAAGTTTCATTACCTAATATTATTGCGGATAGAATGATTGTTCCTGAAATTATTCAGGGCGATGTTACTGTTAAAAATATCTCAGGACATATAGAAAAACTTTTATATAATGAAGCTTATAGAAACGATAATATAAGACAGTTAGGAGATGTAAAAGAACTCCTATCTGATAAAGTTTCATCTCGAGAAGCTGCTCAAGCAATTAAGGATGAATTTTGTAATAAATCTTCACTAAATTCTTCTAAATAGCAATTTTTGCAGTATTTTAGCATTATTATAAATATCAGGTAGGTATGATTAATAGTGTCCAAAATGTAAAAATACAAACAAAGGACCCGTTGACAGATTACAGAAAAAACGGCAATCATTTTATTGCGCCTGAAATTGCTAATGATATTTATGAATTGGGAGAAAAAAATAAAGAGAAAAGAGGCCGAAAAATAGGACTTATTATTGCCTCTGGTGCAGTTGCTGCAACTCTTACGGTGCTTGCTTTTACAAGAGGAATTCCTAAAAATACCTACAAATGGCTTGATAAATTAAGTAAACAAATAGGAAAACATATTAACCAGCGTAAAATTCATGGTAATAATGGACACATTACCGAATTATTTAATAAAATTCATTACAAAGTTTCAAGATTTGGCGAGAAAGCAAAAAGCATCAATAACGTTACGACTTTTAAAGATTTGCTTTTTATGAAATTAATGTATAAAAACAAACATACAACTAAAGTACATAAAAATATTACAAAGTGGTTTGAAGGTTTGGCACGACGTACTGTAAACCATTGTTACGAAGGTGCGGAAAACAGATTTGCAACACTATTTGACTTATTTAATAAATCCGGCAAATCAGCAACAATTGATACTCAAATTACGGTTAACGGTGTTACAAAATCGACAGCTGAATGGTTAAAAGAACTTGTGGAAAAACAAAAATATTTACAAGAAAAGCTTAACAACTGTTTTGGCAAACAAGCTCGTCAGGGCAGATACGCCTCAATGAGTCATGCAACAAAAAACCTCGATAAAGATGTTTGGCAAATCGGAGTTAATGGTATAGGTGAAAAAGGTTTGTCCGGAAGAATGCAACATATGAAAAATGCTAAATTACATTCATCTTTCATTGCAGAAGAACTTCTTGCTAAACACAAAGCAGGACTTGTTTCAAAAACAAATCTTATGCGTGATTCTGTTATTATTGATACAAATGAAATTTTGGAAATATACAAAGCCATCTTACCCAAAAAAGAATATGCAATTCTTTTACGGAAAGCTAATCTCGCAATAAATGACTTAAAAAAAGCGGTAAATACTGAAAACAATGAATTTTTTGATAAACTTCGAGATTTGAAACTTGGTTCGGGTCCCACTGACGTCCTGTCTATTATTGGAACCACCGGAGCTGTCGGAGCGGGTCTTGCAATGGCTGATAATAAAGACGAACGTATCTCTGCACTTCTAAAATACGGAATTCCTGCAATTGGCGGTATTGCTACATCACTTATTATGACGGTAAGTTTGATATCGGGATTTACAGCAATGTTTGCAGGACTTGTAATAGGTGAAGCTATGAATATTGCAGGTTCAAAAGTTGATAAAATGATAAAACACCATAATAAATTAGAACAAGATAAAGAGTTAAATGCAAGGCTTAAATCTCAAAATGCATAAAATAGTTTTTCTGCTATAATATGACTATGGATAAATTAAAAGATACTGTTAAATATAAGCTTGAACAGCGTGAAATTGATAATTTAAGTGAATTTGCAACTAAAAGCCGATTTACTAAAGGCAGAAAAAAAACAGATGACACATGTGATTTGCGTACTGAATTTCAAAGAGATAGGGACCGAATTTTACATTCAAAGGCCTTTCGCAGATTAAAACACAAAACGCAAGTATTTTTATCTCCATTTGATGACCATTTCAGAACCCGTTTGACACATACTTTAGAAGTTTCACAAATAGGAAGAACTATTGCAAGAGCTCTTGATTTAAATGAAGATTTGGTTGAAGCTATTGCACTCGGGCATGACTTAGGACACACACCGTTTGGTCATTGTGGTGAAGGTGTATTAAATGAACTTGTAAAAGGAGGATTTAAACACAATGTCCAAAGTGTTAGAGTTGTTGAAGTACTGGAAGATTTAAATCTTTGTCAAGAAACAATTGACGGGATTTTGACACATTCTTGGGGCTATACTCCCAAGACTCCTGAAGCGAAAATTGTTCAACTGGCAGATAAAATTGCTTATATTAATCACGATATAGAAGATTCTATCCGTGCAGGAATTATAGCAGAAAGCGATTTACCGGCGGATTGTATAAAATATTTTTCTTCAATCCAGTCCAGAAGATTAAATAAAATGATTACCGAAATTATTAATAATTCCTTTGGTACACCTAATATTGCAATGAGTGAAGAAGGTTGGTATTACACAACTAAACTTAGAGAATGGATGTTCCAAAATGTTTATATCGATTCACCTGCTAAATTAGAAGAAAACAAAGCCAGAGGTGTTATTAGAGAACTGTTTTTCTTATATACGGATATGCTAATGCCTATCTGTGATGAAAATAAAATTGAACGTATTGTTACAGATTACATATCCGGTATGACAGATAGATACGCTGTTGAAAAATATAAAGACCATTTTGTGCCTAAAGGTTTGCAAGCAACAGCAAAAGAAGATTATTTATTTAAACTCGCCAAAATAATTGAATAAATAATACTCAATATCAATTCACATCGATATTGGTAATAGTGTTTTCTACTATTAGGTTATCACCTTGAAAAAGTTGGGAAGATGTGGTAGAATTAGTGTATGAGGAAGTTTGTGAACACGGGTGAATATGGATTAAGTAGGGTGAAAAACCTTGATATGACCGTGTTATG
>CAYUIW010000021.1:0-24396 GCA_964444905.1 uncultured Muribaculaceae bacterium
TGTTAAATCCATATTCACCCGTGTTCACAAACTTCCTCATACATCAATTCTACCACATTTCCCCAACTTTTTCAAGGCATTAAGCAGAGGGTATAATTATATGGAGAGTTCGTTCTCACAATCTAGTAAAACTGTTTTGCATTGTATATGCTACGTTTTCGGCAATCTATATATGCTCGTAAAAGTTTTTTGGAGCACAATACATTTGATATACCTAATCCAACATACATTTCAAAATTTTATCGATTTCATCACGTGCTTCAAGTTTTGAGGTTAATTCTTTTTTCTCAATATTGTAGCGTTTGCAGAGTTTATCATAGTAATAAAGCTGCTTTTTGGTCGGAAATTCTTTTGACATTTTAACTTCTCGCAAAAATGCACGTTTTTTCTTTTCAAATTCTTTTTGAGCTTGAATTATTGGCTCTTGAGTTTTTTTATAATCATAATACTTTCGGCACTCTTTTATATATTTTTCCGTATCATTAAGAAATTGTTTATCATCAATAATTTCTTTTAAAAACTCAAATCTTGAACTGTTTATTTCAAGATAATAACGTTCATCCTCAAGAAATTTTTGCAAAATTTCATCAACAGAAAGTTCCGGTGATTTTTTCACAAGTGCACGCAAAAAATTACACAGTGCGGACTTCTGTGTTTTTGTCAAATCAAGATAAATCTGTTTTTTAATTTCGTACATATCTACCTAAAAAGAATAACGAAGTACAACTTTCAGAATTTCGCAAACCGGTGAATCATTATGCCCCCGTGCGGCCCTCATAAAGCCGTGCGCATATTCCTAACGTAGAAACAAATCTTTGACCGAAAATTTGTGTGTTAAATCAGATCCGCTGAATTTCAACAACTTTCTAACAATAGGATTTGTTTGGTGAGCTAAACGAGTTTGTTCAACAACTTCTTTTTCTCTCGTCTCTTGAGAATTTTCAATTACTCTTAAGTTTTGACCGTTTCTCTCATCCATTACGTAATTATACCTCGTTATATTATATTTAAAAAATTTGTTAAGATAAAATTGCGCAATTTGTATATAAACTTTATATATTGTTACAATTCTAATTTTGCAATCTTAACATCAAAAATACTTTTGAGGTCGAAACCGGTTAATATACTGGAAATCAGGTCATTGGGGTTGATAGTTTGAAGACCTTCAAAATGGGGCATTACTCCTAAAATTTTTGTATCTGTATATTTTTCAATAAGTTTAGGCATAGATTTTATTGTAAGGTCGTGTATAACTTCAGGACAATCGTTAATAATTACACCACGAAGTTTAATTCCGGAAAAAACAGCCTGATTTATATTTACAAGCGTATTATTAACAGAGTTTTCGGTAGGGGAAACCATCAAAAGAACCGGAATATCCAACATTCTAATCATATCTTGTTCCAAAAAGCCATCTGCTAACGGAGTTGCAAGTCCCATTGTACCGTCAGTTAATACACATTCGCTTTCAATGCTTTTGTAATCTTGATAAATGGTATCTTTATTTATTTGAGTGTGTTCAAGTTCAGCGGCAATTGCAGGGACTGCATCACTTTTAAGCAAGTAAGAAAAATATGTTTTTATGTACGGGTCAATAAATTTTATAAATGCCAAATCAGGAGCTTGAATAAAACCGTCCCTTTCAATCGCTCCGGTTTGAATAGGTTTATATACGCAACTTGAATAGCCAAGACTTTGTATTGTGGCAGCAAGTCCGGCTGTAACAAATGTTTTCCCGCTATTTTTTTCAGAACCCGATATAAACAACTCTAACATAGCTCTATATTATCACGAAAATTCTTGCTGATAATTATTTTAATGTTAAAGTATTTGTATGAGCATACAAGAAATAGTAAAAATTTTAACAGATGCCGGTATTGAACCAAACGAAGCAAATATTGAAGTTAAAATGCTAATTGAACATTTTGCAGGGTTTGGGGTGAAAGATATTTTACTCGGTAAAAAACTCGATGACAAAAAACTTGCAATTGTAAAAGAAAAAGCACAATTTCGTGCTAAAACAAGACAGCCAATTCAACATATTATTGGGTTTGCTGATTTTATGGGAGAAAAGTTTATTGTTAATAAAGATGTGCTTATTCCTCGTGACGAAACCGAAATTCTTGTACAAAGTGCAATTGAAATAATTAATCAAAATAATTTTAAAATGGCACTTGATGTTGGAACAGGTTCAGGCTGTATTGCTTGTATGATTGCAAAACATACTGATGCCCAAATTATAGGGTTGGATATATCAACAAATGCATTAAATACAGCTCTGGATAATGCTTCTCGGTTAAACCTTTTTAATAAAGCAATATTTAGAAAATCAGATATTTTTTCTAATGTAAAACCCGGAGAAAGATTTGATATAATAATTTCTAATCCTCCATATATTCCGCCGTCTGAAAAAGAAAATATTCAAACCGAAGTAAAATTTGATCCTGAGCTTGCACTTTTTACAAAAGATGAAAAAGGACTTGAATTTTACCGCAAAATTACTGACGAAGCGCCCAAAATCTTGAATAAAGGCGGGTATTTATTATTTGAACTCGGGATTGGTCAAAGTAGTGAAGTCAAAGGACTCATGCTCAATGCAGGATTTACGAATATTGAAATAACAAAAGATTTAGCCGGTATAGACAGAGTTATTCAAGGTAACATTTAAACACAATTTTTTAGGCAAACATCTTCAGCTATCGGAATTTTAAATCCAAAAATGTTTTTTTGTGTACAATAACTTTCTGCAATTATTTTGCCGTTATGTTTTTCAATGATTTTTTTAACAAGATAAAATCCTATACCTTCACCAACTCTGTCAAATTTCTGTGAAGCATCAGTGTGCAAATCGAATAAATTCTTCATTTTTTCAGGTGAAATATATCCGCTACGATTTTCAACTTTTAAAGAAAATTCGTTATCGCAGCTATATAAATATATTTTGATAATAGAATTTTTAAAAGCAGTATAAAGCCCGTTGGAAAGTAATGTAAAAATCACTTTTGATAATCTTATTTTATCAGCATAAATTAATGGTGTGTCAATTTCCGGTATTACAACAATTTTTATATTACGTTCCTTTGAATATTTTGACATCTTGTTTAAATTATTTTCAAGCAATTCCATAATGTTAAAATAGGAATAATTTAGCTTAAATTCGTGGCTGTCCAACCTAAATGTTGAAATTAGAGTTGCAACCATTGAATACATATATTTGCAAGAATCCAACGTTAATTCAGCCATTTCATATTGTTTATCGTTTAGTGTACCGAATTCACCTTTAATCATCAACTCAAGTGCTCTTATTTGAGCAATTATAGGAGTTTTTAAATCATGATTTAGTATTTCGATAAAACTTCCGGTTAAACTTTTTATATCCTCGTTATTTTTAATACTTTCATACATGCTTTCATTCCGATTAATGTATCCTTCTTTCTGGTAATATGTTATAATGCTTTTTGCTCAAAAAAAATTGCCTGAGTGGGTATATTAATAATTAGCCGATTGTATATATGATAGACTAATTTTTATAAATGTGTTAATATAATTGTCAAATGAAATTTAACAATGTTATAGATAAAAATTTTTATACACAAGATTTTTCTGCAATATCTGATTTAATTCAAAAAATTAGAGAAGCCTTAATATCCGGTGAAAAAATTTCACTGGAAGGCATAGATTTATCAGTTATCGCAAATGAATACAATCCTGCAATCTCACTTGTTTACGTAACACTTTTCCAAGCAGGACTAAAACCTATTCGTTACGGAAACAGAAAAAGTAATCTAGAAAATGCATTAAACAGAAATATTGAGAAATTACGTGAAAATAAAAATTTTGCCGATTTTGATGTAAAAAATCCTGATAAAACACGTATAATGATTGAATACGTTATAGAAGAAAAACCTGTTGATATAAACAAAATCCATACAAGAACTTTTGATGAAAACAGATTTGAACCGGGAATAAACGGTATCCTTTTAAAAAATGCAGGCATGGTTTACTATTATATGCCAACAGATGCAATAGTGTTAAATCATATGAGTTTAAAATCAGCATTTGCAACACTTGCAAAAAAAACTTCTATTTCACGTATTACCAATAAAATTTCCGAACGAATAAATATTCTTTTAAAATCTCAGGATTACAATGCTTTTTTAATTAAAAGCCGTGCATTTGTATCGTATAAAGATGAAGTTGTTCCGTTATATCGTGGTAATGTTTTGTATAATGAATTTGATTATAATACCTTACTTGACCAATTTATAAAATCCTGCGATTGGCTTGTTGATAATATGTACGAAGACGAGCGGTTTTTATACTACTATGATTGCACTGATGATAGTTTAATTGACCATGAACATCCGACAAGACGTGAACCTGATTTATATTATAATGACTTGCGACATAGCGGCGGGACAATTACGCTTGTTCGAGCATATTCTCATACACATGATAAGAAATATATTCAGGCAGCCAAAAAATCACTTGAATTTACAGTTTCTATTTCTCAAAAACAAGGTGAAAATGCATTATACACTTTTTATAACAAAAAAGCTAAACTTGGCGGAACCGGTGTTGCGTTGATTGCAATGATGCAATATAGAATTGCTTCAGGTGACAAATCTTTTGATGAGTATATAAAAGGCTATGTGCGACATTTGCTTTCAAGAATTTTCAAAGGCGAATTTTTGGGATATTATATTCATCCGCTATACCAAAACGGTAAACCTCTTGAAAAAATGTCTGACAAAGAACGTAAAGAAACCTTCTCATTTTATTACCCCGGAGAAGCTTTGCTTGGTTTAGGACTTTTCGCAAATCATTTTGATAATGATATTGAACTTGTCGAAAAAGTTCGTAAAGAAACTATGCCGGCTATGGATTGGATTGTAAACGAACGTCCGAAGATTTATAAAGAACTTTTTACTTCTCTTCCTTCTGACGGTTGGCTTATGCAAGCAATAGAAGAATGGGCGAATGATAAAAATTTTGTCAAAGAAGATTATCTGAATTTTGTATTTAATGATGCCAACAAACTTGTTGATATGATGTACACAAACGATGATAACCCATATTTGGATTATGACGGTGGATTTTATTATAATTACGGGGATCATTTTTATCCCGATGGTGCACGCTCGGAAGGTTTAATTGCTGCATATTATTTGGCTAAAAAAACAAATAATATTAAACTTGCTGAAAAATATTTTGAAGCCTCTAAACGTGCAGCAAAATCGCAGTTCTATTTGTTTAATTCGGAAAAATCCTCATATTCTCACAAAAATCTTGCAAAATCCGTAAACTCAATCCGTTTTAAAGCTACCCGACAATGGGTTAGAGTGGATTCAATTCAACATGTAGCTTGCTTTTTTATAAGGTTATTTTGGGCGGAGAACAATTCATGAAAATATTTTTTATTGATATGAATAAATTCAATCTAAGTGATGAAATTTTACAAACATTTTTATCAGAAAGAAAGTTTCCTTCTAAAAACAAGGAAAATCAACATCTTTATGGCAGATATCTCGTTGATAAAGTTGCTAAAGAAATTTATAAACTCGATAATACTGAATTGGAAATTATTAATAAAAAACCTCGTTTTAAAGCCGGAATAATTCATTTCAGTATTTCTCATTCAGAAAATATAATTCTTGCCGCTTTTGATGAAAATCCAGTTGGAGCAGATGTTGAATATATGAGAGAACGAAATTTTAAAGAACTTTTTGCACGATACAACTATAAAGGTGCCGATAAGGAAACTTTTTACAGATTTTGGACTGAATATGAAGCAGGAATTAAACTCCAAGGTTCACCTCAAAATAAATTTAGCAAAGAAATAATAAAGGACTTTATGCTTACTGTTGTTGGCCATTTTTCTGATGAAGTTGAAATTTATGAACTCACAAATCAAGGATTTATCCCATATTAATAATTAAGATTTCTTAATTTAGCCCAAGTTATTAGGAAAAGTTTCTGTGGAAATTCCATGCTGATGATATGATTTTTTCCAATTCAAAATATTGCGGCTTCCAACCAAGAACGTCACATGCCTTTTGACTTGAGGCAACAAGTTGTGCAGGGTCACCTTCTCGGCGGGGGGAAATTTGAGCAGGTATCGGATGACCTGTAACTTTTCTTGCTGTTTCGATAACTTTTTTCACACTAAAACCAATACCGTTTCCAAGATTGAAAATATCGCTTTTGCCACCGTTTCTTAAATATTTGACTGCAAGTATGTGCGCATTAGCAAGGTCTTTAACATGAATATAATCTCTAATACAGGTGCCGTCAGGCGTATTGTAATCGTCACCAAAAATTTTAATTTCACTTCTTTGATTATTCGGAACCTGTAATATCAACGGTATTAAATGAGTTTCGGGATTATGCCGTTCTCCGATTTTACCATTTTTATGAGCTCCACAGGCATTAAAATACCTTAGCGAAACAAATCTCAAGTCATGTGCTTGTGAAGTCCACTTGAACATTTTTTCCATTGCGAGTTTTGTTTCACCATAAGTGTTTGTAGGCTCGGTTTTATCTGTTTCTAGAATAGGGATATTTTCAGGTTCTCCATAAACAGCAGCTGTAGATGAAAATACTATTTTATCAATATGATTTTCAATCATTGATTTCAATAAAACCATAGTGCCATAAAGATTATTGTCATAATACTTTAATGGATTTGTCATACTCTCACCAACAAGTGAATTTGCAGCAAAATGAATTACTGTATCTATTTTTTCAGTTTTAAAAATATTATCTAAAAATTCCTTATCTCGGATATCGCCTTTGTAAAATTTTGCTTCCGGATGAATTGCACTCATATGTCCTGTTTGTAAATTATCAGCAACAACGACCTCTTCACCATTATCAATTAATTCATAAACAGTATTTGAACCTATGTATCCGGCTCCACCTAAAACAAGCACAGACAAATTTTACCTCGCATTCCATATTAATCTTTTTATCTTTTCAATAAAAGATATTTTTCTATTTGATTTTTTAACTGAAATAACCTCAAAAGATTCAGGTTGAGTTCCTCTGAAATATTGGATATCATTAGGACCAAAAAGCATAACGTATGCAAGTTTGTAACCGTCAGGAATTTCCATTTGCTTACAAAGTTCAGGGAAAAATTTCATAACGGCATATGCAATTCCACACCATACAGTTGCAACTCCAAGACTTTGCGCATAAAGTTCAAAATAACTTAATGCAATCATGGGGTCAACTTCTTTGCATGCAGCATCATTTGGTACAGATACAACAACCATATGAGGTGCCCCTCGAAAAACTATATCCTGACCATTAATTATAGCTTTTTTATACCTCTCAAATTTTTTGAATACTTTATTGATTAACGGTTTTGATAAAACATTAACAAGTTTATTATTAGTATAATCTCTTATATCATTCATAACTTCAATATCATCAACAAATGCAAAATGAAGCTTGTGATAATTTATTCCGGTAGGAACCCAGTTAAGCATATTTTTAAGCTTATCCATAGTTTCTTGCGGTAAATTTTCTTTTTTATAATGTCTAAAACTTCTTCTGGTTTTTATCAAATTAAGAATTTTTTCAGGTTCACGTGAAAATATCAGTTCAGAATTTTCAGGTTTTTTACCCAAAACTGATATTGCACCTGCCGGACATATTGCAAGACAGTGCTGACATTTCATACATCTTTGCGGATTTTTTGCATAAGGAAAACCGTCCTCATCAAATTCAATCACTTTTGGCATACAGTCAATTATACAATGCCCGCATTTTACACATTTTTCTTTATCTACAATAAATTTTATATCTTCCATTATTTTTCCACTCCAAATGAATATATTATTTCTCTATCATAAATTTCGCCTTTTTTGAGAATGGGTTTTTCATCAAAAGTATTTATTGCATCGGGATAGAATTGTGGTTCAACACAAAATGCAGAACGCTTTTCATAACGGGTTCCGTATTTTCCGATAGGTTGTGCAGATTTTCCAAGATGATTTGCCGTATAGAATTGGAACCCTGGCAAGTTAGTCAAAACATTAAGTGTAATTCCTGTTTTCTCTGATTTTACATTAGCAACATCAACCATTTTTTTACCATCGTAACCATCAATACAATAATTTTGGTCAAAACCTGAACCTATTTCCAATTGTTTTGATTTCTCACCAATAACATCACCGATTTTTTTAGGTGCACTGAAATCAAACGGTGTACCGATTGTATCAGCAATTTCACCGGTAGGAACAGCTATTTCGCTATTTACGGTAAACTTTGATGAATTTGGAAGGGTTACAACATGATCATAAACCGAATTTTCTGAAGTATTTTCGGCACCGTCAAGATTAAAGTAAGTATGGTTTGTCATATTTATCAAAGTATCTTTATCCGAAATTGCATGATATTTTATATGCAAATTATTATCATTATCAAATTTGTACGTAACAGATGCTGTAACATTCCCCGGATAACCGCTTTCCATGTCTTTTTTGGTATAAGTGAATTTTATACCGTCTTTCAAAACTTCCGCATTCCAATTTTTTACGTCAAAGCCTTCAGAACCGCCATGAGAGTGCGTTTTTCCGTTGTCCTTGTTACATTCCAGTTTATATTCTGTATCATTAAGTTTAAAGGTACCGTTATTAATTTTGTTTGCACAAGGACCAATTGTTCCACCTGCATGTCCCACAGGAGATTCTTCATAAGGAGTTACTGATGTGTAACCTTGAGTAACGTCTTTTATATTTCCGTCCTTATCCGGAACTTTTATTGATGTGATTGTTGCGCCAAAAGTTGATAAATCCACGCTTGCACCATTTTTATTTGTTATGGTGTAAAGTGTAGCTTCTTCACCCGATTTTTTTATGGTACCAAATGGCTTGCGTTCAATTTTCATCCCTTCATAAGCCGGATTTTCTGTTTGCGTATTTACACTTTTTGTAAAACTGTCCTTAATTGTCTTAAAACTGGTATATTTCTGTTGAACCGTGTCAGTTGACGGGACAGGTTTGTTAAACATAAAATGCGGAAAATCTATAGGCATAATTTACTCCTTTTTTATAATTTTACACGAAAAATAAAAATTAGAGTATTTATATGTGTTTTTCTTTTCAAATAAAAATTTTTGTGTTAGGATTTTAAAACGGGAGGCCGAAATTGAATAAAAAACTGTCTGCTAAAGAAGCAATAAATATGATTAAAGACGGTTCATCACTTATGGTGGGCGGATTTTTGAGTTGTGGTGCACCGGATATTCTTATTAATGAATTGGTGAACCAGAACAAAAAAAAATTAACAATGATTTGTAACGATACTTCTGTCCCTGATAAAGACAGAGGCAAACTCATAGTAAACAAACAAGTTGAGAAAGTTATTACAGCTCATATTGGTACAAACCCAGAAACAGGCAGGCAATATCAAGAAGGTGAAATTGAACTTGATTTAATACCTATGGGCAGTTTGATTGAAAGAATAAGAGCAAAAGGTGCAGGACTTGGCGGAATACTTACTCCAACAGGTGTCGGAACAATCATTGAAGAAAATAATGAAACAATGATTATCGACGGTAAAAAATTTATATTTGAAAAACCTATTTCTGCTGATTTTGCACTAATATACGGTACAAAAGTTGACAAATACGGTAATATCGGATATTACGGAACTACAAGAAACCTTAATACAATTATGGCAACAGCTGCAGATACAGTTATTGTGCAAGCTGATGAAATGGTCGATGCTCTTGACCCGAATGAAGTTATTGTTCCAGGGATTTTTGTAGATTATATTGTTGTACGTGGAGAAGAAGAATGACACTTACCCTTGAATTAACCAAAGAAAAAATTAGAGAAATTATTGCAAAACGTGCTGCTAAAGAGTTCAAAAATGGAGATGTTGTAACTCTTGGTATAGGACTTCCAACCGAAGTAGCAAATTATATTCCGCAAGATATGCAGGTAATGTTTCAATCGGAAAACGGTCTTTTAGGCGGTGGAAAAGATGCCGAACTACCTGATGGACGTGTTATTAATGCTGGTGGCGGATGTGTTGAAGTTAATGAAGGTGCATGTTTTTATGATTCACAAATGGCATTTACTTTAATGCGTGGCGGACATATTGATGCTACCGTACTTGGTGCTTTACAAGTTGACGAAGAAGGCAGTATTGCTAACTGGATAATCCCAGGGAAATTTGTTCCGGGTATGGGTGGTGCTATGGATTTGGTCGTTGGTGCTAAAAAAGTTATTGTAGTTATGGAGCATATGGCAAAAAATCAAGTCAAAATTGTCAAAAAATGCACTCTTCCATTGACGGCATATAAAGAAGTTAACCTTATTATCACAGAACGTTGTGTTCTTGAAGTCACAAGAAACGGACTGGTTTTAACGGAAATCAATCCAATGTTTTCAATTGATGAAATTAAAAATACAATGACGGCAGATTTCTCAGTAAGTCCTGATTTAAAATATATGGATTGTTAATTTGAGAGAAATAACTTATGAAAAATATTTGTAAAAAATTTTCAATATTAGTTTGTTTAGTATTCAGTTTTTTAACTACAGCTTGCACTCAAATAACTGATGATAATACATTAAATCTTTTGACGGATTGCAAAGACGATTTATCGTGCGCCGCAAATATTGCAGGTTTTAAATTTCCGTTAGTTCTATCAAATTTTAATGTTTTTGCTATGGAAGATATGATAGAAATAACTTATCCTTTAGATGAAAACAGGGATGTGACCGTTAGAAAAACTACATTAAATAATGATAACAAAATTGACCTAAACCAAAATCACGAAAAATATCAGGTTAAAGACATTTTAACGCTTGAAAATGGTGTAACAGTGACAGTATTAAAAAACGGCAAAAACATTTATGTCGCTTATTTGGCGGCAGACTCCGGATATTATTCGATTTTTTGTCCAAAAGGTATGAGCGAAAAAGATATTTGGCAAATTTATAATGTGTTAGCGGAAGCTGAAGCACATTAAACTCGGTCTAAATAATTTGTTTAAATAGAATTTTTAACCCAATTAGCTAATTCTTCTAAAGTTTCTCTATTTCCGTTTTCATAAACTACGAACGGAGCAAGAATTTTTGCGCCTTTTGCAAGTTTACCCATATCTTCAGCAATGGTATATTTTCCGCCACCACCATGAGTTATGAACGGAGCGATTGTTTTACCTTCAAATTTGTTTTCAGATAAAAAAGTTTTGACAGCAGGAGCCATTTCATACCACCATGCCGGAGTTCCTACAAATATTATGTCATATTCTGATGTATTACCATTATCTTTTAATTTAGGTTTTGTACCGTCTTCGTGCTGTTTTTTAGCTACACCATATGCGGTTTCATTATAATCTTCCGGATATTTATCAACAGTTTCTATTTGAAATAAGTCTCCGCCGACTTGTGCGTGAATTTTTTCGGCAATAGATTTTGTATTACCACCCCACGAAAAATATGCAATTAAAATTCTTTTATTTTTATTCTCCATATAAATCTCCTTAAATACTTTATCTTATAAAATTAGTAAATACAACTTCTTCTTTTTCCGGCATTTGTATTCCTGATTTTTTACCGGCTTCAATACATTTTAAATAATATGCCATATTACGTGCTAATATTCTCATATTTTGCAAACCTTCCAAATCTTGTTTAACATCATCCGGAGTTGCACCATGAACCATATTCCAATATCTGCCTGAAATTATTGGCATTTGAGTTATTGTAAAATACTTATTTAATTGATCTAATGTTGCGGTTGTTCCGGCTCTTCTTGCACTTACAACAGCTGCACCCGGTTTATGTTCAAAAATATCACCGCGACCTGACATAAATGCACTAAAGAAAGCTCTGTTTAAAAACGAAACAGCACCACCTGCCGCTGCTGCATAATAAACAGGTGAACCCAAAATAAACGCATCAAAGTCACGTGCATATTCCAAAAATTCATTTACACCGTCATTAATTACGCATTTGCCCAATTTCGCACAAGCTCTACAAGCTTTACAAGGCGCAATTGTTTTCGTACCAAGTTGATAAATTTCGGATTCAACACCTTCTTCTTTTAATGTTTTTTGAATTTCACTTAATGCAGTATAAGTGCAACCGTCTTTATGTGGCGAACCATTGAACAACAATACCTTCATATTAACCTCCTGTTTAAATAAACTTTATGCAAAACTATTTGAAATAATTATATCTCAAGAATAAATTTTATTTCAATACTACAATCGGCAGATTATCTTCTTCTGCTTTTTTTAGATAATCATCAGTAAGTTCAAATAATGTTTTATCATTTGTTACAAATATTCCGACAGGTTCGGTATTGCTTGCAAGAACTTCGTTATGATATTCGGTACGCATTAAACCGTCATTTCCTCGATGTTCTTCATTTATGTATGAAAGAACTTTATCATAAGCTTGTCCGAGTTCGGCATCATTTTCTCTGATAAACTGAATATCTATAGTTTTACCGTTAGCTTTTTTAATTAAAGCATCTAATTTACTGCTATATTTATCATCAATATCACGCATTTGTACTTTTATGGCATTTAGTTCTTCATTAACTTCTTTGTTGCCTTCCCTAATCATTTCTTCAAGTTCAAGTTTTTTGCCAAGAAGTTCTCTGTAACCGGCTTGTAATTCTTCTTTTATCATTGATGAGAAGTACTCTCTGTCAAAATCTTTAGTACGTTTAGATTGGAAACCCACCTGATCAATATTGGAACGTCTTGAAATATATTCAGATATCATTGTTGGAATATCTTTTGCAATAGAAGATATATCGGTACCTCTTGCAATATATTGTGATGTATTAGGAGTTTTGATTAATAATCCCGTAGTGCCGACTACAGCAGTTTTACCTGTTCCGCTATAAGATAAGCATACAGTTTTATTATCAAATAAAGTCGCAAAGGCTTCAAAGTTACTTATATTTGTTGTTGCGTCAGCTTTACCTGTAATAGCAAAAGCTTGTGTTGTGTGTGACAAATGGAAGAAATCCGGTATTTCATCAGAATTTATTACTAAAACTTTTCTTCCGTTAACAACTTTTTGGTGTGAATTAATCCATTCAGGAGTTTGTTTAGATATAAAGCTTTGCAAATCTGTTTGAGGCAAAAGAACATCAGAAGCTTTTATACGACGGATTTCATCATCCAGCATTCGTGTTAAATATCTGCTTGGTGCATATTTATCAGCAGCTTTCATTTTAATATTTTCAATTCTATCTATATTTTCAGGCTTACTGCGTAATTGTGCAAATGCTTGTTGAGTAGTAAGCCCGCTATTTTTAGCTGTTACGATTTCCTTATACAAATCAGGGGCATATTCTTTAAGCATATCCATATTTAAATAATTTTCGTTTGCAGTATAAAGCATTTTTGCCAATTGGAAGTTATTATAATTTTTGAGTTCCATTGCGGAAGTTACAAAAGTTTCATCAAGTTCAGAGCTTACAATCCTTGCATAACTTCTTGAATTATTTATTTTGACATTTTTTCTGATTGACATAAAATCATCCACTAAATGTGAATTTTTGACAATTGCGAACAAATTTGTTGCTTCTGTATCAGTTAATCCAAGTCTTTTTGCACAAACACTGGCATCTATTGCTGAATCAATAGAATTACCGGCTTTTGCAAATAAAGTTGCAAGTGTAAGAGTTTGTTTATCATTATCGGAAAGTTTCGCAAATTCAGGATTTTTGACTATTTTTTGTAATGTCTTAACGTTTGCCTCTGAAACTTCAGGAATAAGTTGTTTTATGCTACTTAGAAGTTGATTTATTGTTACATCCTGTTTCAATTCTGAAACAGAAATTCTTTGCAATCTGGATGTTAAACCGGTTATATTATTGTTTATTTGTGATTTTTGAGTTGAAGTATATGCAGGTTTGTCAAACCCGAATGAATGCGCCAAATCTTTCATCATTTGCGCATAACCTTCACTGGTTGTAGGTAAAAGTGAAATTCTTGAGGATACATTATTGTCTTCAAATGCACTCTTATTAATCATCATTTTGGTCATCAAATCCATTTTTTCAGCTTTGGTTAATTCATCAATTTTAAGGCTTCGTGTAAAGTCGGATTTTGAGTTAATTCTTTTAAAACATCTATATCAACACCTTTTTTGTAATAATCCATAGCTTGATTGAATTTTTCTTCATTTACGTATCTGAAAGGTGCCATATAAGAGCTCATTTTAGATATGCGATATGAATGCCCCAAAGCACCAACATCAACCATTTTAGCACTTTCGTCCGGTGTTAATTCAACAACATCCATGAAACAATCTGCGAGATTTCTATAGCTATCAACAGTTGCCGAATACGGAATTTTGTCAAAACCAATTTCTTTATAGAATTTAACTATTGCTTCAACTTGTTGCTTTGAGAAACTACCGTTTTCTAAGATTTTGTCAGGTGCTGCCTTTTCTGCATGAAAAGTTGAACTTGCACATTGATAAACGACATTGTCGAGTTGTCTTGCAGAAATTCCTGTTTCAAACATTTTCATAAAGAAGTCATAATTCTCACGATTTAATTTTAAATTATTATTACCATCTTTATTAAATAAATTTCGTTGAATCCAGTCACAATTGTCAAATTGACGATACACACCAAGTTTCACCAGTTTTGCAATTTTATCTTGAATTTCTTTAGAATAAATGGTTTTGCCGTTAGAAACTTCACAAGCGCTGACAATGATAGCTAAATCATTGCCTTCAAAGCCTTGTTTTGCATATTCTAATGCTCGGTCATATTTTTCATTTTTATTGACACTTTCTAAAACTCTTGTATTATCGTAGATAGTTTTACCATCTTTATAGTTGAAGTCAAAGAGCGTTTTTAAGAAGCGTTTGTCTTTTATGCCTAATTTATTAAATTCTTGTACTGCCTCTACCAACTCCGGTATTGCAACCCAACCACTTTCTGGTGTTGCTGATTCAAAGCATAAATGAGCATCGTTAATAGCATTTCCAAGCGGTTCTTCTTTAGCTAATTCTAATATTGTATTATATATTTCTTTATTAAAATATGAATTATCATTATCACTGGCATTTCTAAATACACCTCTATGATTTTTTACAGAGAATGAATTGTGAATAATATTTTGAATTTCTTCCGCTGTATATTTGTTTGTTTTAAATAATTCAACCATTGCATCATAGGCTTCATGACTAAATGAAGTACCTTTTTGATATTCTTCAATATACAAACAGTCACTTAATCTCTTTTGCATAGACTTATCTTTTACTCCAAATTGAGTAAAAGTATTTGCGACATTTTCTTTTTGTTGAATCAAATTAATTTCATCCTGCAAAGCAGAAGCTGTACGGAAATTATCAATACGCAAATCATGTGACTTGATAAAAGATTGATTTGCAACAAATACATCCATAAATTCTTTTGTTGCTTGTGCATCAAAGTCATGATTATAATCATATTTTAATAATTTTGATAAGGCATTTGCAAC
Source organism: uncultured Muribaculaceae bacterium (assembly GCA_964444905.1). Classification (GTDB taxonomy): domain Bacteria; phylum Cyanobacteriota; class Vampirovibrionia; order Gastranaerophilales; family Gastranaerophilaceae; genus SIG32. The sequence goes on from CAYUIW010000021.1 coordinate 15,482, forward strand.
ATCTTTGGGTTTAATTCCGGCAGTAATTAAATCTTTGCGTGCCTGTATGCAAAATTCCAAGTCGCTCCTGTGAACACCAAATGAACCGTTTTGATTGCGGTGAATACGTTCAAAGAAAGAAGTATTACCAAATATTTTTTGTCCGACAGCTTTCAATTCACTTGGATAAACAAGTTCGTCGTCAATTTTATTATCTTTATATTGAGAAAGTTCTTTTTCAATATAAGACATAGATTTATCGATATATTCCAAAAATTCTGCATCAGATTGAGTTTTTGTAACTTTTTTGTGAAAACCTGCATATTCGACTTCTTGGCTTTGTCTGTTGTTCCATTCTTCTTGAGTAAATATTCTATCAGGATTTACGGATTTCAAATCCGCAAATGTAAATAATTTAGCAAGTTTTGCATCTTGTAAACTTACAAATCTGCCGGAAAAATGTTTCACAATTCGTTCAAAATTTAATTTATAGCCTTCTTCAGGTCTATAATCCCACCCATGTTTATCTGCTGCTGCTTTACGTTCAGCATTTGCAGATTGTTCATTTAAAAATCGAGTATAACTATCGTTATATTGTTTATAAAATTCGTGATTTTCTATTAATTTTGTAATTCTCTGTTTTGTATCAGAAGGTAAATTAAACCTGTCTAAAATTTCTATTGCAGCCTTATAACTAATATTAGCATGACTTTCATCCGGTGTTTGGGCATCAAAATAACGTTTCCCGATATCATGTAACATTAATGAAGTATTTAACACCATTTTATCTTCAGATGAAAGATTTTTGTATTCAGGATGTTGTTGAACGTTTTGTAAAGTCTTTAAAATATGAACATCCAAAGTGTAAGCATGTGTATCATGCTGTTTTTTACCCACTGTGAATAGAAATTCAGGTACAACTTTTACGAAATCATCCAAAAAGACTTTCATTTCAGGATTGTCAATGTTGAATTTATTTTTTTGCGTAAATAATTCAATTTCTTCTTTAATTTTATGTTCTAAAGGGGTTTTAATTTCTTTATTTGACGGTATTTTAGGAATACTTGAAATCTCAAAACCTTCACCGGTATAAACGAGATTAATATTGAATTTTTCTAAAATAGCCTGTTGTTCTTCGATTTTTAAATCATTAACCAATGTCTTTAAATTTTGTGCAAAATCGTGCACTGAATATTTTATCGGCAATCCGGTTGTTTCATACGGTTTCATATCAATAGTGTTAATTCTTTGGTCGAAATTATCACGAAGCACTGTAATTGGGTCAATTGCTTCATCTGAAATATGTCTTGCGAACGGAGCAACCTCATCCAATTCTTCCGGCTTAATTCCACCTTCTAAAACTCTTTTATCTTCAGATATTTCTATCCGACCTTTTGGGTAATTTATGTTATTGCTACGTGTTGAGTTTATTTTTTGTGATTTTTTCGTTTTAACATTGAACAAATCAATGCTTTTAATAATGCCTTCGCCAACTCTTCCGTTGCCTAAGAAATAAGCTTCACTTTCAATCAATTGGTTATAATATTCGGAAGAATTTACATCATTAACATAATGACTATTTTCATTTTTATAAACTTCAGAAAGATATGATTTTAAACTGCCTTTTTCAATAGGATTATTTTGTGCAAATTCAACTAATTTTGAATTTGCTTGCATAATGTCTTCTGCTAACATATTAGCAACGACAACTTTATAATTTGATATTTCTTCAGATGATAATTTACTGTAATCTATACCATTGCCTTCAATAGTACCACGTGTTACATTTTCTAAATATGCACCATTATTTAATGATGATAAAATTTCATGAATACCGTCTTGACCTTTTGTTGCGATAATATCTTTGAACTGTATAACGTGTACAAACTCGTGTGCAACAATTGTTTCAATAGCTTTAGGATTAGAAACAAGTTCTTTATTAACCATTAATTTACCGTTAGGCCAATCAAAGTATCCATCGATACCTTCCATTTCTGCAAATTCAACTTTTGGTGCAATCCCACTTACACCAAGCCTTTTTGCCAGAAGTTCCGTAAAGGCTTGTGCGAATTTTTTGCTGTTATTTTTGTATTTATTTTCTAAATGTGAAATTTCATCAGAATGCTTTGTTATAACATCTTCAAAAGATTTTCCAAGTTCTGCATACATTTTAGTTAAGTGTTTACCTAATTTACCATTAACAACCAAAGAGATTGCTTCAAGATTTTCTGTAGGAGCATTAGGATTTTTTTCTGCAAAATTTAATTCTGCATCAAGCTCTTCCGGAGTCCATAATTTCATTCCTTCATCTGTCATATCTTTTGCGACTTCAGATAGAACTTTTTCCGTAGCATTTTCTGCAGGATTAGTTTTGGAAGCTTCAGAAATTTTACCTTTCGGTGCAAAAATATTATTATTTTGTTGAGGTTTAACTGCACTTTTACCAACACCTGCAACATCTTTAATATCACCGGACATACCAACCAAAACCCCTGTTAAGTTAGCTTGTAATAATGATTTCCAATCATCTTGAGTATCCAATACACCCATCATTGCTAAATCACCCATATATGAGATTAAGAAATCTGTACTGATTTTGGCGCTTGCGGCTTTTGTGAAACTTTTTAAATATTCAGGATTAGATAAAATTGTTTTTAATGCTTGTGTTCTATTTCCTTGCGCTATTTGTTCACCAAATACAGCAACCAGTTTTTTGTCAATAAGCTTGCTAAAAGCTTTCATGCCAGCTTGTCCGGCTTTCATACCAATTATGAACCCGCCGGCATCCATTACAAAATCTTTTGCCAAACCTTCCAACTCATCTTGAGTTTTAACATCTTTTGTCGCATAATCGGCAACTCCCAAACCTGTTTTTGCAACCATACCGCCAATAGCAACTGTGTTACCGACTGTAATCATTGCTGCTCCTAACGGTGCTGCCGGAGTAAAGCACAAAATACCGCCAACTACTGTCAATGCCATACCTGCCATAGAAGCATTACCGGTATATCGTTTTATCATACCCATATTATCATTGACCATAGCATCAACTAAAAGTTTACTGTTTTCTTCACCAAGTACATCATTTGCACTTTGTTCAAAAGATTGTTGGTATTCTTCTAATGTTTTATCACCTAAAAACGCTTTAAATTCTTTTTCTTTTTCTTGACTTGCAATCTTTAATAATGAATTTAATACTCTAACTTTGCTAGCATCATCAGGATAAGTATTCAAATTTAATTTACCGTTTTCAATGAGTACCGGTAATTTAGATTTATCTACAATTTTCTTTAATTGGCTTAAACCGCCGTCTTCAGACAAGGCATAAAATTCTGCAAAACCTGCCAACAATTTATTTTCTTTTTCAATTGCAGTTAAGTTTTCATCTCTTAACCCATCTGTAAAATCAACAAATTGTTGTTTTTTATTGTAAGCATTAACAACAGTTTCCATTTCTGCTTTTGCTTGAACATATTTTTCAACTTTATATTGAGAATATGCAGTACCTCTTTCAAGTTTATAAACTTCTTCAAAACTTATCGGTTTAGCACTATCCCAATATGTTGGAATTAGACCTTTGTCTGGGCCTTTTATTTTGAGTGGTTTACCCTCGCAACCTAGCATATTAATTGTTGTATCATGCAAATTTTCATTGATTTCTTTGGCATTTTTAACAATATTACTCAATGCTTCAGTTTCTTCGACTTGAGTAAATGAAACAAATTGCATTTGGAGATCTTTTAATTTTTCAATATTAGCATTGGAACATAATGTTTCAACATATTTACTAATAATATCTGCCATTTGTTCTTTTGAGTATTTACCTCTTAAAGAATCAATATAACTTGTACCGGTTGATGTTTTTAAAACATTTAACCTTGTAAGAATCATATCCTTAATTCTTTGTTTGTTTTCTTCATAATATGCTCTTCTGGTTAATTTATTGTTTTTTGCTTCAATTATTTGCACAAAACCAGCTTCTTGATAATCCAAAACTTTTTTAACATTTGATGTTTTTAATTTATCGTCAGCATTTTTGGCATTATCATAAGCACCGGAGATATCTCCTAAATTTTGAGTTCTAAATATTTCTTCAGCTTCCGTTAAATTATCATCAATAATTTGACAAGTTACTTCTTTACACTGTTGCTCTTTTAAAATAACAGTTTGTGCTGTGTTTGGCATAGGCTGTGACGGTAGCGGATTGCTGTTTCTTTCCAATACTAACCCCATATTGTCTGTTACTTTATCACCTGCAATAGCTTTGGTTAATTCAACTTGCAATTCAGCTTCAGACAGCTTTGCAAGACGTGTTTTTAAAGCATCTAAGTCTTTCCCTTCCAATCCTGATGCTTTACATATTTGATTTATCAAATTTAAACTATTGTCTAAAGCCATACCACTACCTTTATTAATTATATCGGCAATTTTAGTTAATTCTTTAATAATTTTCAGATAATTATAACTTTATGTAACGATTTCTATTAATTATGAAAGTTTTCTAAAAAATATCCGTTTATAGAAATATGTGAAGATATCTAAGGAGAGCTTATGGCAGAACCAATCAGACCCGTTTCCGGTGACGTAATTAAGAATTTTATACAAAAATTAGACAAAAAAGCACCGGAAAATAATACCAGTATTTTTATGCAACAGCAACCGGAAGAAAGTCGTATAGACAACGACTTTATCTTTAAACAACTTTATACTTAAAAAGCCTCCTTTGGAGGCTTTTTTTAAATTAAGAATTTACCGTTTTCGCAAATTAAAACATCATCGGCAAAAATTTTCCCGCCATTTTTCATGTTTTTGATTAAATCCCAATGTAAACCGGAAACATTTTTACCACCGGTTTCGGGGTACGATGCGCCAACCGCCATATGAATAGCTCCGCCGATTTTTTCATCAAACAAAATATTACCGGTAATTTCTTGAATCATATCGTTTGTTCCTACCGCAATTTCACCAATACCGCGAGAACCTTCATCCATATCAAGCATTGCATTAAGAAAATCTTCACCTTTTTCGGCAGTTGCTTTTACAACTTTGCCGTTTTCTATCCAAAGATGAACTCCTTTTGCTTCGTTTCCTCGGTAATTTTGCGGATAATCAAAATAAATTTCACCGTTAACATCATCTTCAACAGGAGAAGTAAAAACTTCACCGTCCGGATAATTATTCAACCCGGAACAGCTAATCCATTTTCTGCCTTCAACACCAAAAGTAATGTCTGTTTTGTCACCGGTTATACGAAGTTTTTTAACTCCATTAAGGTAATTTGCCCACTTTGTTTGCTTTTCGTCAAGTTCTTTAAGTTTTGCCACAGGGTCATCCAAATCCAAATAGCATGACTTAAACAAAAATTCCGAATATTCATCAAGTGACATTTTTGCTTCTTGCGCAAGCGCATGTGTCGGAACATCCGCAATAACCCATTTTGCTTCACCTTTCGCCGAACGGTTCATAAGCATTTCCGACAACGGCTTTGTAGCTTTGCCACGACGAGCAAGTTTGCTCAAATCAGCACGAGCCATATTTTTAGTGTTTAAAGGTCCGCCAATTGAAATATATTTGTCAACCAATTCATATTCCATTTTTGTAATCGGGTCAACATAGTCAAGTTGTTCATTAGAAGCATTTTTTAAGAAAATTTCAGCCATATCGCCAATAGCACTTCTAATTAACGGATGACCGCCACGTTCGATTACACGTTTGTAAACAGCTTTAAGCAAATGTTTTGTATGTATGCTTTCACCACGGATAATTACCAAATCACCTTTTTGAACATCGACTGAATAATCTACCAAAACTTCAGCATATTTATCCCAAACAGTCTTATTCATCTTCGCCGCCTTCTAGTGATTGATAACCGTGTTTGTGTGATTTCAAAAGCACACCACGTTTTGATGTTTGAATAAATTCTATCATATTTTCAATATATTCATTCATCGGAATTTCAGCTTTAATTTTTTCAATAGCTTGAGATGTATTCAAGTCTTCAGAAATAAGCAGTTTGAAAGCTTCGTTAGTTGCAGTTCTTATTTCTTGAGGAACTCCACGGCGTTTCATTGCAATAACATTAAGTCCACGTGGAACAGGAGGACGACCTTCACCTTTTGAATATGGTAAAATATCCTGACGAGATGCTGAGAATCCTGAAATAATCGCCATATCACCGATTCTGATATTTTGGTGGAATACACTCATACCGCCAACAAATGCGCCAAATCCAACATGAACGTGTCCGCCAAGAGTTACTAGGTTTGCAAGAATTACTTGGTCAGCTAAAACACAGTTGTGTGCGATGTGTGAACCTACCATTAACAAACATTTGTTACCAATTCTTGTTGTAAAGTCGCCACAAGCTGCACCTCTGTGGATAGTTACGTTTTCTTTTATGATAGTATCATCACCAATAACAACTTTTGTTTCTTCACCTTTGTAACCCAAATCTTGCGGTTCTGAACCGATTGTTGCAAACGGCGAAATCGTACAACGTTCCCCGATTTCTGCATGCTCAATAAAAGCATTTGCGATTACTCTTGTTTTACTTCCTATTTTTACGTTTTCTCCAATTACAACGTAAGGTCCGATGATTGCATCTTCTGCGATTTGCGCTGAAGGATGAATAACTGCTGTTTTGTCTATCATAATTTACCTCTCTTTTACTCTCTACGTTAAGTCAATTATATTACAAATTTTACCCTATCTCAATATTTTTATATTATCTTTATATAGATAAAAAATTTTAAGTGTAGTAGAGCTATATAATCCGTCATTGCGGACAAGCAAAGCGCGATCCGCAATCGCATAATTGCCGAGGTGTTACAATTACAGGTATTATTTATAACGTAACAGCTATTCATTTCAACTTAACAGTGACAAACACAGCACATATATTTATGTTATAATTACGGATAAAGGAGAGAAAATTATGCAGAGAATAGGTATAGATGTTGGCGGAACAAATGTTAAAATCGCCCTTGTTGATGATAAAGGCAGTATTATTTACTCAAACTCAGTTCCGACAAGAGCTGAAATGGGTTACGAATACACCGTTAACAATATAAAACAAGCTATTAGAGATTTAATGACTGAATCTAAAGTTACTGATATTGAAGGTATCGGGTTCGATTTCCCCGGACAAATTGATTACAAAAATGGTGTTGTCAGACTTGCACCGAATATCCCGGGGTGGGTAAATGTCCCGATTGCACAAATTATTGAAGACGAATTTAAAATTCCGACAAGAATTGATAATGACGTTCATTGTGCTGCTCTTGGTGAATTGAAATACGGTGCCGGCAGAGGTTGTGAAAACTTTATCTGTATGACTGTCGGAACAGGTATCGGTTCAGGTATTGTTATAAACGGCAAACTTGTGCGTGGAGCTTCCAATGCGGCAGGCGAACTTGGTCATATCAAACTCCAAATGCACGATGGACCGCTTTGCGGCTGTGGTGATTATGGATGTTTGGAAGCTTTTGCATCTGCTCCGGCTATTGTCGCTATGGCAGAAGATTACATTAAAGGCGGAAAATCAACTAAATACCGTGAAATGGCAAACGGTGGCGATATTACGGCATTTATTGTCGCAGAAGCTGCCAAACAAGGCGACCCTGTTGCTAAAAGAATTTTCACTATAATGGGTGAACGTATTGGGTTTGGTTTGTCAAGCGTAGTGAACCTTTTAAACCCCGAAAAAATTATTGTCGGTGGCGGAGTTGCTGATGCCGGAGATATTTTGCTCGATCCGATTAGAGAAACTATTAAAAAACGAGCAATGTCCGTTGCAGGTTCCGCAGTAGAAGTTGTGCCCGCAGAACTTGGAAACACTGCCGGTGTTATCGGTGCAAGTATTTTGATTGAAAGTTAAACTAAACAAAAGCCTCTCATTAGAGAGGCTTTTAATAGTATTAATTATTGTACACACACCGCCATAAGAATGGATTTGGTGCGGAGGTGGTTGCTGTAGAACGTGTTGGAGTCGAAGTAGCGGTTGCCTGCGCTGTCAAAACTCTCCTCACCTGACCAAATCCAGAATGCGTTTGATGAGTTTAGTGTAAAGCCTAGAGAAGATACTTTGCTTGTGTCCATTGTTAGGTTTGGCACATTGTTATTAGCTTGTACTTTGTCAGTATTGTAGATGTAGTTTGCGATTTCTGCTAACTGTGCTGCTGTTGGCATTTTATTTACTCCACCGCAAGCCTTAACAGCACCTGCCCAGTAATCTTCAGCTCTGCAATTATTTATACCTAAATTACCTTTTTCAGCCTCGCATTCCGCTTTGGTTAAAGATGTTGGAAAGAACGGTGCACCATAACAAGTTCCACCAATTTCAAACGCACATTTGCTTCCTAAACTTAATACATTTATTGCTCGCATGTCTTTACCAGATGTATTCGGTTTTGAAAATCCTGACGTATCATAAAGTACTGCCACACATGCTGTTCCTGTAACTTGATTACTGAATTGGTCTTGATGACAAGTGTTTGTCGGATTGTATGCAATTAGTCCGTTTGTACCATTATTCAATTGAAATCCTAATACTTCTGTATCCCAATCATCCTGTCCAAAATTCTTAGCAGTTTTTACTGTTGTAATATCTACTTCTTCCGGTGTTGCTTCACCAGAACCCCACCATACTGTATCTGAAAAACAATCAGTTAATTTGTCACTGTCACATACTTTAACTATTTTTAAATGATTAGATAACTCATCCACAAAATCTTTAGTAGTTCTGTAACCCGCTAAAGTACCTTGAGTATTCATAACTTTTAAAGCTTGTTCTAATTTTGCTTCAAAAACTTTAGAAGCAGTGTTCCAACCTTTTTCTTGATTATTAGTAATCAATGTCGGCACAGTCAACACCGCCACTACTCCAATAATCGCTAAAGTGATTAACACTTCTGCTAACGTGAACCCTAATTTTTTAA
>CAYUIW010000022.1:0-23215 GCA_964444905.1 uncultured Muribaculaceae bacterium
ATGCGATTGCGGATCGCGCTTTGCTTGTCCGCAATGACGCAACTACCCCACGAGAGGGAATATCTTATCGAGCGAAGCGAGCATAACGAACTTATTCACTTATTTTCTTATTGACCTATTTACTTATGCACTCATTCACTCATAAATAATCCCCTTCGCATGACAATAACACCGTTATCCGGTGTCGAAAAACAATAAATGAGGCGAAAATAGAGGAGAAAGCAGTCTAAAACCCAGACTACAAGCGGGTTTACCCCCCCTAAATCGGCATAACACGGTCATATCAAGGTTTTTCACCCTACTAAATCCATATTCACCCGTGTTCACAAACTTCCTCATACACTAATTCTACCATATTTTTTAAGGTTTTGCAAATATTTAAAAGATACTTGAATATGACAGAAAGTAATCACTTATTATATTCAAAAGCATTGGCAAAATCCAAATCATAATAGCTGCTCCGAGAACAGGTTTAAACAGGAAACTTAATTGAAAAACGTTTACTTGGGGTGCGGTTTTTGAAATTACACCGAGGATAATGTCTTGTCCTAATGTTGCAAGAAGAACCGGGGCAGCGATTTGTAATCCCATATACAAAACATTGGATGACATGCTAATTAAGTATTCAATGTTAACGATTTCCACAAGCGGAATACTTGTTGCATAAATCGGGAATATTTCAAAACTTCTCATTAAAGCTCTAATGAGCCAATAAACACCACCCAATTGAATAAAGAGTAAAATACCCATTAATGACATAATTTTACTTAAGATTGATACTTGGCTTGATGTTGTGGGGTCGAGAACCATAGCGGAAGAAAGTCCCATTTGCATGTTTATCATATCAGCACCTGCCTCAACAGCAAGTACAATTAATTGTGCCATATAACCTATTAAAGCTCCGACAACTATGTTCAGCAATATTGATAAGGTGAATGAATCCATAGTTGCTAAGTTTTCAGGTTTTACAAACGGTGTTATTACAATGGTTAAAAGTAATGCTAATGCAAGTTTTACCATTCCGGGAATTTCTTTTCTGTTAAATACAGGAGCAAGTCGCATAAAGCCTATTAAGCGTGCAAAAACCATAATCCCTGCAGCTAAAGAAGCATTAAGCATCGGAAACATTTTCATCAATTCACTGATGATGTTATCCATTAGCACCTCCGGAAGTCGGTTCGTCTATAATATAATATTCAAATCCGTCTGTAGGTTGTATTTCGGTTGATTTTTCCGTCACGTTAACTTCAATTGTGCGGACTTCTTCGCCTGAAAATACATTTATTTTGGTTTTACCTTCTTTTTTAGGAGTCATAATTAGAAGTTTTTTATCATTGTCAATTGTTGAAACAGGACGAATTGTTAAAATTTCATCATTTTGTACATTTACATACCTAATTGGTCTTGCTGAAATTATTACGTAATCGTCAAATGCAAGTGTCGGCAAGCTTATCATTGATATTAATAAAGACAAAATAATTTTTTTCATAATTATTACCTCCCGAGAATTTTATTGGTTTCTACGAAATCAGGTTTAGGCATAGGTGTTTTGGGACTTGGAAGATATTTTATCTTCTGTTGATTATCAACAAACGGAACTTTCCCTGGGGTTTTCATCATCTCCATCATAGAAGGTTGATTTTTAAAACGGTCACTCATTTCACCTTCAAATGGGGTTGTATATTTATAATAATCTGATGAAAGGACGTAAGCATCGTTTTTGGGGACCACATTAAAAGCGAGTGCCATTCCGTCAGTAAAAAGATTTGTTAAAATTCTTACAAATCCGACACCACCGATTATAATTACCAGAAATACAGCAAGGATTTTAGGAGCAGCTGCAATTGTTTGTTCTTGCACCTGCGTTACAGCTTGTAAAATACCTACGACAAGACCAATCCCCGCCGCAACCAATACACACGGCATTGAGATTGATAACATTACCATAAATCCTCTTGCTAAGTATTCCATTAATATTTCCATAAATCAGTTTCCTCAATTGTAACTTGTAACCAGCCCCTGAACGATTAATGCCCAGCCATCTACCGCAATAAATATCAACAGTTTAAACGGCAGTGAAATAATTGTTGGCGATAACATGAACATCCCGAGAGCCAGAAGTATGTTTGCGACTACCAAATCCAGAACAATAAACGGCACAAATATTATAAACCCGATTTCAAAAGCAGTTTTTAATTCACTTATGATAAATGCCGGTGCAACTTGCCATATTGTAATTTCTTCAGGTGAAGATGGCGGAGTTTTTTGCGAAAGTTCTATGAAAAATGCCAAATCGCTTTCTCTGGTTTGTTTCATCATAAATTCTTTTAATGGTTTTGAACCTTCATTTATTGCTTCAATCATATTTTGATTTTTTTGATACGGTACAGAGCCGAGTTCGTACATTTTAGTGAAGGTTGTTCCCATTGTGTAAAATGTCAAAATCATAGCCAAACCGATAATTACGATAGAAGGCGGAACCTGTTGAGTTCCCATTGCTGTTTTAAGCATTGAAAATACAATAACAAATCTCAAAAAACTTGTCATACAACAGAATACAAACGGTATTAATGAAAATACCGTCATAACCACGAGCATCTGTAATACAGGGTTTATATCTTTTAAAACTGTTTCCATTTTATATCCTTATAATTCGTTTATTTTTTTAAGCATTTCTTTGATTACCGGTTTTTCTTTTTTAGGAAAATCAACGATAATCGGGAGTTCTTCATCAAGTCTGTCAACTCTTTGCGGTTTTGAAGTTTCATCAAGCTTTGCAATCAGCGAAGTTCTGTCAACATCAGAAGCGACAAGGAATCTTTCTTTGCCGGCTCTTACGACATACAAATTTTTGCGAGGGGCAAGGCTGATTGTGTCTTCAATATTTAAAAATTCAGACTTGTTTCCGAAAAGATTTGATGAAGTAAATTTTTTATACACAAACAGAGCAAAGCAGATTAAACCTATCATTGCCATTGTGTAAACTGTGAAATTTGCAACATATCCGCCCATAATTTATCTCCTTAAATATCTTCGTCGTCAAGTTCAAAATCGCTGTAATCAAACTCTTCGTCTTGTTGTTCAGTCGGAGGTGTATTGTTGTCCTCTTCCGGAATTTCAAAGCCTTCAGCAGCAGCGGGATATTCATCCGCAAATTCATTGCCTGTTGTTTGCGGTACTGCATCAGTGGCTTGCGGAGCAATAACTTCGCTTATTTTTACACCGTAGCGGTCGTTCACTATAACGAGTTCGCCACGTGCGATTGCTTTGTCTTCGACTTTAAGAGTTACTTTGTTATCATAAATTGATGTCAAATCTACAACAAGTCCTTCTTCTATATTTTTAAGTTCGCCGAGAGTTATTTTGACCGCATCAAATTCTGCGTTCATCTCGACTTCAATGCTGTCCCATAAGTTATCTGCGCCCATATCATTTCCTCCGTTGTTGTCAGTTGGTGTAATAAGTCCCAAGTTTGGGTTGAGGTTAATTTCTTTTATAAAATCGTCTATTACAAGAGTCATTTTTTTTGCGTTACTGTTGTCAAATACTACAATATCTTCAGTGTCAAGATTTTTTAAATCGAACATTGAAAATTTTGTAGAACCGACTTTGATTTTTGCATTAATTGTGCTTGTTTTAAAAGCAGAATTGTCAAATTTTTCACCGGTCGGTGAAACACTTTCAGGGGTTAAAAGTGCTGCGGGTAATGACACAATGAATTTACCTGCTGTTTTAGTGTTATCAATATCTTTAATTACGAATGTAATATGAATAATGTCAAAATTACTGCGTTTTAATTCATTTGGCGGGGGAGGAGCAAGAAATTTTGACGTCATATTAAACATATAATCATTGAAAGCTGTTATTATTTTAGCTTCCAAATCAGTCATTTTATTAAGATTAAAGGATCTTCCCGATTTGCCCAAAATCCTGTCAAGGATAATGGCGATTGTTTTTTCGGAACTTCTGAAAAACATATCATATTGTTTGTCAATGCGAATTTTTGTAACGAAGTAAGAATCTTTATCCATTAAGGCATTGATATTTTTACTAATTCCAATCATTTGGAATTGAAATCCGGGTAGGAAAAACTCATCGCAAGCTTGTTGAATTACCGGCGGAAATGTGTTCCTATACCAGTTATACTGCGAATACAATTCGTTTGATGCTATTGAATTTAAAGTCTGAGTACTCATAGCCCTTCCCCATACCTACAATAGAATATTATTTAATACTTCACATCAATCGTTTAATGGATATTTTGCAAAAGTAAAGGTTTAATATAAAAAACAATTCAGTTTTTTCAAATACAACTTGACTTTTTGTATCGTTTTCGATACAATATAAATATGAAAGAAGTAATTTATTACAAAACTTGTAATGGAAAATGTCCGTATCTTGAATGGTATAACTCTTTAGATAAAAGTGTTAGATTGATTGTGGATAGAAGAATTGCACGTATTAAACTTGGAAACTTTGGAAAATACAAAAAATTTGACAATTTAACGGAAATAAAATTTACAGAGGGTGCCGGTTATAGAATTTATACTTACGAATACGATGATGTAATAGTCGTTTTTTTGTCCGCAGGAGATAAGTCAACACAATCAAAAGATATTGAACTTGCAAAAAGATATTTGAAAGAATTTATAGAAAGGTATAAATAAAATGGATATAGAAAAAATTAAATCAGAAAATATTACACATGAAGAACACATGAATAAAGTGTTACAAGATGCAGAATACCAAAAAATGTATTTAAATAGTGCGATAGAAGAATTTATTACGGATGGAGATTATAATTTATTTTTCCAATCCTTAGAAGAAGTGGTAAAAGCTCGCATGAGTATAAGCGAATTTTCACAAAAAACAGGAATAACACGAGCAGCGTTATATGAAATGTTCAAAGGTGAAAGAATTCCAAGATTAGATACTATAGGTAAATTGTTGAAAGAACTCGGTTATACTTTACATGTAGCTTAATATTGTTTTTTTGTAATCAGAAATTTATCTTATATTTTGTAAATATTAATTTTTGTAACAAATTTTACCGTAAAACTTAAAGATTTTTGCTTAAAATGCCGTATAACATCATGAAACAGACTACTGTTACTAATTATTGCGAAAGGAAATCTGGAAAAATGGGCTTAGCGGCATCACAAGCAAGATTATTAACAATAACGGCGAGAAAATCAGACTGCGAATTTCAGTCAATGCGTTATTCTCACCAAAAAATCGCTTTGTCCAGAAGTATGACTGATATTTCAAATGAATATCAAAATTCTTTGAACTTAACAAAATTAGTATATGATTATTATGGTAACGGTGATACAAGTACACTACTTTCTTACAACTTGTTAATGACACCGAGCCAATTGAACGGATTTTTACCTACACTTGTTACAGACGGAGCCGGCAAGGCAGTTTTGAACAAGCAATACGCAGCTGCGGCAAGAGCTGCAGGTATTCCGCAGGAAGGTTTGGGTACTTTACCTTCAACTGAAATAAGAAACAGATTTTTACAAGGTTTGGCTGATAACGGTTTGATTACTCAAGAAATGGCAAAAACTTGTAAATCAATTGAATATTCTCAAGAAATGGGACTTGGTGTAACAGATTATGCTACAGTAAGTACTTCAGAAATAAGTCTTGATGAATTGTTAACCAAAATTGATAATGCAGGGTTCAGACTTAATATTGCATCAGATATTGAAGAAATGAAAGCAAACCGTGATGGAGATTCTAACCTTAAAGTTGCTGTTGACAACGGAAGGATAACAACTGCATCCGGTAATGGTGTAACTTTAACAGAGTTATTCAAGAATGATTATACTATTTACGGGTCTAATTATGACAAAAAAGGTGATGACGCCAGATTTAGTCAAGAATCATTGAATATATCTCATTTATCTACTTGGGAAGATTTGATAAGTGCATTTGATTCTGTGTTAAATTCAGGTGTTGAGCCGCAGGCAGGTGCTTGTGAATATGCTGCGCAAATGACAAGAAACCTCGTTTACTTCATAGGTGAAACTTATGTTGATAACGATGGCAACATTGTAACAGGTACAACAATGAACCCGTCAGTTGATGATTCTGATCCGGTTAGCGGTTGGGGTAATTATGAAACAGGATATAAGAAAACTCAAAAGAGAGGTAAGGCAGAATCAAAAAGTATTGAAAATGCATCCAAATGCATAGGTTATTATGGTTGGGACTCAAGAAACTCCGGTGGAGTATTTGGTTGGCGTGATAGTCAATACGACTCTGTCGGTATTAGCGTTTCGAATATCGCAAAAGCATACTTGACATATTATGCTGAATATCTGGATGGTTACAATGGTGATTATTCTATAGAAAACAAAGAAGGTATCTCTGTTGGCGGAGGACATTCCGGTCACCATGCATTATATAACACAAAGATTGGTACTAGCAGAACTGTTTGGGAAGAAGACTTGATAAATAAAGACAGTAAATACAAATTTACTGTTGTTGAGAGTATTGATGTCAATGCTGACCAAGGGCTATATTCAGGTTTTTATGATGCATTATTCAACCAAATCTGTACAAAAGGTTGGGTCGAAAATGATAAAGTAATGGAAACCGAATATTTACAAGAAATGCTCCAAACAGGTAAATTTTTCCTTGCAACCTGTGCTGATGACGGTTATTATTATCAAGGCAACTACGCAACAAATACCTTTATCAAAGAAGTTTCCGATGAAGAAGCCATCGCAAAAGCTGAAGCTAAATACAACACTGAAAAACAAAAAATCAATCAAAAAGAAGAAATCATCGATCTTAAAATGAAAAACCTTGATACTGAAATCTCTTCTTTAACAACCGAATACGATACCGTAAAATCAGTAATTTCCAAAAACGTAGAAAAATCATTCAAACGTTATAATGCTTAATACCAAATATAAAAATTCCCCTTTATGGGGAATTTTTATATCTTATTTGTTAAATTTGTAAACTTTATTAATGGATTGCGCAATTTCCATAAATAAAAATACTTTATATAAATGTGTAAAGGTGTGTGGAAATATGTCAAATACAATTTCATCTTTAATATTTGCATGTAGAAATGTCGATAAAACTCAAAACGGTGATATCGGCAGAGCACCTGTTGCGGCTGCTCAAGGATTAAAGGTTCTGGGAACAGTTGCAAAATATAACAAAGCTATTGCAAGAGGCGCTGATGCAACAATAAGTATTTTTGACAATATTGCAAAACGTAATAAAGCTGTTGATTATGCGGTTAAAGGTGTAAGATGGGGTGTAAAAAATGTTAACCCTATGATTTGTGCTTCTGCCGGTATAAAAGTAGCAATGTCCGATGACAAAACTGAAACCGCAATTAAAGAAATCGCTGCATTATCAACGATGTTTGCAGGTGAAGGAATTGCAAAAAAATTACTTAAGGGAAGTGTAAAAAAGGGTGCAAATATAGGTAAAAGAATTGCTAATACAAAAAAAGCGGTAAGGATTGGCGGAAAAGCCGGTGCTATTGTACATGGTCTTTTATTTGTTGGTGCTTCTATCGCTTCATATTCAGTCGGTGAATATTTAGGAAAAGATTTAGCAAAAGATATTACAACAAGCCTTGGTATAAATTCTTCAAAAATCAACCAAATGGCTTAAGCTGAACCTATAATAAATATGTTATAATAATTGTATGAAAAAGATTGTTATAATTTTTGCAATATTTTTTGTTAATCTGGTTTTCGAATTGCCGTGTCACGCAATAAAAATCGGACTTCAAACAGCTGTCGATAAAGCCGGTATCGGCGCATCGGTTGAAGCTGTTATTATCGATGCAAATACTAACAAAAGTGTCTGTACTCTGGAAGCAATGAAAGGTTACGAAATCAGACCTTATAAAAATAAAATTGCTATAAAATTTAACGGAAAATATTATAAAATTGACAGTGATAACATTGTTTTAAAAACAGAAAAAGAAGGATTTTTGAGCGTAAAAAGCAAATGGTATCGTGGAATTTTTATGATTCAAAATAAAGACGGAAAACTTACAGTAATAAACAACGTTGATATAGAAGATTATATAAAAGGTGTTTTACCGTCAGAAATGCCGTCAGGCTGGGAAACAGAAGCTTTAAAAGCACAAGCTATTGCCGCCAGAAGTTATGCGCTCGCAAATCTCGGTAAACGAGCAAAATACGGTTATGATTTAAATGACACTACCGAAGATCAGGTTTATGGCGGGGCTTCAGCTGAAACCTCAAAAACGAACAGTATTGTTGACGATACAAAAGGTTTAGTGCTGACATATGATTTAAAAATTATTCCGGCATATTATTCAGCTTCTGCCGGCGGACAAACAATAAATTCATCTTCCGCATGGGGAAGTGATTTGCCGTACATTCGTTCTGTCCCTTCCTATGATGATAATGTCAAAAAGAACGGTCACGGTGTCGGGATGTCGCAGCATGGTGCAAATAATCTCGCAAAACAAGGTTACAATGGCTATCAAATTTTACAATATTTTTACAAAAATGTTAAATTTGCACGTATAAATCCCGAATATTATAACTAAATTTCATCATCTCCAAAACCCTTGATAACTAAGGGTTTTAACAGGTTAATACGGCGGATGTCGGCAATATATTTAAAAAAATATACTAAAACACTTGCAAATTTAATAAAAACTGCTATAATAAACTTGTCGATACAAAAAAGCATGCGGAAAATGGTTTCTAGTTTACCGTAGGCAAAAGGAAGAAGGAGGTTCGTAATGAACAAAGAAGAATTAGTAAAAGAAGTTTCAAAAAAAGCAAAAGTTTCTCAAAAAGCTTCAGCTGATGTTATCGCTGCAACTTTAGAAACTATTGAAAAAGCTGTTTCTAAAGGTAAAAAAGTTACTTTAGTTGGCTTTGGTACTTTTGAACCACGCAAAAGAGCTGCTAGAACAGGCAGAAACCCTCAAACAGGTGCTGCTTTGAAAATCGCTGCAAAAACAGTTCCTGCATTCTCTGCTGGTAAAAAATTCAAAGAATTAGTAAAATAATAGATTACTAATAAATTGTTAAAGGAAGTCGATTATTCGGCTTCCTTTTTTAATATATAGACACTCGGGCAATAGAAAAAAACGATAGTATTAATTAAACTTGTAAGTACGATATTATTTAATAGTAAATTGTTACTTATAAGGATTACATGATATGAAAAATGATTTTAATAATAAATTAGCTGTAAAAAATGATTATGCTCGATTACAAAAAATAAAAAAAGCCTTAAAAATACCTGTGACGGAAGAAGTTAATGAAAATATAATTTTGGAAAAAGTTAATGAACATAACTTTTTGGAATACTATCTTATTCAAGATTTAATCAGAATAGTAACAAATGCCCCTAATTCCGTCAAAAAACAAAATATGGAATTGTATAATTCGTATGCTTACCCTGAAAAATTTAAACAAGAATTGCGAAAAACAAGAGATTTATACAAATCAAATTCAGAATTTAAAAAATTTTATATCAGCTTAAATCGTGAATTTCAGCTCAGTGACAAAGATAATTGTAAATATATAAACTATTGGATTTATGAACTGGCACATACTTTTATAACAAATGAAATAATGTTATTGCCGAATAATGTATTTTTAAATTTGCATTTTCTGCAATACTGGCTGGAAAGCAAAACAAGTCGCCCGCTCCCGAAATTATCTTTGCTTGAAGAATTGATTTTATTGTATCTTTCAAGTTATTGCAGTGTGGAAATGTTAACAGAAAGCGGTAGTTTGGATTTCGGGCATGCAGATATACTTTTTGTAAAAGAATTAATCCATAATCGTTTGCCGGCAAAATTCGGTTTGGACAGCATTAATCAGGTTATGGCTCTGCATTATTATCTTATGCCGCAAATTAGTAATTGCTTTTATGCAGAAAATCGCATTCAGGAGATTTTAAACTTATACGCTAAAGAAAATATAGAAAAATATTAACTTAGACAGTTAAAAAGGTTATAAATTTGTCACCGTATTTTTTTTGTTTTAATAATTTAAAACCTGCAAAGTTAACATCCGTAACGTGTTCAAGAATAACAATCCCGTTAGAAAGTTCTTTTACTGCTGCAAGGCTCTGTTCATAAACTCCCGAATAATAAGGCGGGTCAATATAAATTACATCAAATTTAGTCTTTATTTTAGATGTAAGCTTCAAACTGTCACCCGTAATTAACTCAGGTGCAGGTGTAAATTTTTTAAAATTGCTCTTTATGATGTTTGCAGCTTTGGGATGTTTTTCGATAGCAACCACATCACAAAAACCTCTGGATAAAGCTTCCAGTCCCATTATTCCGGAACCCGCAAACATGTCCAGAAAACTTTTTCCGTCAAATTCAATCAATGCTTGCAAAGTGTTAAAAACACTCATCCGAACTTTTGACAATGTCGGACGTGTAATATTTTCGTCCGGTACGGCAATTTTTTGTCCTTTGTATTTTCCAGCTGTAATAATCATATTAACTATTTTACAACGAATAAATTTTAGTGTATAATAAAACTCTGAGGGAGCAGTTATGACCATAGTAAACAAAATCGATGTTATAGTTGTAGGAGCCGGACCGGCGGGGATTGCAAGTGCAATCACTATTGCACGTGGTGGGAAAAAAGTTGTTTTAATTGAACGTGGAAACTTCGCCGGCAGTAAAAATGTTTTTGGCGGTGCTATTTATACTCAACCAACAAAAGAGATTTTTCCTGATTTTGAAAATACTGCTCCGCTTGAACGTCGTAATGTAGAACATAAATTCGCAATTTTAGGCGAAGATGACAGCACTGTAATTTCATACAAAAACAAAAAAGAAGATAACGGAAGTTACACTGTTATTCGTGCAAAATTTGACCGTTGGATGGCTGATGAAGCTAAAAAAGAAGGTGTGTATCTGGTTGAAAATACTGTTGTTCGTGAACTTCTTTTAGACGAGGGCAAAGTCGTTGGTGTCCGTACGGAACTTGAAGATTATTATTGCGATATTGTTATTCTTGCTGACGGAGTAAATTCACTTCTTGCTCGCCAAATTGGATTAAGAAACGATATTCAAACAAAAGATGTTGCATTAAGTGTCAAAGAAGTCTTGAAGCTTGATAAAGAAAAAATAAATGACAGATTTAATATATCAGAAAACGAAGGTTGTATATATGAAATTTTTGGCGGACCAATGCTTGGCATGTTGGGATTGGGATTTGTATATACAAATCAAAACTCCGTTACTATCGGGTTAGGCATTACGTTAAATGAACTTGTTGAAAAAGGCTTAAGACCGTATGATTTGTTAGATAAATTAAAACAACATCCTACAATTGCACCGTTAATAAAAGATGGAGTCTTAGAAGAATATTCTGCTCACTTGATACCTGAAGGCGGTTATAAAAAAGTTCCGAAATTGTCATCTGACGGAGTTATGGTCGTTGGCGATGCTGCGATGCTTGTCAATAATCTCCACTGGGAAGGCACAAACCTTGCTATGATTAGCGGGAAACTTGCAGGCGAAACGGCTCTTGAAGCGTTTGGCTGTCAAGATTTTTCAGCGAAAAAATTACATAATTATGAAGAAAAACTTCAAAAATCTTTTGTTATGAATGATTTAAAAACTTATAAAGACCTTATGGACATTGCACATAACAAAAGTGATTCTTTTTTGGATTACTACCTAAGAACAGTAAATTCGTTTTTCAAGATGTTCACCTCGGTAGATAGTATTCCAAAACGCAAAAAATATTACGATTTTATTAAAGCATTTTTGCAAAGTCGTAGATTTAAAGGATTAGCCGATGATATTTGGAATGGATTAAAACTGGTATGGAGTATTCTAAAATGGTATTAGAAGATAAATTATTTACAGTAAAATATCAGCCGGATACGATTTCGCACTTAAATCCGGACAATGAAAAATGTAAAACTTGCGATTTAAGAGCATGTACAACTGTTTGTCCGGCGAATGTTTATGAGTGGAATGAAAATCTTCAAAAACTTGTTGTTAATTTTGAAAACTGTCTTGAATGCGGAGCATGCAGAATTGCTTGTTCAAAACAGTGTTTAAAATGGGAATACCCAAAAGGCACAAAAGGCGTTACATTTAAATTAGGATAAAGGAGACAGAAGAATGAAAGAAGAGTACAGTAATCAGCAAAGACGTTGGTATGACAAAGACCCGGTTTTATCACAAGCCGTGAGCACACTTGAGCACAGCGATGATCAAACTCAAATAAGAATTGCTCTTAATTTGATTAAAATTATTATTGAACACAATATTGAAGATGAAAAATTTGAAGCCGTAGAAGATATTATTAATGCTGTTGGTTCAGGACTTGACGACAACCGCAAAGGTCGCTGGTATGATATTGACAGTACATTAAGAACTGCAATGAATATGCTTCAAAATTGTCCGGCTGCTACTCAACATCTTATTGCCAAAGAAATGGCTAAAATGGTAGTTGATAAAATCAAAACTGAAGAAGAATAAGAGGGGAATACCCCTCTTTTATGTTATACTAAATTTAGAGGTGCAATATGGCAAATAAAATTATTATATTTTCAGGAAAACAATATTCTGGAAAAGATACAGCAGCAAAAATAATGCTTGAAAAAATGCCTGATTTTATTCGTTGTGCTATGGGCGATATAATAAAATTAACGTATGGTGCACAAAAAGGTTTGACTTATGACGAGATTGAAAAGAATAAACCGCTTTATCGTCAAGATTTAATTAATTTAGGTAATTGGGGAAGAGCTCAAGATGCCGATTATTGGCTAAAGAAAATTCTTGAACAACCGGGAAATATTATTGTTACTGATGTTAGAGTTCCTCATGAATATGAAATTTTTAAGAATGCAGGAGCTATAACAATCAGAGTAGAAGCTTCACGTGAAACTCGTTCAAAACGTGGTGAACTAATTGGTGAAACTGATATTACGGAAACAGGTTTAGATAATATTACTGATTGGGATTATGTTATTGATAACAACTCTGATTACAAAAACTTAGTTGAACAGGTTAATAAAATTGTCGGAGAATGTTGTGGCAGGTGATTACAAAAAACTTCTAAAAAAGAAGAAAAAACAGTTTTGCGATACAAAAACAATGGGTGTTAATATCGACAAGAACGAATACTATGAAATTATTTTGTCAAATTCAGCCCATCCTGAAAATATAAGTAGCAACAAATCTTAATTACCTCTTGAATTTTTATTATCTTTCATATACTATCATATATACGAACGTGCGTCGGCGGATTTTTTTGTGGAAGAAATTATTTAACGTCGATTAAGGAATTAAAAAAGTACTAAGTAAAATATAAAGGAAATGTAAAATGAACCCTATCATTAATGAATTGGAAAAACCTTATTTAGAAAAAGAATTACCGGAATTAAACCCGGGAGATACCGTAAAAGTTTTCGTTAGAATTATTGAAGGAAACAAAGAAAGAACTCAGGCTTTTGAAGGTACTATCATCAAAAAACACGGTTCAGGTATCAACAAAACTATTACTGTAAGAAAAGTATTTCAAGGCGTTGGCGTTGAAAGAGTATTTTTGGTACATTCTCCAAGAATTGAAAAAATCAACGTACTTAGACGTGGTGATGTAAGACGTTCTAAATTATACTATTTAAGAGAACGTTCAGGTAAAGCAACTCGTATCAAGGAAAAAATTGAAAAAAGATAAGCTTCATATACACTGGTATCCGGGACATATCGCTAAAGCTGAGCGAAAATTAAAGGAACAGCTTTCAATGGTGGATGCTGTGATAGAAGTTATTGATGCAAGATTGCCTTATTCAAGCAGTTATGATAATATTACGGGGCTTTTAGGTCAAAAGCCTCGTTTATTATTGCTCAATAAATCTGATCTCGCTGAACCGATATCTCTCAAAAAATGGGCTGAAATTCTTAAAACCAAAACAGGTTGTTCAGTCATGCTTACTGATGCAAAAAATTCTAAAGATTTAAATAATATTGTAAAAAAATGCGTTGAGCTTGCAGAACCTCGTATTCAAGCTCTTATGGCAAAAGGCTTATTAAGGCGTCCTGCAAGAATTATGGTTGTAGGCATGCCAAACGTCGGAAAATCAAGTGTAATAAACAAGCTTACACGCTCATCAAAAACCAAAACAGGTGCTAAAGCCGGTGTAACCAGACAACAGCAGTGGGTAAGAATTAACCCGCAGCTTGAACTCTTAGACACTCCGGGTATAATCCCGATGAAACAGGATAATCAAGAAGTTGCCCGCAAACTCGCTTTTGTAAATTCAATTTCGGAAAATGCATATTCAAATGAACTTGTTGCAAATGAATTATTAGAATTATTAAATGAAAAATATGCTGCAAAAGTCAAAGAATATTATAAGTGTGAAAATTTAACACTTGAAGATATAGCTGTAGCACGTAACTGGATAATTTCAGGCGGAAAACCGGATACTGAACGTACGGCAGTGTATGTTTTACGAGATTTCCGTGAGGGTAAAATGGGGAGATTTACATTAGACGATGTCAACGAAGAATGAAAAAATTATTAGCTGTCAAACAATTGATACATTAAACAATGAACTTACCGCTAATTCTCAGATTATGAAACTTTTTGCATTCGATATACAGGATAATAAAACAGTTATCGGTACTGATGAAGCCGGAAGGGGACCTGCTGCCGGTGGAGTTTTTGCAAGCGCGGTTTGTTTTAGAGAAAAAAGTCAAAAACTTATAGAAGATTTAAAAATTTTAAATGACAGTAAAAAACTTACAAAGAAAAAACGTGAAAGCATTTATGATGTTATTTTGAACAATACAATTAATGCAACGGCATGTGTTGAAGTTGATGAAATTGAGGAAATTAATATTCTCAATGCATCATTAAAAGCAATGAAAACAGCTTGTGATGAAGTTTATAACAGATTACATAAAGAATTTGATATTCCTTGCAACAAGTTAATAGTGTTTGTTGACGGAAACAGATATATAAAAAATTTAAATTATTCACAAAAGTTTATTATAAAAGGTGATGCACAATCTGCTTCAATTGCAGCTGCAAGTGTGTTAGCAAAAGTTACACGTGACCGTTATATGGAAAAATTAGATGCGGAATTTCCCGAATATGGTTGGGCAAAGAATGCAGGATATTTAACCCCTGACCATTTAAAAGCAATTGACAAATACGGTTTATGCAAATATCACAGACCATCGTTTTTGAAAAAACACTTCGCAAAAAATGAACAGTTGAATTTGTTCTAATTTTTTATATAAAATGTCATTTTTACAATTCAAACAATTTATGCAAACGCTCCTTGATGTCTTCTTCATCAAGGTCATTTGTTATCTTATTCAAATCTATTGCCATTTGGTAATAGTGCGCAGCATCGTTTGTAAATTCCATTTTTTCCGAGGCCCTCGCCGCATTGAAGTATGCCAATGTATAACTTGGATTAAGCTCAATAGCTTCTTCAAAATATTCAAGTGCTTGTTCTGCATCCATCAAACCGTCCAAATAAAGAATTCCGAGGTTATTATGCGCAAATTCATTTTCAGGATTTAATTCTACAGCTTTATGGTAAGCTACAAGTGCTTCTTCAAGATAATCTTTTTCCCATAATGCAATACCGGCTTTGGAATATCCTCTATAATCATTTGGATTTAGCGTAATTGCATCACAATATGCACGAATGGCTTTATCTAAATCGTATTCTGCCATATAAATATCACCCAATGATAAATGTAAATCATAATTATTTGCATCTAAAATCAAACCAGCTTGATATGTTGCAACAGCAGCTTCTATATTGCCGTTAACCTGTGCGTATAAAGTTCCAAGAGCTTGACAAACTATAGATGTCCATTCATTATCAGGATTGAGGTCAATAGCTTTCTGATAATGTTCAATTGCATCTTCATAGAGTTCAGCTTTAGAATATGCATAAGCCAAAGAATTGTTATAAAACGGATTTTCCGGTTCCAAATCTACAGCTAATTTGAATGCACTAATTGAATTAATTTTGTCTTCTTTTGACATATAAAGATGACCTAATTCATAATAAATAGGAGCTTTATTTTCATCAAATTCCAAAAGTTTTTCATAACAATCAATGGTTTCGTCTTTACTGTCAGGAAAAAATGTCTGCAATACAGTTGCAAGTTTAGCCCAAACATCACGATTTAACGGATTCGCATCCAAAACTTTTTTATAACTTTCAACAGCGATATCATATTCTTTGTTTTTTAATGCAATGTCGCCCATGCGGTTATAAAAAATTTCATCGTGTTCTGTTTCAGAAACAGCTTGTTTGTACAAATTTTCCGCCATCGGAAGCATTTTGAATTTTTCAAGTACTTTACCCATTGTATTGTATTTAAAAATGGACAAATCATCCGCAATATTTTTGTAAAACATTTTTATTGCAGGTTTATCCCAAGCAAGCATAAGACTTCCTGATAGAAAATAATATAAAAAGCTTGCATAATCACCCAAATTTCCGTCATTATTATTTATTTTTTGCAAAATTGATTGTGATAAAACCAAACGAGGGCGAGCGGATTTCAATTTACTCATTTTGATAGCCGATTTAAATTCTTTTTCGGCGGCTTTGAAATCCATAGCCATTTTCATGAAAAATCCGGTATAAAGATGGGCATTCATGTTATCCGGAGCTAAAGAACAAGCTGTTTTGCACTGCTCAATAGCTGTATTTATACTAATTTGTCCCTGTTCCCACATTAATGCAGCAAGTCTGTAATAACTCTCCGGCATTGTTGGGTCAAGTTTGACCGCATCTACATAATGCTCTATCGCTTCTTGTAAATCACTGTTTTGTTGGCGTATTAAATATCTTTCGTGTGCTTCTCGCGCTTTTTCCAGAGAAGTTCTGGCTTTTTCGGCATTTAGTGCTACAGGCATTAAAATTTGTTCTGACATTTTGAGCTCCAATAAAATGTGTGTATAATTTTTATCGGAAATAATAATCTGAACTTTATTATTTATACAAAATATCATATAAATGTATTAGATAACTGTATAATTAACAAAAAACCGCCCTTTAATAAGGACGGTTTTTTACTATAATTTATAAAATTATTCAGCATCGATATCTTTAATGCTCAACGCAATTCTATGTTCTTGCGGAGTGAATTTTTTAATAAGAACTTCTACGCTGTCGCCAACTTTGAATTTGTTGAACGGATTAACATTTTCTTCTGCCATTTCAGCAACCGGAAGTAAAGCTTCTACACCAGGGAAAATGTTGATAAATGCACCAAAACCTGTAACTTTATTAACAGTTCCGGTAATTATCTGACCTTCTTCAAATTGACCTTCAATTTGTTGCCATGGATCTTCACCCATTCTTTTTAAAGAAAGAGAAATTCTTTTTAATTCATTGTCAATTTTAATAATTTTAACTTCAATAGTGTCACCTAATGAAATAACATCAGACGGGTGTTTGATTCTTGACCAAGAAATTTCAGAAATCGGAAGTAAACCGTCAATACCGTTGATATCAACAAAAGCACCGAAATCTGCAATTCTTACAACTTCACCGGATACAACTTGACCTTCTTCAAGAGTAGAAAGAATATTGTCAACAACTTGATCACGTTGTTCAGCAACTGCAAGACGTTGAGAAAGGATTAATTTGTTTTTCTTAGGATCAGCTTCAAGAACTTTAACTTCAACTTTTGTATCAATTAAGCTGTCGAACGGAGTACCAATTCTTAATTGAGAAGACGGGATAAAACCTTTCAAATCAGCAACGTCAACAAGAACACCGCCTTTAACAGCAGAAACAACTTTAGCAAGAATTGTATCGCCTTGAACTTTAGCATCATTCAATTGTGCCCATGCTTGAGCAAATGCAAGACGTTTAAGTGAAAGAACCATACCATCTTCGTCATTTTCTTCTTTTAATACATAGAATTCTCTGATGTCGCCGATTTCAACAGTTTCAGCGTTATCTTGAGAAGAAAGTTCTTTTGTAGGTAAGTAAGCTTCAGTTTTAGCACCACGTACGCTAATAAGATAGCCGTCTTGTTCTTTTTTAATTACTGTACCTTCTACGATATCTGCTACCGTATAAGATTTTGAAAAACTTTCTTCAAGAAGTCTTTCAAATTCATCCATAGATGTTTTTTCGATTGTTTGTGTCATTTTTTATTCTCCTTTACTTAATTTGTTTAATACTTTTTCAATAACGTTTTGCGGAGTTGAAGCACCCGCAGTGATTGAAATATTTTGAGAGCTTTCAATCAACTCTTTGTAATTTTTTAATTCTTCATCATTTTCGATGTGAATTGTTTTTGTAATATCTTTTAAAATTTCAGCGAGATGAGTAGTGTTTGCGCTTTTTTTTGAACCAACTACAATCATTAAATCGCTATTTTGTGCAAGTTCTTTTGCTTCGGTTTGGCGCATAGAAGTACTTGCGCAAATAGTGTTTGCTATATGTAATTCTTTAGCGATGCCGGTCAAATATTCAACAATAGCATTAAGTGTTGTAATTCTTTGTGTAGTTTGGACAACAACCCCAATTTTACGATGTGATTTTAATTGAGTTTCAAGCGGTTTTAATTGTTCAACAGAACTTGCTACAACGACTTTATCAGTATAATGGGCTGCATTTGCACGAATTGCAATGACTTCCGGATGTTCTGATTTACCGACAATAACCAAATAATAACCTTCTTGAGCTAACTCAATAGCTTTTTGCTGAACTTTTTTCACGTCAGGACAAGTCAAATCAACCGGTTCAAAACCTGCTTGTTTAATTTTTTCAATAACTTCCGGACTTTCGCCATGACTTCTTATAACACAGATACCTTCGCCTTTTTCGGGGATTTCTGTAAGGGTATTTATGCCAAGACTTTCAAGTTCATGGATAACTTGAGTATTATGAATCAATTCGCCTAAAACAAAAACTTTTTTGTCGGGGTTTTCGGCTTTCAATTTTTTAACGGTTTCAACGGCTCTTTTAACACCGTAACAAAAACCTGCATGTTTTGCTAAATTTATATCTTTCGGCAATGTTAAATTGTCTTCTTTCTAAGGAACTCGCCTTTATGGCTGTAAAACAATTAAACCTCAAACATACCGAAAAATCAAGAGAGTGCGTTAAACGGTTTTTTCTCTTCGTTTTCTTTAGTTTTTTTACCGTTATAAATAGCTGTATTTGCCCATTCTTGTGTACTTTTTGCGAAATATTCAGGTCGGCTTGCAATCATATCACGAAGTTGTTTTTTAGTTTCATTGCTACCGGTTTGCATGCAACGTATAGTTCTGTTTACAGTTTGTATTGAACATGAATTAATAATTAAAGAACCTTTTCCTTTGCTGACAAAAGTTGGTATTAATTCAGGGAAAAATTCACAAATTAGTACCGGAAGTTTATCAAATTGATTTGTTGGGATAGTATGCAATATTTCGATTTGTTCTTTACGTGACAAGTTTTTAAACATTTCAATAGCTTTATCGTGCGGAATTTTTTGACCTTTAAAGAATTTTATTTCTTCGACTGTTTTTTGAGCTATCGGAGATAACGCTATTGGAGTTTGTACTGAACGAATATTTGACATTTGTGGTTCAGTGGCATAAGCAGAAGTTTGTACAGTATTGTTACTTTGTCCAACATCAGTTCTTATAGCATTTGTAACGTTATCTTTGCCAAGATTTTGGGTTCGTTCAGTAGCCCAATCTTTAATACTTTTATCTAATTGGTAAATATTTTTTGCACCGGTTTCAAGAACATCATCGTGTTTTGATTCTGTAATTTGTTCGTACATTGTTTTTTGTAAATCAGAATTAAATTTAGGCATTACATCCATTCTTGCTTGAGTAACAAGTTTTCTGCCTTCTTTATCTAATTTATTTTCAACAGTATCATTAATTACATTATTAGCTTTAATTACAGCTTCATCAGTTTCATATGATGGTAAAGCTTCAACTGTACCTTTTGTAAAATATGCATTACCATAAGAGTTTAATTGCTCATTCCTTACAAGTTTTGCTTCGTCATTTTTTTGAATTTCAACACTTGTTTGAGCATATAATACTTTGCTTTCAGCGGAAGCTTTTTTAGAATTTACTAAACTTTGATCTACCAGTCCATTAATTCCAAGACTATCAGAAAGTTCTGCCGCACTTTTTACAGCATTATCATAGTTGGTTTCAGCCATATTGACTGTTAATTCGGATTGAACATTTTCACTCTCACTACTGCGTATTAAGGCTACATTAGTGTCAACCAACAAATCGGCATTGGATGTATCATGATTTTTAGCGAATTTTTCAATGTGAGTATTGTTAGCTTGGCCCAACATAACACGGGTTACATCAGTAGTATTCTTATCTTCTAATGATACAGCAGTCATACTTTGAGCTGTTGACGCACTGCTTTCTGCTAATGCTTTAAGAAGTTCATTTTTATTTTCAATCTTGCAGTGAGGATCATTTAAAATTTTAAATAAATTCTGCGTATCATGTCGATTAAGATTGCCAAATTTATCAACAAACCATTTAATTTGCTCTTCTTTAGAAGAATAATTCCTCAAATTTGATGTGATATAATCTTCAAACACATGTTTGGTTGTATCACTTTTAAAAATTATATTTCCTTTGCTATCTCGAACCGGTTTGTATTCAGAATTATCATTAATAACAGAAGCTAAACTGTCTAAACCATCAGTATTTTTTTTATCATCAACAATAACGCCGAATTTATCTTTTACAAGTTTTAATGCTCCATATTCATTCTTTTCATATACAGAAAGACTTTCCATACCATTTTCATCAATCCGAGATTGCAAATAATTAAAATTGACTTCATCCTCATTATTGGTATTTTCAATATTATTATCTTTAATATATTGTTGTAAACCCTCTTGGAATTTACCACGCATCAAAATTTCTTTTTGTACATAAGTTAATTCTTCTCCATTAGCTTGAAGCTGTTTAACATAATTATAATTTGCAGCGAATTTTTCTTTACGCGGCTTTATATGATAATTTTTTAATATTGCTTCTAAATCAGTTTCTCCATTAGCAGTGGATAAAGCAACCTCAAAAGAAGTTGTCAAAATTTGCAGCATTGCTTCCAAATCCTGTTTATTTAGAACATTTATTTCCCCATATTTTTCGGGCTCGTATTTTTTTATATAATCATTTATTTTAGTATTAAGAAATGAGGCTTTTTCTTTATCATTTAATAAATTCCATTTTTCTTCATCACCATACAAAAACTTGCCAAATTCGTTAATAATGTATTTACTCTTCTCTTTTGGTTGCATATTTTTATATTCATTAGAAGACAAATTAAGATGAAAATCTTTAAAATTTTTCCTAAGAACCTGTATCTTTTCAGGTTCAGCATTTCCTTGCTGAAGTTGTTCAATATCAATTACTTCATTGGAAGATGCTCCTGCTGCAGGATTACCAAAAACAGAAGTCTGTTCGGACATATTTGCAGAGGTTTCAACAACACCTTGCTTATGTTTTAAAATATCTATTGAACTTACTCTTGAAACTTCTGTCATTATTTTCTCTCTAGTTTTACCATTATTTATATAAAAACCTACCCGAATGTCTTATTTCAACATGTTTGCAAGTCGTTACATTTTTTTACAAACCGATTAACCACATATTTTCTTTAATAAAATCAAGGTCAGGTACTTTAAACACAACATTTTCATTTTCTTCTTCAATATCAGGAAGTATCGATTTAGAGGCAGGATCATTCATGATAGTTTGTGCAATAAAAAGAAACATATCATTATCAACAAGAAAATGTTCTTCACCTTTATATTCTACAAGGATTTTGCCTAACTTTAACTGAACATTTTGTTTTCCACACAAAGTAAAATTATAATCAGTAAGCTTTAGACCTTTTAACTTCAATTCAGGCCCATTATCTCGTTTAATAGTCAAAGTACTTTTACCATCATTTTCATATAATCTTAACTCATAATTACCAGTTTCCGTTTTAAAGTTTGCAGGTCTTGATATAGTTCCAAACTTTTCTGGTTCGTACTTTGCTTGACTATACCAAGAAGAAACATACCCTCCATCTTCTGTAGAGTGGTTATAATTATCATAAGCTGAAAAGTCAGAAGTTCCTATAAGTTTTTTTTCTTCTAAGGATTTTATATATTGTTCAACATTTTCATCCTCAATGTGAACATTATCCTCGCCAATATTATATCCAAAAACTCTCTCAGATGCTGTTATCTCCCCAAATCTTAAACCACTATCGTCATACAATCTGTATTCCATTTGCACACGATCCTTATAGCTACCAGAATATTTTTTGCCATCAGATGAATAAAGTTCATACGTCAATTGGTTTGAACTAGAATTATTCTTAAATCTATAATTAATTAATTTTAACTTCAAATCCCCTCTATTGGTTTTAAATGTTTTTGTTTCAAGAACAGTAGTTGTCACATCAGGTTGTATTTGTGCCAATTCAACCGTATTAGCATTTGAACGCATTATCTGTTGTGCATTAGTTGTTGTCATAGGACTCATTGCCAGCAACACAACTAACGGAACAGCTTTCATTGAACTTGCGACAGGTGAAGTTACTGCTTTTTCAGCTTTTTCTTTTTTTACACGACCTTCAAAATTTACATTACTATTGTTTCTAACACTTGAGATTGCTTGAATTGACATATTTTCTCCTTGAATTTTTAATACTATTTTTCATAACAAAAACACTAAAATTAATTTTTGCTAACACTATTTTTTATTTTTTATTATTCATTAAGCTTTAAAGCCTATTATATCAGGAGTTTCCTGCTTTGTAAAATTTTTATTAAGAATTTAACATTTCTTAATAAAAAATATTGTTTTTCATGCCTTGTAATCCGCAAATGTTTGTAATACACTTATTATGTGTAAATTTTTACAAGAAGAAGGAGAACTCAAATGAGTGAAAGAAAATTAGTTGGAACAGGAGAAATGTTCAAAAAAGCATTAGAAGGCGGATATGCTATTGGTGCTTACAATGTTAACAACATGGAAATCTTGCAAGGTATTGCAGAAGCTGCTGAAGAAACTCAATCACCTATTATTTTGCAAGTTTCTGCCGGTGCAAGAAAATATGCTAACCAAACTTACTTGATTAAGCTTGTTGAAGCTGCATTAGCTACAACTACTGTACCTATCGCACTTCACCTTGACCACGGTGCAGATTTCGAAATTTGTAAAGCTTGTATCGACGGCGG
>CAYUIW010000023.1:0-23074 GCA_964444905.1 uncultured Muribaculaceae bacterium
TGGCGGTGTTGACTGTACCGACACTTATTACTAACAATCAAGAAAAAGGTTGGAACACTGCTTCTAAAGTTTTTGAAGCGAAATTAGAACAAGCATTAAAAGTTATGAATACTCAAGGTACTTTAGCAGGTTACAGAACTACTAAAGATTTTGTGGATGAGTTATCTAATCATTTAAAAATAGTTAAAGTATGTGACAGTGACAAATTAACTGATTGTTTTTCAGATAAGGTTTATTGGGGGGCTGATAAAGAAGAAGTTGATATAAGTTCAATTGCGAGAGCAAGTGATTTCGGTCAAAATGATTGGGGAACTGAATTAGTTGGTATTCAGCTTGCAAATGGTACAAATGGCATTGTTGCTTATAATCCTGATTGTAAGCAAAATCAATTTTCAAATCAGATTACAGGCACATCTTGTTTAGCGATATTGTACGACACTTCAGGTTATTCAAAACCGAATACTCAAAATAAGGATTTACGGTCTAAAAATGTTGCAAGTTTAGGTGGCGAAGATTGTGCTTTCAAAATTGGCGGAACTTGCTATGGAACGCCATTTACGCCGACACCACATGTTTGGAAAGGTTGTGATAAAAAGGGGACAACAACAAACGAAGAAGATTTAGCATTCATGAGTAAATATGGAATTACATATTGCTTGAAATCTGATTACGGAACAAACGATTATTGGGCAGGTACAGTAGAGGCTTGCGGTGGAGTCCAAAACATGCCGTCAGATACACAGTTGGCAGAAATAGCAAATTATGTTTACAATGCAAACTCGGTACAGGCTAATAACAATGTAGAAGACTTAACAATGGATATAAGCAAAGCTTCTCCTTTAGGCTTTACGTTAGGTTTATCTACATTTTTCTATGTTTGGTCAGGGGAGGAACGCAGTAACTCCAACGCGTACTATCGCAGATTCTACTCTACCAACACATACTGGGGTAGCACCCTCCGTGGTACCAGTATCAATCAAGCAGTGTGTATAAAATAATTATTAAACTTTATATATAGGATGAGTTCGACGTCTTCGTCGAACTCATCCTATATATAAAAAATTAAAAAATTCCTAACGACAACAGAGTTATCTAAGCTAAGTTGTGCAAAATTTCTTTTGTACAATCAAGTGCAACATCGGTTACAAAGTCCATATCCTCTTTTGAAATTATCAAAGGCGGGTTAAAGTAGATTACGTTACCTAACGGACGTAAAAGCACACCTTTTTTAAGAGCCTTTTTGTATATTTGATAACCCAATCGAAGTTTGCTATCAAAAGGCTCTTTTGTATTTTTGTCTTTTACAAGTTCTATTGCGTTGATAAGTCCGATGTGGCGAACTTCACCAACATTTTTAAGAGAAAGAAATTTTTCTTTTATTATTTGATTAAAATATTCAGCTTTTGCATTTGTCTGTTCAATAATTTTTTCATCTTCCAGAATATTTAAAACTTCAATAGCAGCAGAGCAAGCAAGCGGGTTTCCGCTATATGTGTGACTGTGCATAAAGGCTTTACCTTCATTGTAATCCGCATAAAAAGCATCATAAATTTTTTGTGTAGTTATAAATATCGCCATTGGCATATAACCACCGGTTAATCCTTTTGAAAGACACATAATATCAGGAGAAATTCCTGCATGATTACACGCAAACATTTTACCTGTTCTGCCATAACCTGTTGCAATTTCATCTGCAATTAGGTGGACATTATATTTATCACAAAGTTCTCTTAATTTTTTTAAATACAACGGCGGATAAATTTTCATTCCGGCGGAACCTTGCAATAGCGGTTCCACTAAAAGTGCTGCCGTTTCATGCCCATATTTTTCAAACATTTCTTCGGCATGTTTTATACATGCGCAAGTGCAGGTTTCACGTTCGCAATCGCACATATAGCAATCCGGTCCCTGTATTCGCACTACATCCATAAGAATTGACTTGTACAATTCGGTATATAAATCACATGCCCCAACTGAAAGCGCTCCGATAGTTTCACCGTGATATGCATCTGTAAGTGCCATAAATCTTGTTTTTTGTGGATTTCCTGTCTGCTGATGATATTGAAAACTTACTTTCATAGCAGCTTCAATTGCAGAAGATCCGTTATCCGTAAAATTGAACTTACAAAGCCCTTCGGGTAGTACTTTCATTAATTTTTCACAGAGTGTTATTGCAGTTTTATGAGTAAAGTTTGCAAAGATAACATGTTCAAGTGTATCAATTTGTTTTTTTACAGCTGAATTAATTCTGGGATTGCAGTGTCCAAGAAGGTTGCACCACCAAGAACTAACAACATCGACATAACGATTCCCGTCAATATCGTACAAATACATGCCTTCACCGTGGTCAACAACAATTGGAGGTAATTCCTCATAATCTTTCATCTGTGAACACGGATGCCAAATATATTTAAAATCTCTTTCTGCCCAACTATTCATTAAAAAGCCCTTTCATTGTTTTAAAATCAATATTCAAATCTTTATCATTTTGTTTTACTGTTGCAATAACTTTAACACCTGTTAACTCTTCAATACATTTTTTATTATCAATGTGCATAAAGTTTGTTTCATCATATTTATTTAAGATAATTCCTTTTATACCAATTCCTTGTGCCTTTGCGTATTCAACCGTAAGTACGACAGAATTAATTGTGCCGAGTGCGGCATCTGCAACTACTACAATATCAAGTCCTAATGCTTTTATCACATCAGGCAAAAGAAGTTTTTCTTGGTCAAGATTAAATGGACAAACTACTCCGCCGGCTCCTTCGACAACAAGATATTCAAAATTTTGTTGTTTATAATCTTCAATAATTTTTTTCAATTTAATCGGATTGTTCTCTATTCTTGAGGCAAGATGAGGTGATACGGCTGTTTTAAAAACGTACGATGCACAACTCATCGGCTCTTTATCAAGTCCGCTTTTTTGTAAAACATATGCGCAATCTCCCGGAACAAGCTTACCGTCAATCAACTCTGCTCCGCTTAGTGCAGGTTTAAAATATCCACAATCTAAACCTAAATCTCGCATTTTTTTTACCAAAAGAGCCGAAACGAAAGTTTTTCCTATATCGGTTCCTGTTGCTGTTACAAATATTGCTTTTGCCATCTATATCCCTCTCTTAGAAATATGCGGTAACTTTATTAAAGTTACCGCATAAATTAAACTAATTATTAAAGTGTTCCGCCACCACCATCACGGAAGTAATCATAGTGTCTTATATCATCATAATTGTTGATATATTCTGCTTCTACTTCTTTTTGAACTTGTGGTACTACTTTAGCAGTTACAGAACGGTCTTTCAACAACTTATCAAAGCTTGGTTCCAATGTTAATTCAAAGTGGAAACGTCCGTATTTTCTGTCAGTTTCGTATGCGTTATTAACAAGCGGATAGCCCCAATATAGTCTTGCGCTCAAGTCACCCGGCAATTGTACTCTTAACCCCATACCAAGTGAAGCTAAGAAGTAACTTCCACCGTAAGCATCTTGTTTAACGTAAGGGAACACACCGGCATGGTCAGCAAATACAACCCCTTGTAAGTATTTACCGACAAACGGTATTTTTTCACCTGTACGAGGGCTGGTTATTTGTCTTGGCAAGAACGGGAAGATTAATTCAGCACTTGTAAAGTAACCGTTTTTACCCATTAAAATACCTTCCGAATAACCTCTTACAGTTACCAAACCACCTGTCATGAATTGGTCTAAGTATGGTATATCTTTGCTATTCGGGATAATTTGATAATTTGCTCTCAACTGTGCATAAACACCATGTGAGAAGTCATGTATTCTGTACATTCCGCCTGAATATTTGAAATAACTTGAACGGCTGTCAAATATAGGGAATGCCATTGAAGCATCTTGGTTAAAGTACCAAATACCTCTATCAGTATCTTTTCTAAGGTTAACCCCTAAGTCAGCACTTGTAACTTGGTCTTTAGAAAGGAAGTCACTGCCCGTAAACGGTCTTAATGCATCCATTGTTGTATATGCACGTTTATAATTCAACGAACCGTAGCCTTTAAGTTCAAATCCCGGTGAACGTTTAATTGGCTGAGTATAATATAATGAATAAGTGTAAGATCTGGCTTTAATACCTAAGTCCGTAACCGATTTAGGACCCCATTTTACTTTCGCAAATGTAGAGCCGTAAGAAAAACCGACACGTCCGTCGTATTTATTAACCGGTACATTATAATCAAAGAACGGGCTTATAGCTCCACCGCTAAAGTATGAACCTGCGGTCATTCTATCACGATAGCCGAACAAGCTGTCAGCAACAAACATTGGTCCGCCTCTTAGGCTTCCTGTTCCTCGTCTGCCGGCGTTATCCATTACACCGATTATATGGAACGGGAATTTTTCATCTGCGGATAATTCAATATCCGTAGTTCCTTCTTTTTCTCCGGCTTTCAAGTTTGCAGAAAGTTTAATCCCTTCGTTGTATCTGTTAAAATCTAATACATCTCTTTCAAGTTCAACGATATCAAACAATTGATATTCTTTTTGCGGAAGTCTGTCTGTAATATAGTTAGTTTTTGTCCACTTATTATCTTTAACCGTAATTTTACCAATTCGGCTTTCAATAAGGTCAACATAAATAGAACCGTCTTCAACTTGCTGTTCAGGAAGATATGCTCTCGCTGTAACAAATCCTTTTTTAGCATAAAGATTGTTAATTTCATCAATCATTTGTTGAATATCAGTTATAAAGAGGTTTTTACCGGCATATTTTTCGATAACCGGTGCGATTTCTTCTCTTGTTAAAATTTCTGATGGTGCAACTTCAATGGTATTGACATAAACACCTTTAGTTTCAAGTTCTTCAACTTTTGCTCTAATAACATCTCCTGAACCTGCCGGAGCACCTTGAATTACGGTACTGCCTTTTGTTCCTTGAGAAGTTTCTTCTTTTTGTTGTTGATATTGACGATAATCTACATCAACTTCTCTACGTTGCCTTTCAAACTTCATCATATCGGTATCGTGCTTAACGTTACCGCGAATTTCATTCAAAGTTTGTACGGGAATGTCATAGGCAAACGTTTTAGGAGCGGCAATACAGCATGCTAAAAGCATTGCACCTAAAAATTTGTTAAATCGATTGACCTTCTTCATTTATTTTACCTTTTACCTTTATATCCAGATATATATATTCTCTTACTTTAAGGTGCAAAGATAAAGTTTTTTTATACATCTTTTACAAATTTGTAACAAAAATTTATCTTCTTACACCTGCTACTATTATAAAGTATTATTGTCATTCTGTAAATAGTATGACGAAAATTTACCGCAATTATTTTACGGAAATTGTAAAAATCATTTATTTAATGTAGAAGATGAGTTTTTAAAAATTTCACCGAGCACTAACAAGCTTAATCTGATTGTATGATTTATTGTTACAAAGTTGTTTAAGATATTATTTTTTATTATAATAATTGTTGTAAAACTTTTAGTGGAGGGTATTATGATTAAAAAGTTTACTTGGCTAATGGCATTAATGTTTAGTGCCGTCCCTGCATTTGCAGGAGAAGCTGATTTGGTAGTCCCCGCTATACAAGGTGACAGTTTTAACCTGCTTTTGGTTGGTATGGTTATTTCTTTGGTCGGTTGTATATTCGGATTTATCGAATTTTTGCGTATTAAAAAACTTCCGGTTCACACAGCTATGGCAGAAATCGGAAACACAATTTTTGAAACATGTAAAACTTATCTTGTGCAACAAGGTAAATTTTTGCTTGTATTGGAAGTCTTGATTGGCTTGTGTATTGCATTTTATTTCGGATACTTGCAGCACATGGGAATATCAGGAGTGTTAACTATTCTTGCGTGGTCCGTAATCGGTATTCTCGGTTCTTACGGTGTGGCATGGTTCGGTATCAGAATGAACACTCTTGCAAACGCAAGAACAGCATTTGCATCACTCAAAGGAAATCCGTTAAATATAATGAATATTCCTTTAAAAGCCGGTATGAGTATCGGTGTTTTGTTAGTATCAGTTGAATTAATTTTGATGCTTACAATTTTATTATTTGTACCCGGACATTTAGCAGGTGCTTGCTTTATCGGTTTTGCAATCGGTGAAAGTTTAGGTGCTTCTGCTTTACGTGTTGCAGGCGGTATTTTTACAAAAATTGCCGATATTGGTTCCGATTTGATGAAAATTCAGTTTGGTATCAAAGAAGACGACCCGAGAAACCCCGGTGTTATTGCCGATTGTACCGGTGACAACGCAGGCGATTCAATCGGACCTACTGCTGACGGATTTGAAACTTATGGTGTAACCGGTGTTGCGCTTGTTTCATTTATTCTATTAGGTGTAATGCCTGAATATCAAGTACAATTGTTGACTTGGATATTCACAATGAGATTTTTAATGATTGTAACTTCTGTTGTTGCATACTGGATTAACGGAATTGCTGACAGAATTTACGCAGCAAAAGTTTCTAAATTCGACTTTGAACAACCTTTAACAAATCTTGTTTGGTTGACTTCAATATTATCAATAGCAATGACTTTTGGCGTAAGCCACTGGTTATTAGCTCCTTTGGGCGGAAGTTTATGGCTTGTACTTTCTGCAATAATTTCTTGCGGAACTCTTGGTGCTGCTTTAATTCCTGAATTTACAAAAATCTTTACTTCTCCTAAAGCTAAACACACAGAAGAAGTTGTTACAGCTTCAAAAGAAGGCGGAGCATCACTTACAATCCTTTCCGGCATTGTTTCAGGTAATTTCTCAGCTTTCTGGATAGGTGCTGTTATTGTTTTATTAATGGGACTTGCTTATTTTGCAAGTACATTTATTTCGGCAGATATTATGGTTTATTCATCAGTATTTGCTTTTGGTCTTGTAGCATTTGGTTTCTTAGGAATGGGACCTGTTACAATTGCAGTTGACAGTTATGGTCCTGTAACTGATAACGCTCAATCAGTTTATGAATTATCTCTAATTGAAGAAATTCCGGATGTTGCAGGTGAAATCGAACGTGATTACGGCTTTAAACCTGATTTTGAAAATGCTAAACAATATTTAGAAGAAAATGACGGCGCAGGTAACACTTTCAAAGCAACTTCAAAACCTGTTTTGATTGGTACTGCTGTTGTTGGTGCAACAACAATGATTTTCTCTCTAATATTAGTTATTCAAAACACACTTGGTATTCAGCCGGAAATGATTTTGAATATGTTGAACCCATACACATTACTTGGTCTTTTGACCGGTGGTGCTGTAATTTACTGGTTCAGCGGTGCATCTATGCAAGCTGTTACTACAGGTGCATATCGTGCAACTGAATACATCAAAGATAATATCAAACTTGATGATGCAAATTGTAAATCTGCAAATGTTGCAAATTCAAAAGAAGTTGTAAAAATTTGTACTCAATATGCGCAAAAAGGTATGATAAATATCTTTATCGCATTGTTTGCATTTGCGTTAGCACTTGCATGTCTTTCAGCACCTTTAGGTGAAAACTCACATCCTGTAGCTTTCTTTGTAAGTTACTTGATTGCAATTGCGGTATTCGGCTTGTTCCAAGCTGTATTTATGGCAAACGCAGGCGGTTGTTGGGACAATGCTAAGAAAATCGTTGAATGTGACATGAAAGAAAAAGGTACTCCGCTTCACGAAGCAACAGTTGTCGGTGACACTGTAGGTGATCCTTTTAAAGATACTTCATCAGTTGCAATGAACCCGATTATCAAATTTACAACTTTATTTGGACTTTTGGCTATGGAAATCGCTATAAGCGAATCTTTCAAAGACATTGCTCCAATTGCAGGTTGGATTTTATTGATAATTGCATTGGTATTTGTAATACGTTCATTCTATGGAATGAGAATTCCTACAAAATAGCAAATTGCTTGAGTAATTTAAAAGCACCTCGCTTGCGAGGTGCTTTTTTATATAACAATGTTAAATAATATAAAAATTACCTCTTGACATTTGTTTTAATAAATCGGACAATAAAAGCAAGGGAGAATGTATCATGGTTAAAAAAACTTATTTACACGAAAAGCACATCGCATTAGGTGCTAAAATGGTCGATTTTGCAGGATGGCATATGCCTGTTCAGTACACATCCATTATTGAAGAACATAAAAATGTTCGAGAAAATGTAGGACTTTTTGATGTATCACATATGGGTGAAGTTTATGTATCCGGTAGAGATGCACAAGCGTTTTTAAACAAGATTGTTCCGCAAGATATTTCTAAACTTACGGATGGGAAAGCTGTTTATTGCCAACTTCCTAATATGCAGGGCGGACTTATTGATGACTTGATTATATATCGCTTAAAAGCACAAACTTATTTGGTTATTTGTAACGCATCTCGTGTTGATGAAGATATTAACTGGATGTCTTTAAATCAAAAAGGGTTTGATGTTTACCTTGATAATCAATCACACAACCTTTCGCTTATTGCGGTTCAAGGTCCTAAAGCTATTGATTTGATGCATAAACTCGGCTATAAAGACAATCAAGATTCCTTTACGATAGTTGAAGGAAATTTGTTAAATATGCCTATGTATATTTCAAGAACCGGATATACCGGCGAAGACGGTTTTGAACTCCTTGTAATTAACGAATATGCAGAACATCTTTGGGATACACTTCTTGCCAAAGGTAAAGAATACGGAGTTATGCCAATAGGTCTTGGCGCTAGAGATACGTTACGCCTTGAAGCAGCTCTTCCGTTATATGGAAACGATCTTGATGAAAATACAACTCCCGTAGAAGCCGGTCTTTCTTGGTCAATTCCAAAAGATAAAGAGGATGATTATAACGGCAAAAAAGCCATAACAACCCAACTTGCAAACGGTGGTACAAAAAAACTCATCTGTATAAAAATGTTGGATAAAGCAATTGCACGTCACGAATATGAAGTTTATTACAATGGCGAAAAAGTCGGAGTTGTAACCAGTGGCGGAGTTTCACCAATGACAGGTTCAAATATAGCACTCGCATATGTAAATAATATTAAAGAAATTTGCACAGGTGCTGTTGTTCAGGTTATGATAAGAGAAAAGTTGCATGATGCGGAAGTTGTTAAACGACCGTTTATAAATAAAAGAAATAAAGTTAAATCATAAAAGGAGAAATTAATGAGTATTACAGAAAAGATTTTATGTACAAAATCTCACGAGTATTTACTGGAAGATAACGGTAAATATACTGTAGGTTTGACAGATTATGCCATAGAACAACTCGGAGATATCGTGTTTATAGAATTACCGGAAGAAGGTGCTGAATTTAAAAAAGGTGAAACTTTTGCAACTATTGAATCAGTAAAAGCCGCATCTGAAATTTATATGCCAATTAGCGGTAAAGTTGTTGAAATCAATGCAGCTGTTGCTGATGCTCCTGAAACTCTTAATGAAGATTGCTACGAAAACGGATGGCTTATAAAAATCGAAAAATTAGGTAGTGAAGCAGAGTTTGCTGACCTTTTGGAATACGAAGATTATAAAGAAGAATTAGAATAATGAATAACTTTTTAGTACATAATGAAGATATAAAAGCACAAATGTGTGCTGAAACAGGTGTAAATACCGTTGAAGATTTATTTGAACAAATTCCTCAACAGGTTCGTATGCAAACGCTTAATCTTGATGAGGCGTTAAGTGAATTGGAAACACAAAAAAAAGTTAAAGCTCTGTCAAAAAAGAATAACACTGATTATGTGAGCTTTCTTGGTGCAGGTTGTTATAATAAATTTGTTCCTGCTTGTATTTCACAAATAGCACAAAGATTTGAATTTATTACTGCATATACACCATATCAACCTGAAATTTCTCAGGGAACATTACAAGTTATGTACGAATTTCAAACAATGATTTGCAGAATAACCGGAATGGATATCGCAAATGCTACTGTTTATGATGCGGCGACTGCTTGTGCTGAAGCAATTTTAATGGCGGTAAGAATTAAAAAGCTTAACAAGGTTTTAGTAGCTAATTCTTTAAATCCTGAATACAAAAAAGTTATAGAAACTTATACAAATGCAAACGGAATTGATGTTGTATGGTTTGACGATATTCCGGAAAACACAACTGATTTTGCATGTGTCTTAGTGCAAACACCTGATTTTTATGGTGAAATCAGAGAATTTGGTTCGGTTGAAACACTTCTTATTGTATGTACAGATGTTTCAAGTCTCTCTGTTTTGAAACCTGTTGATTGCGATATTATGGTAGGTGATATTCAGGGACTTGGTATTCCGATGAATTTTGGCGGACCTACAGCCGGCTTTATGGCATGTAAAGAAAAATATATGCGTCAACTCCCTGGGCGTCTTGCAGGTAGAACTGTTGATGCTGATGGTAATCAAGCTTTTACTCTTACAATTCAAACTCGTGAACAGCATATTAAACGAGAAAAAGCAACAAGCAATATTTGTTCAAATCAAGCTCTCATCGGACTTTGCGCAACTGTTTATTTGAGTGTAATGGGTGAAAAAGGCTTTAAACAAGCAGGTTATTTATCAGCAAAACAAGCTCATAAACTTTCTGAAAAACTTGCAGAAAAAGGTGTTAAAACTCTTAATAAAAATTTCTATAACGAATTTGTGATTGAAGTTTCTAATGCCGACAAAATTCTTGCTAATTTAAAAGAAAATAATGTAATTGGTGGCTTAAAGCTTGATGAAAATCATATTTTGGTAGCAACTACCGAAATGATTTCAGATGAAGATATTAATAATTACGTGCAAAATATTTGACTGTGATTTAAAATTCTGAATGTATCCCGTAAGAATGTTCTTAATAGTAAAAATTATTCTTCACACATAACTTTAATTATTTTTATAACTAATTCTTTTTCTTTTGCATCTAATTTGCTCAATAACCTGTTTAAAGTTGTGGAAAATTCATTTTTAGATATTTTTTTATTGTCATCAAAATTAAACAAATAAACAAGCGGAATATTTAGAGCAAACGCTATATTGAATAATGTTTTTGATGACGGAAAACTATAACCTGTTTCTGTTCCTGAAATCGTTTGAGCAGAACAATCACATTTTTCGGCCAATTGTTCTTGTGTTAATCCTGCTAATTCTCTGTAGTGCTTAACTTTCGCACCAAATTTTTTCATTATTTCATTTTGACTATAAACCATATTTAGAGAATATACGAGAGTATTATGTTTAACAATCTAATATACTCGTAGTTACTACGAAAATATTAATAAATGTAAAAAAATAGTCAATATATAACAAATTAATTTATTTAGCGACATTATGATTAACTAAACAAAATTTTATTTGTATTTTTATAGTGCAATAAAAGAGAAAATGATTTCCAAAGAAGGTGTATAAATGCTGATTTCACAAGTCAATTCAATTAAAAATAGTAATTATAAGCGTTACAATAGTTTGTACGCATCCAATATGAATTTTAAGGGACAACTGGAAACAGATTATTTTGAAGCATCTAAAACCGGAAATGTGCAAAAACAACTTAAAAGCATAAGCAATTTAGGTTTTGATGTTAGCGAAAAAGATTTAGAAACTCATGATAATTTTTTACATGTTGCAATAAGAAGCAAAAGCAAGCAGTTAATAAATAAAGCATTAATTGTTCTTGGACAAAAAGAGCCCTGCTTAATTAATTCAATCATTGATGAAAGGAATTCTGATGGCAAAAAGCCGTATGAATATGCAACCGATCCGGAAATTATTTCAAGATTAGAAAATATAGCGAATAAAAAGTTATCTTATTCTCCAGAAATTAAAAAAGAAACAAATAGTGTTCAAACTCAAAATCCACAACAAAATGCAAACCCTATAAAAAAATTAAATGAATTACCATCAGGAACTGTTATTACTATTCCTGATGATGATGACGATGATGATATCGGAATTTCTGAAACAAATTTAGCTAAAAATGTCAATAATGAAGTTTTTAATGAGATAGAGCAAACAGAACAAGACAAAACAACTTTGCCTTTGAATGAAATTGCAGGTCTTACAAAAGCAAAACAAATATTACAAAAAAGAATAGTTGAACTGTTAAACAATGATAAAAATGTGACAGATAGCGGTTTTTTATTATATAGTGCAACAAAATGCGGGAAAAGTTTTTTGTTACGGTCATTAGCTAAAAGTTTAGATAGGAATATTATTGAAATCAAAGAACTTGAAAAACTTGTAGAAAATGCATCAAATACAAATAAAAAAGTATCAGATATT
The DNA here is from genome assembly GCA_964444905.1 of uncultured Muribaculaceae bacterium. Taxonomy (GTDB): domain Bacteria; phylum Cyanobacteriota; class Vampirovibrionia; order Gastranaerophilales; family Gastranaerophilaceae; genus SIG32. The sequence goes on from CAYUIW010000023.1 coordinate 12,191, forward strand.
TTAAAGAAAAATATAATTCAAGTGTCTGATGTCCAAGAATTAGAAGCAGCTGTGGGTTTTGCTAAAGAAAATTATAAAAAAACAGGAAAGCAAACTGTAATTTTTATTGATGAAATTAAAGGCATTTTACCTGATGTTAATGCAGCGTCTTCGGGATATGTTACAAAAGCCGAACAACTTATTGAAAATTCCGCTCAAAAAGGATTTGTCTTGGTTGCAACAACAAGAGGCAAGGACGAAATTAATCCTGATTCAATTCGTGCTGGCCGATTTGATAAAAAAATTGAATTAAAATTACCAACAAAAGAAGAAAGAAAAGAATTTATTGATAAATATTTGCAGTTTGAAATTGATAAAGATGCTTACAATCTTTTGTTAAATAAAACTTCAGGTTTCTCATATAAAGATGTCGAAAATGTAATTGATGAATTAAATGATGCACAAAAAACGGATAAATTATCAGTTAATAAAGAATTAAAAATATACGCAAAAGAAAATAACCTTGGAGAATTAAGTGACTCAGGTACAACTGCAAATTATGACAGTGATGAATTTAAACGAGTTCCTTCAGAAATAACATTTAATGATGTTGCAGGAATGAAAGATGTTAAAGAAAAATTTCAAATTAACCTGATAGATAGATTAAAACCTGAAAAGATACAGTGGTTTAAAGAACACGGAAACCGTCCACCTGTAAATTCAGGATTTTTATTATATGGACCTCCCGGAACTGGTAAAACATTTATGGCTGAAGCCGTTGCCGGAGAAACAAAAATTCCGATGTATAAAATTGATACATCAACAATAAAAGATAAATATGTTGGGGAGCCAGAAAAGAAAATAAGAAAATTATTTAATCAACTTGAAACAAAATTTGAAGAAACAGGTGAATATAGTATTTTATTCATAGACGAAGCAAATAGTTTACTTGCAAACAGAAAAAAAGAATTGTCTTCAAAACCCATATCTTCAAATAGTGGTGATTCAAATCTTGTTGATTTGTTCCTACAATACTTAAACAAAGCACCTAAAAAGGGTATTATTCCAATTGTTGCAACTAATTTTAAAGAAGAAATAGATGATGCCATTTTAGATAGACTTCAAACTCAAATAGAAATACAACTTCCTGATGATGAATTAAGAGAAGCAATGGTACGAAAGGAACTTGCAAAACTCCCTGAATATACTAAAAATATAACAGATTCTGATATAAAAGAAATAGTTATAAGACTTGGCGGATTAAGCTCAAGAACAATTAGTGCAATTTTAGAAAAAACGTTAGATGATTGTTCTGTTCATCCTAATAGACTAATGACCGTAAAAGATTTTACAGATACGATAAATAATTATGCAATCGAACATGATTTACCCGAAATAAATGAAAACAATAAAACATCAGGATATGATGGTCGTTGGCAAAGAAAAATAATAAAATTTCCAGCTAATTTTAATGATGTTGCAGGAATGGATGATGTTAAAAAAGTATTCCAAACAACCCTAATAGATAGGTTAAAACCGGAAGCATTGGAAAGATTTAAAAAAGATGGAAACAGAAATCCAATTCAATCTAACTTTCTTTTATATGGACCTCCCGGAACAGGCAAAACTTTTATAGCAGAAGCCCTTGCAGGAGAAATGAAAGTTCCGTTATATGAATTGACTTCAGCTGATATTAAAGCAGGACTTTATGGCGAATCAGAACAAAATATAAAATCAGTTTTTGACCAATTAGAAAAGAAATTTAAAAGAACAGGTGAATATAGCATTTTGTTTGTTGACGAAGCCAATGATTTATTTGCAAGTGCAAAAAATAATGGTAGTAGTGATAAGAGCTTAACAAATTTATTTTTGCAGAAAACAAATAATTCAGCAGAAAGAGGTATTATTGTAGTTGCTGCAACAAATTATAAAGACCAAATTGAAGGTGCGATGTTAAGCAGGCTTGGAAAACAAATTTATATATCTCTTCCGGATGAAAAACTTAGAAGAGCTTTAATAGAATCAGAAATTAAAAAGAGTAACATAACTAAAAATATTACGGATGAACATATTAATGAATTGATTAACTTATTAGATGGTTTTTCATCAAGGGATATATCTAAAATTTTAAAAGAAACAATTAACGAGCATTTAACTTATTCTGATAGTCAATTATCTATTGATAATTTTAAAAACGAAATTGAAGAATTTATAAAAAATAGAAATGCTGAAAATCAACAAAATAAATATTTAAATAAGTTAAAAAATATGATAAATGAATTAACCGAAATTGAAGCTAAAAATTTCTTAAATTTATTTGTAGGGTTTAAAAATCAAGAAAAAGACGAAGAAGGTAAATAATATGAAAATAAACTCGATTTCATTTCAATATAATTTCATAAACCAGAAAAAAAATAATTCTAATGTAGCAAGTAACCCTATTTTAAATCAAACCAAAAGTGAAAATATTGCAAAATACCCTATTTCTTTTGGTTCTTTGATTCAAAATTCAGATTTGATAAATGCAGGTTACAAACTTGCATGCATTGAAAATAATAAGCTATCAAATGATAGCGATAAAATTTTAATAAATTCTGCAGATAAATTTTTAGCTTTTACTAACAGTCCAAATGCATGGAATAAAAAAATTGTATTAACAAATGATATCGATTTAAGTGGTAAGGAAATTAAACCAATTGGCAATGTTCAAAAACCTTTTAAGGGTGAATTTGATGGTAACGGTTGTAAAATTACAAATTTTAAAATAGATTTACCACAAGGTAGAAACATTGGTTTATTTGGAAAATGCGAAAACGCAAAGATATCAAATTTAGAAATCGAGAAAGCTTTTGTTAAAGGAAAAGAACAAGTTGGTGGTTTCGCAGGTGATGCTTCAAATAGTGAATTAAATAATTGTCATTTTCAAGGATATATAAGCGGAAATAAAATCATAGGCGGATTAATAGGTCGTGGAAATAAAAATACAGTTACAAACTCAAGTTCAAAGTGTGATATTTCATCAGAAAAAGATAATACCTATAATCCGTTTTCTTTCGAAATTGAATCAAATGAATCTGAATCAATTGGAGGATTTGTTGGTTCTGATTATGAAAGTATTATTAATGGTTCGTATTCGAAATCAACAATTAAAGGTGCGGAACAAATCGGCGGTTTTGTCGGTTATACAAAAAATAGTGTAATTAAAAATTGTATTTTTGATGGAATAATTACCGGCTCTTCAAAAATCGGGAGTATGATTGGTTGGGGCGAAAATTCATCAATATATACTTCATATTCATTAAGTAACCAAAGAAAATTTATAGGATATGATATTAATAATTCAACATCAAGAATTTATGATAATATTGATGATTTAATGTCTAACCATTGTTATTTGGATAACAATATTTGGGTAAAGGAGAATAATAAACTTCCAAGGTTAAAAATACAAATTGAAAAAATGCAGCCAAAAGAACTATTTTTGGAAGATGTTAATAATGATATTAAAGTTGGCAATATACACAAAAATCCTGATTTTGATAACAAAGTTAGAGAAGAAATAAAGCTCAATTTATTACCGCCAAAACATTATGAAGAAAACAATGAGTTATTAGAAAGAATTAATAATTCGACAAACAATAGTGAATTGAGGCAAATTTTTGGAAGACTGGCGGCTTCGTTATACTATAACAATCTGTTGGGAAAAAATTCTACAGATAAATATGATGAACTTTTTGTTGCATTAATACAAAATAAAAATATGGACATAAATACCCGATATGGAAGCAATGGAGAATATTTGGGCGATTCGTATTATAATGTATGGTGTACGCCGTTATTTATTTTAACCTGTATGAATAAAGCATATGCACTAAAAGAAGCATTAAAAAGAGATGATGCGGATTTCACTGTCGGTTCGGGGTGTGGAAACGATGAAACAATTTTAAATCAGGCATTTCAGCACCACATTGATGAATGTGCATACGTTATGTTAACAGAACCTAAAATGCAAAATTACATTGATGAACATTTAAACGATTTAAAATCTTTAGATTTATCAGCTTTTGCTAAATTACTTTTAATGTGTTACCCTGACAAAATTCCGCAGTATAACGAAAAACGAGGCAGTATTGAATTTAGTAAAGAATTTGATGCACCGGAAGAACTTTTTGGCGCTGTACAAGAAGTTCAAAAACTTGAGGATATTCAAAAAGAATGTGCAATCAATGCTAATTATAGAGATTCCTTAGGCAATAACATTCTCAATGTTGCTTCAACATTAGAAAACCCAGAAGAAGCATTGCGTGTTTTAATTGCAGCAAAAACAATAGGTACTGATGTTGATAATTGGAACAATAAATTTGAATCACCAATAGGACATGGTATATATACAAATAAACCTCATTTTGTCGCTCAAATTTTAGATTGCACAACTTCTCCTTTTATTAGGGTAGGAGATGGAACTGATGCAATGTTGATGTTTAGCAATATGCCGGAAGAAAATTATTCTATAAATTATATGGACATTGCAAGAAAAAAAGGTTTAAGTATTAATACAAATGATGAACTTGGAAATACTCCTTTAATTAATGCAATTAATTTAGGTCATCACGAAGAAATTAAGTATTTGTTGCAAAACGGCGCTAATCCAAATAAATGTAATAAAGACAATCAAACCCCATTACATCACGCTTGTATAAATGGTGATATTGATTCAATAGAAATGTTATTAAATGTCTATGCATATCCAAATGTAAAAGATGTAAATGGAATGTTACCTTTTGATTATTTAGACGAAGGTTTGAAAGAAGTATTGACTGAAAAATTTAATGACCAAGACATATTATATCAAGAAAGTGGTATAACAAGTTCTTATGTTCCAAGCATAAAAGACTGTAATGTAGATTATTTTAAGAATATTCAATCAATAGATGAAATTTCCCAAAAAGTATTAGATGGCGAAAATGCTGATGAAAATGTACTACAAATTACCAAAAATCTTCATTTGAATAATTCTGTTACTAATTTAACCGATTGGAACAACAATACCATTTTGCATATAGTTGCACAATCAGCAAGTCCGTATGCAAAAGAATGTTTAAAAGTCGCCCTTGAAAAAGGAATGGATATAAATGCACTTAATGATGACAAAGAAACGCCTTTGATTAGTGCTGTTAACGCATATATTTGTGCCGGAACAACAGAAAAACAAATTGCATTAATGCAAAATATTAAACTTTTGCTTGACGCAGAACCAAATGTTGATTTAATTGACAACAATAAGCAAAGTGCATTACATAAAATTTGCCAAAGCGGAAATTTGATTTTATTTAATGAAATTTTAAAATTAAATCCTAAAATTAATCAAGTTGATATAAACGGAAACACTCCATTTCAGTATATTCCAATAAATGCAAATATACCGATGTATATCACGGCAAGAGAATATTTAAAACAAAATAATATAATTAAAAGTTAAAGGAGAAAAATATGATTTTACCTGTAAATTTAAACACTAATTCAAACAATAAAGTTTATACAAATATTCAAAAAAACAACAATAGCACAACAAAACATTTAAACGAATTGCAATTATCAGGATATAATAATCCAATGAAATCCTATGCAGTTTCTTTTGGTTGGTGTACTTCTCATTATCAAGCAATGTATGAAATTGATGAAAAATATACTCAAAAACTTAAAGATAAGTTGCAAGAAATTGAAAATCTAAAAAAACAAGGTAAAAATAATAAAAAAAGATATTCGATTGTTGATAATGCAGCACTTGAAGCTGCTAAGATAATTGCGCAATATGCAAACATGCAATGTGTGGTTGCTGAAGTTCCACCATCTTATGCAATTATGAACGGCGGAAAATTAAGACAAGCAATACAAGAAAGTGAAACATTAACAAATCCTGTATCATCACTTGTTGCAATAAATTCACTTATAAATATGGATGTTAAAAACAAAGATTTAGACGAAAATCACTTAGAAAGAGCAAAAGGAGCTACTCAGCTTTATGCAATAGGTATAATGCTTGAACAAGTTGAAGAAAATAAAAACAGACCTGAGTTCATTCAAAATATAGATTATATAAATGAACTGACTCAAATTGTAAAACAATCATTATGTCAAATATATGGCGATGACGTTTTTGAAAGAATGCAAGAATTTGGCGCAATGGGCAAAAATCCGACTACGGAACAAAAAGCAAAAGCTCTTGATTTTCTTGTAGAAGTTGATTCTATGGCAAAAAGTGTTAAATTGCCAAATAATTTTCAAGAAAAATTGCAAATTTTACTCGATAGACAAAGTGCGGATGAAGGTCGCATTTTAGATGCAGACGAAACAACAGTAAATAAATTTACAATAAAAGTTCAATATCCTGATCATGACCATAGCCTTGCTCATGCACACGGTATTCCTCATGAACATAAACATGAACACAATCACGAGCATGCAGATGATGCGAAGTATAAAGAAATTTTAGATAATATGCACTCTAAAAAAGAAGTTGAAAATACTCAAGTGCAAGTTGAAGAAAAAAAAAGAAAGAATTATTTATAGGAGAATAATAAAATGAAAGTTACGTTGAACCCGACAAAATTAATGGTACAAAAACAAAATACTTTTGTACAACGACCACAAAATAACCAAATTCAACAAAATACAAAGTCTATGGAATTATCAAATTTTAATTCTATCGGCAGAAGTATGGTTACATTTAGAGGTGAAACTCAAGAAAATTCTCAAAACGATATAGATTTGAAAAGCAAAACTGTAGAAGAACTTAAAGAACTTAAAGAATCAATATCTGATAATAGCGAAAAAAGTAAAAAAATAAGAAAAGATGCACAAGAAAAACTTGATGCAATTGCAGATTGGAATTATTCTGATGAACATTTAAAACAAAAAAACAAAGCGGAAAGCGAAATTAACAGAAAAGGCTTAAGTCGTTTTTGGAATCCTTTCCAATGTAGGAATATCAGACAAAGACACTATAATAATTTCGACAGACGCAATTCTGAAATAGAAACTTTCAGAAGTAGTAAAAAACAATATGAAGATATTTTACGTATGTCACCTTTAAGTGCGGAACAAACCAAGAATTTTATTGCAAGTATTGATGATATGATTGCTCAAAAAATGCAAATTGAAGAACAGGAAAGACGATTGCAAGGCCTCGAAGGAATAAAAAGTGCAATAGAAGCGATGAATAATGCACAAGGAGGCTTAGATGACAGAATTGCGGGGTACGATTACGAAAAAAACGAAATTAAAAATGCATTCATAACACCACTTGCCGAATCCAAAATGGATCCTACAATTGAAGTTCCTAGTTCAATATTGCTTTATGGTGCTTCTGGCACAGGTAAAACTACATTTATTCGTGCTATTGCCCAGGAAGGTAAATCAGGTAAATATGCACATGTTGTCGACTTACCTGCAACATTAACTTCCAAAGACTTAATTGATGAAATAAAAGATGAACTTGATAAAGCAAAAGGAAGATATTTTGAACCCGATGAAACTGGTGCACCAAAAAGAATTAGAACAATTCTTTTGCTTGATGATGCTGAAAAATTTTTTGGAATGCCATATGAACAAGCAAAAGCTGTCTACAAAGAGCTAATAGATGACAATGATACGGCACGTTTAAAAGGTAGAGATTACAACCCTGACGTGATTGATACATTTAAAGCACTTTTAGAAAAATGTTCACTTGTTCCTGATAATATAAAAGATAATTCTCAAAAAGCAGCAACAACAATGTTTATAACAACCAATTATCCTCATTTAATTGACAGGGATTTAATAAGAAAATTTAATAAGATAATTCCTGTAAATCCTGCTAAAAACGTTAATCTTGAAGAAGTTATGAAACATTATTTCAAAAAATGTTCTGATGTTTTGGAAGAAGTAAAAAAAGCAGCACAAAACCCGAACTTTAAAGCAAGAGATTTAAAGTTTTTAAATGATTATTTAAAGCAGGATTCAATAAATACACTAGTAAAAATGGCTCAAGAAGGTACTTTAGATAAATTATCAATTGATTGGCAAAATTATCCTTATGATAGCTTGGCAAAACTGTTTAATCCAAGTGAAGAGAAAGGAGCATTTGACAATATGCAATTACGTGATTTTGCAATTGAAGCACTTAATTCTTATATTGCGGAGCCTAATCGTAGATATTATGGACATTATTATAATACATTATTTTATCACGATACAGTCACTAATGCTGATGATGTAGAAAGAAGAACAAGAAATTTAGATCCCGAAAGATATAAACATTTTGTTGCTATATTCAATACATTAGCACCATTGAATAAACAAGGAGAGATATCTGAGGAAAAGAAACAAATAATAGAAAAACAACGTTTATTAGGATTAGAATTCGCAAATATGTTAGAGGAGCAAGACAAGAAACTATTGGAATTTATTAGGACGCAGGAAAAGCAAGAACTTGACTACCTTGAATTTAAAGAAAAAGAAGGTACCTTATCCGAAGAAGATAAGAAAAGACTTGATGCTGTAAAAAAATCAATAGAACTTGATAATATTACTATTAATGAAGATGAAGATTATTAATTTTAAATAACTTATAATTATCCATAGTTATAGGCAATAATTTTCATTCAGTTGTTTTACAAAAGAAGGATAAGTATGATAAACAATCAAATACCACAAACGAATACAAGTGAAATATTTTCACAGTTTAGAAATGATATATGGAGTAAACCTATGAAACCGGTATCAAACAACACAAATACTAACATTTTGCAAAATATTCAAAATTCCGAAAAGAAAGTTGAAGTGCAACCAAAAACAAATGCGGTTGAACAAGATACTTTTGTAAAGGAAGATAAAAAAAACGACAAAAAGAAAGTTGCAAAATATGTTGCAATCGGTACAGGCGTTGCGGCTCTTGTATATAGTGCTTTTGCATTGATTAAATATCGTCGCAGATATTTAAATGTTGGTGAAAAATTAGCAGAACCAATTAAAACGTTAGCGGCAAGGATTAATCCGAATAGATTTAAGCCATCTGTAGCAATTGAAGATAATGATATGACATTTATTGGCGAAGTTAGTCTGCATTTAGTAAGATTAAAAAATCCTGAAAAACAAAAAAAATATGCACAACATTTACTTGAAACGCTTAGCCTTACAGAAGAAGGCAGACAAAAATTTATTAGACATTTTGGCGACTTATTAAATCAACAGTAAGGAGAAAATATGAAAATTTCAGCTATAACTAATAATTATAAAATATATCCAAAAACAAGTAATGTTCTTGAAAATCAAAATTATAACAATCAAGTTTCTTTTAGTGGTTTCTTTAAAGATATATTTTCTAAAGAAGATTTTGAACCGAAAAATTCTATTATTGAAAATGAGTATTTATATGTGGGAAAAGTCTGTGCACATATTGGTAAGTTGCCCACTAAAGAAAAAATAAAAGAAGCAAAGAGATTATATTCTTTACTTGTAACACAAAAAGAAAAAGAATTATTCAAAAAACATTTTGGAGACCTTTTAGTAGAAGATGGATCACAACAAACTACACATTCAAGACAACAAGGACATACAAGACAAACTTCACAAACCGCTAAGCAAGGAACTACACAGACAAACCAACCAAGAACTCAACACGTAATAACTCCAAACAATAAAGTTGTTACTCAAGAAGTAGTTACAAATCCAAAACAGACACAAATTGTAACACCAAAAGAAGAAACCGTTGTAAAACCCGAAGTAAAAACAATTACAAAAGAAGCACTTTGGGAAGAATTTGAAAAATTAGAAAAAGAAGATGTTCCAAATTTTGTAGCGAAAATTGCAAATGGGACAAGAGATACTCAATATAATTTAGTTGAGATATATTATGAATTATGGAAAAAACACAAAGAATTACTTGAAAATGACCCTCAAACATTATATAGAAAAGAATTATTTAAAAATGAAGAATTAAAACAAAAAATAGAAAAAGAAATAGAAGAGAGATTTAGACAAGAAGGACGAAAATATAATTCAACTAATATAGTAGAGGAAAGAATTAAAGTATTTAAACAAATGGAAAAAGATGCAGGTTTTGAAAATTGTGCACCTGAAACGTTAAGGCTTGGACAAAAACTGTATGTTTTAGAAAATCAAATGAAAGAGCAAAATGTTTCTTTTGTGCAAAAAGCACCCGAGCAATTCTGTGACGAAGTTGAACAGTGGCAATATATTCAAACTGCTTTAAAATGTGGTACAAATAATATAGCTTCAACAATAGATGCTCTTTCCGCATATGAAAAATACGCACTAAAAGATCTATCTCCATCGGATAATTATTTTATGCTTGTTGACTTATCTTCCTGTGCTTCTGTTTCAATAGATTACATATTGGAAAAAAGCAAAAATGAATATAATAAAAGCGAAGAAGATTTGGCGAAAATAAACACAATATTAAATAAATTTATTGATATTTTTTCAAAAAACGCACTTCCGGGAAAAGAATCATGCAATCAAGGAACTTTAACAAGTGTAGTTAGTAAATTTCATCGATATATGTCTAAAGAGAATGTTATAAAGTTCATTGATGAAGCAAAGAAAATTTCATTTGATCAACAAGCATACTATTGTTTTAAAAATTATTTTTCATCTGCAGAATTTAAACAAGGTATTACTGACGATGATTTGCCTGAAATTCAATCACATATTTTGAAATTAGGCTCAGTTGTGAGCGAATTACCTAAAAAAGAATTGAATCTCGGAGTAAGAAGAACAGAAAAAAGTAAATTTTTCGGATATTAATTTTTTACAATTTCATTCAAAAAAGCAACATAAATAAAAATATATAAAAGGAGCAAAGGTGAAGGCGATATCAATGACAGATTTTATCAATAGTACAAA
>CAYUIW010000024.1:0-22991 GCA_964444905.1 uncultured Muribaculaceae bacterium
TCTTTTGGTGCCCTCCACGGTACCTTCCCTTTTTCCTTTGTTTTTCTACGTCCCGATGGGACGTTTTTTGTTAATTTATATAAATAAGTTTGACATGATTATATAAAACCTGTCATAATGATAAAAAGACTATAATTGGGCAGGATAATGTACATAAAACAGCTTGAAATAGATAATTTTAAATCATTTGCAAATAAATCAGAAATCCCCTTTCTAAGAGGTTTTACGACCATTTCCGGACCAAACGGTTCCGGTAAAAGTAATATCATAGATAGTGTTTTATTTGCGCTTGGGCTTGCAAATGCAGGTGAACTTCGTGCCGAAAACTTATCGCACTTTATTTCAACATATACAAAACGTGATGATGCTTTTGTAAAGGTTACTTTTGGCGGGGTTGAAGGCAGTCAGGATTTATCTATCGGAAGGAAAATTCGTAAATCTACACAAGGCTATGTAAGTACATATTATTTGAATGACAAAGCTACGACATTATCAAATGTACATGCTGTATTGGAAAAATATAATGTAACTCCAAACAGTTATAATGTAATGATGCAAGGTGATGTTACCGGAATTGCGAACTGTTCAACAAAACAACGTCGTAAAATTATTGATGAAATTGCCGGTATTGCTGATTTTGACAGAAGAATAGAACAAGCAACTAATGAACTTACTACAGTGGAACAGCGAGTAGAAAGGTCTTCAGTAATTTTAAATGAAGTTGATATTCGTCTTGAACAACTAAAAGAAGAACGTGAAGTTGCGCTTAAATATCAAAAATTAAAAGAAGAAAAAAGCAGTTTAGAAGGACAAATTAACACTGTCAGATTTTTTGACATTAAGAAAAATCTTGAAAAAGCTCATGAAAATATCTTAGAATTTACCAAAAAGAAAAAAGAAGAAGAAGTTAAAAATAAAGATTTAGATGAACGTTTAAATCTTATAAAACAAAAATATCAAGAAATATCCGACAAACTTAAAGAAGAAGGTGAACAGCAACAAATCAACCTTAAAAAGAAAGAAGAAGAAATAAAGGGTGAAATTGACCGTAAAAATAATGCTTCAATCTATGCGGATAAACAAATTCATGATGGTTTGCGTTCAATTGAAAATGCTAAAAACGGTATTGAAACATTCAGTAAAAAAATTGATGATTTCAAATTAAAGATTAATCTAAAAAATGATGAAATAAAAATTATAGAAAAAAATATTTCAGATAAAAATGAGGAATTAAAGAATATTCTTGAAGATATGACAGGTTTAAATGCTACAGCTGACCAGCATATTGAACGCCGAAACAAGTTAAGAAAAGAATTGGAAAATCTTCAGGACAAAGAAAATAATCTTATTAAAGAGCGTCTTCCTATGGAAAATGAACTTAAAAATCTCCAAAAAGAACTGGAAGATGCAAAAACAAAGCTTACAGAACTTGAAACAATGAAGCTTAATTTCACGGAAGACCAGTCTTTGAAAAAGACTTTGGTTGAACAGCTTCAAACTGAGTTGAATGATTTTAAGATTATTCAACAAAATGCTTTACATGATTTAGACACAACAAAGAACGAAATTAATGATTTGAATTACAATATTCAAATGGCATACAGAAAAATTTCTTCAATGGAAGCCAAAAAGCAGGCATTTGAAGATGCAAACTTTGGTCGTGCAATTGATACAATAATGGGTTCAAAACTCAAAGGTGTTCATGCTCCGCTTGTAAAACTCGGTACTGTTGATAAAGAATATTCGACGGCGATGGAAGTTGCATTTGGTGGCAGAATGTCACATGTTGTTGTAGATGATGAACATGTTGCATCTGTTGCGATTGAGCTTTTAAAATCATCCGGTGCCGGTAGAGCGACATTTATACCGTTAAATAAAGTTATGAAAGCTCCAACAAAATTGCAACTGCCTAAAGATAGAGGTGTTATTGATTTTGCAATTAATCTTGTTGATTTTGATGACCAATATATAAATGCATTTTTCTATGCAGTAGGTGATACTTTGGTTGTGGAAGATATGGAATGTGCAAAGAAACTTATCGGTAAATACCGTATGGTTACACTTCAAGGTGAACTTTTTGAAAAATCAGGTTCAATGACCGGTGGTTCTGTTAGAAAAACAGGCTTAAGTTTCAGTCAAAATGATGATACGGAACTTGAAAATTACAAAATACGTTTAAAAGAAATGGAAACAAAGCTGGCTTCTTTGGAAAATAAAAAGAATGAATTAGAGAAAAAATTGGAAACAGTTCGTACAAACTATTCGGAAGCAATGAGTGAATTTAGCAAATGTAAAATCGAACTGGATAACATGAACAGAAATTATGAAAGCAGTGAAAATATTATCAAAGATAGAGCTGAATTTATAAAAGTTACTTCTCCACGTATTGATGAGCTCAATAAAAAACTTGATAGAATGGAAGAAATGCATATCGGTATTCTTGATAATATTTCGCATACGCAATCAGAAATCGAAGAAGTTGAAAAGTTGATTAACGATCAGGATTTGAAAGATTTAAAAGAAAAAACTGAAGGTGTTGAGTTCGAAATTAAACGTTTGCAAACTAATTTGATGAATGCAAATAACGATGTCAATGAACTTAACCGTCAAATAACTTTCCACGTAAATCTGATTGAGACAAAAACCGAAGAAATTTCATCAATAGAAAAGAATAATGCGAAACTTGAAGAAGAAAAAATTGAACACAAAAAAGGTATTGATGTTTTAAATGAAAAACTTGAAAAACTTCACGAAGAAATTGCTGTTATTGAAGAAAAATTGGGCAATTTGTTAAAACAGCGTGATGAAATTAATGCAGATTTGATAGAGCTTGAAAAACAAAAACATATAAAAAACACAGATATTGAACGTATTGCGGAACAAATAGAATCATTTAAAGCTCGTCGCAGAGAGTTAGAACCTCAACTTGATGCTGCACGTGAAGAACTTGAAAATACAGGTGTAGAAATTAATAAACTTGAACCTGTTAATATTTCTATTGAAGAAATTACATCAAAAATTCAAAGACTTGAAAAACGCATGGAAGAACTTGGTGATGTTAACATGCGTGCTTTGGCTGCTTATGAAGAAGTGTTGGCAAGACAAGAAGAATTAAAATTGCAAATAGAAACCCTTTCAAAAGAAAGAAAAGAAATTCTTGATAGAATGCAAGGTTACGAACAATTGAAAAAAGAAACATTTATGAAAACGTACAATAACATAAATGAAAACTTTAAAGAAGTGTTCCATCAACTTTCAGAAGGCGAGGGTGAGTTACTTCTTGAACAGCCTGATGATCCTTTGTCCGGTGGTTTGGATATGAAAGTGAGCATTAGAGATAAAAAGCACCAAAGACTTGGAAGTTTATCCGGTGGTGAAAAATCACTAATAGCTTTAGCATTTGTATTTTCTATTCAAAGGTATATGCCTTCACCATTCTACGCTTTTGATGAAGTCGATGCAAGTTTAGACACAATGAATGTTGAACGTATAGCACAAATGGTTCAACACCAATCAAAAGAAACACAATTTATTGTAGTTAGCCACAGAAAACCTATGATAGAATCTGCTAACAGGACTATCGGTGTAACTCAAAAAGAAAAAGGTATTACAAAAGTTACTGGTATTAAACTAAGAGATGATGACAATGAATGAACAAGCATTAATTAATTATGACATTAATAGTGAAAACTTACCTGAATTGGTTCAATCAAATGAAGATGAAGGTATTGGTATTTTAGTTTCTATGGCTAAAGCCGGTAAAATTGATCCGTGGAATGTGGATATTATTGATGTTACAGATAAGTATCTTGCACATATTTGTGAAATGAAATCTCAAAACTTGCGTCTTACGGGTAGAACTTTCCTTTTTGCGGCAGTACTTTTGAAATTAAAGTCAAATGTGTTGGAAGGTAATAATATTCTCCAAATCGGTGAACCTGATTATACTGAAGGTCTTGAATACGATGATGACGGTTTTATTGTTGAATATCCTGAAGAAGACGATTTTATGCCAACAAGTAATGTTGTTTCTATTGATGATGTTTTACAAAGAAGAACCAGTGTCCGATTAAATCGAAATCGTGTTGTTACATTGCGTGATTTAATCCGACAATTACAATTTTATGAAAAATTAGAGAAAAAACAATCGCTTCAACAAGCTCATGAACGTGCGAAGCGTCGTGTTCAATCCTATTCAAGATTTACTCCTGATGATATTATAAATCTTGCTCATGAAGAATATATTGAAGATTGTGTTCTTAAATTAAAAGAAAATTTAAGCCAAATATTTACACATGAAAAAGAAATTGAACTGAAAGAGCTTACGTTGCTCGGTATGGATAGAATAAGTGCTTATATTGCACTATTGTTCTTAACAGCCGAAACTGATTATGAATTAAAACAAGATGAATTTTATTCAGATTTGTATGTAGTAAGAGGTGAACATGGAACAGTTGAAGTCTAGAATAGAAGCAGTCTTATTTACAACAGCCAAAGCTCTGAGTGCCAAAGAAATTGGTGAAATCCTTGATGTAGATGCTGATACGGCAGAAGAAGCTTTATTGGAGCTTATTATGGATTATTCAGCTCGTGACGGTGCTCTTGAAATTGATGACGAAAACGGCTATATCTTACAAGTAAAAGAAGAACATATGGACATTGTTGAAAAACTTTGTCCTGTCGAGCTTAAACCGGCTGTATTAAGAACTCTTTCCGTAATTGCACTAAAAGAACCTATTCGCCAAACCGTATTAAAGGAGATGAGAGGTTCTACGGCTTATGAACATGTTGCAGAACTTTTGGATAAAGGGTTAATCTCAAAAACAAAAGATAAAAACGGAAGAAGTTTTAACCTTAAAACAACTCCTAAATTTGCTGAATATTTTAAATTAAAGGGTGACACTAAAACATTGGCTAAAATGTTGGATTTAGAAAAAAAGGTGGATGATTGATAAGAAAGCTTGTAATAATAATTGTAACAGCTGTTACAACATTTGTTTTGCTGAATATTATACCTAAGTTTTTCTATTTTGCAGGCAAAACAAAGTTTGATAATAAGCAATATTTGTCAGCAGCTAAATATATAAAGAAAGCACTTGCTTTTAAACCCTATAACAAAGATTACAGATATTATTATGTTTTGTCACTTTCAGAGCTGAAACCAACCTACAGTGTTCAAAAAGAAATGTATAAATTAGCAAATGGCACAGCTAAGGACGGAGCACAAATTCTGGCAAGTGATAAACTGAATGAATGGGTACGAAATATTCACGATAATATCGGGAATAATTACATTGAACAGGCTCCTTTGGATTCTAATATAATCAGATGGAATAAAAATTCATTTCCATTGAAAGTGTATATTGATACATCAGCCTTAAAAGATATACCGGATTACTATGTATCTGGAGCAAAAAGAGCATTAACTCAATGGGATAAATCTATTGATTTTGTTAGTTTTGCTTTAGCTAATAAAAAATCAGATGCACAAATTATAATTTCGTTCAAAAAAATTCCTGATAATGTTTGTTCTGATAATGTTTGCAAATTTGTAGCTGGATATACAAACCCTAAAATTTCAAAATTGGTTTTAAAGAGAATGGAAATAGTTTTATACGATAAAACTCCAATGGAACAATATTTTTCAGATAAGGAAATTTATAATACCATTTTACATGAAATAGGACATGCTCTTGGAATAATGGGGCACAGCTACAGTACAAACGATTTAATGTATCCTCAAAATATGGAAAAAAATACTATTTATTCACAATATAGAAGTGATTTTCATTATTTATCTGGTGCTGATATTCATACTTTACAATTATTATATATGTTGGAAGCAAATATTATCAATAAAAAAGAGTCTGAAAATTCTGCATTAATTTATACACCAATTTTATTGGGAAATTCTGAGCAAATTGCCAAAAGAAAAGTGCAAGAATCTCTCGATTATATTAAAAATTCTCCGGAATTGGCTGTCGGATATATAAATCTTGCCGGTGCTTATGTTGATTTAAAAGAATATAAAAAAGCTATTGATGCGTTACATAAAGCACTGGATACAGCAACTTCAAATAATGAAAAATTTATAACATATTATAATTTTGCATATGTTTATTTAAGCTTGAAAAAATATGATACAGCATTACAATATGCAGAATTGGCAAAAGATATTCAACCGACACAAGATATTCTTGAACTTATTGGGATAATAAAAAATTATATAAAATAATAAATCATTATTAAAAGAGAGTTTCTGTTATTAAGAAACTCTCTTTGTTATTTAACCTGAGCAACGACATGTTGCATCCATACGCTCTTTAATTGCACCTATTGGTTCATAATATGGAGAAACAGTCATAATTTTTGCTGCTATATCCGGATGATAATAAATAAATTTTAACTCACTTGTTGTTAACGGCTGTTGTGTATGAACATTAGCATAACGAACAAGTTCCAGAATGTTTCTTGCTTCATGCTCATCTTGAAATTCAATTTCAAGGTTGTCATATACGTTTCTGAAACCTTTAATTCCGCCATATTCACCTGTCGTAATCATTCTACCTGTTTCAATAATTTCAGGTTCACCACGTCCAAGTTCTTCGTAATCGTATAATTCGTAATTTCTACGGTCTTTTAAAGCACCGTCAGCATGAATACCAGATTCATGAGCAAAAGCATTATCACCTACAGCAGGTTGATTTTTAGGAATAGGAACTCCAAATGCATATGCTGTATATTTAGCAAGTTGCCAAGCTTTACTCAAATCGATATTACTGTCAACTTCATATTGTTTTCTAAAACCTGCAGATTTTAATACTGCAAGTAAGCAAGAAACTAAATCCGCATTTCCTGCACGTTCACCCATTCCGTTAATTGCTGTATTTATGTAAGCATCAACTCCGGCATCAACAGCGGCTCTTGCCCCCATAACCGAACACCCTACAGCCATTCCTAAATCATTATGGAAATGTAATTCAATAGGCATTTGTGTATCATGGGCAATTTTATAAATTCTTTCATATGTTGTTTTCGGGTCTTCAAAACCTAATGTATCACAATATCTGAAACGATGAGCACCACATTTTTTTGCTTCTTTAGCATAGTGAATTAGATAATCAATATCACTTCTTGAAGCATCTTCTGCATTAATTCCAATAATTTCAGCACCGTGTGATACAGCACATTCAACAGCTTCACAGGTCATTTTCAAAATATCATCAAGAGTTTTTTTACCTTGATATTTTCCGTTTGTCATCTGTTCTGAAGTTGATTGTGAAAGATTGACATATTTAAGTTTTGGAACATTCTTAAAAGACTCTTCTACATCAGTTGCAATTGCACGCATCCAACCGGAAAGTTTAGTGGTTTTAATTGCTCCACGTTCAACCAGTTCCAAGTTACCGTTAAGATAATTCAATTCATGCTTTGTTGTTGGAAACCCAAATTCAGATTGAGTTATCCCCATTTCATCAAGCATAGTATTTATTATTGTCTTTTGTAATTTTGCAAGACCCAGTCTTGAGGTTTGAACCCCATCACGATTAGTTACGTCTATAAAATATATTTTATTCATTTAATATCCCTTTCAGTTGATATTATACACAAAATATTAATTACTTGCATTTTATACAAAAGTTATTTACAATATAAAGTATATGGACAAATTATTAGAGAAAAAGATTAATAAAGAATTTAAAACGGGAAACGTAAAATCAGCTATCGAATTGTGTCAATTAGGACTTCAAAATGACCCGACCAATGCAGATTTACATGTGCGACTTGGTGATTTATTTTTAGCATGGCACCTTGATATCCACAATTCTTGTCAATATATCGATGAAGCAATAACTGAATACCAACGAGCATTAGAAACATACATTGATTCGGCAGATATATATTTTAAAATAGGACAAGCACAATATTTTAAAGGTGATTTGGATAAAGCGATTACTTACCTTGATACAGCTATTACGAAAAACAGTAAAATGGCAAAAGCATATTATCTTCTTGCTGAAACTTATACTAAAAAGGCTCGTTTTCTTGAAGCGGCAATTAATGCTAAAAAATCGATTGCGAACAAACCTTTTAGAAATTCTTGTGCACATTATCTTTTATATAATTTGTACAGGGTTTCATCTTTCAGATGCATAAAAACTACATTAAAAGCATATTTTGAGCTAATTCTTTCGTGGTTAACATTACCGTTTGACATGTTGGCAATAAAAAATGTAGCAAAAATGGTTTCAAATCTACAGTTTTTACCTATGTTAATAAAAGGTTTTTACATGGTGCAAACCAAAGGGTTACAAAACGCTATTACTATATACATAGATGCTATTGAAAAAGCTCCGGGATTTGTTCCGTTGTATTGCTTACTAGGCGATATTTATCGTTCTATAGGACAATTTGACAATGCTATAACAGAATATAAAATGGCAATTTGGCTGGATTGCTTAAACATTCCGGCGTACAGGCATCTCTGTCAAGCCTATGAAGAACTTGGAGATTACGATAGCGCAGTAGAAATATATAACAAATTAATTCAAATTATGCCAAATATGCCTGAATTTCACTCAAATCTTGCGAATATTCTTTATATTAAAGGCGATGTTGACGGAGCTGTTTCTCATTTTCAAACAGCGATTACACTTAATCCGAATAAACAATGGACTAGTATTATTAACCAAACACTGGGATATGTTTATCAAGAAAATAAATCCGATTTAAATGCCGCAATAAGCTCTTATCAAAGTGCATATTTGTTAACGCCTGAAGATATTGACATTTATGTAAATTTAGGTAGTGCTTTTTATGATAAAGAAGATTATAACAATGCGCTTGCTGTATATAGAAATGCACTTGATTTAGATCCGGAAAATGCAAAAATTCACTGTAATTTAGGATTTTTATATTGGGGCAAGGGTGATATTGATGAAGCTATTAAAGAATATGAATTAGCGATACAATATGATAATAACTACGATATCGCATATAATAATTTAGGCGTAATTTATCTTGACGATTTAGGCAGAGTAAAAAATGCAATGGAACTTTTTAAAAAATCTGTTGAGTGTAATCCTAATTATGCACTTGCTCACTTTAATTTAGCACGTTGTATTGCTCTTACCGGTGATAAAATAGAAGCTGCAAAATTGTTCCAAATTTCTCAGGATATAAACAGAGTTACAAATGAAATCAACCCACAAGATATAGTTGATAAAATTAACGGGTTGTTTGATTAAAATATCATTATTAAATATTTCGCTAACGAATAAGAATTAAAGTAAGAATAATTTTGTAGTAAAATGTTAATATGATTACTTTTGACAGTTTGACTTTAAAAAATTGGTTAGTTCAAAATAAGGATTTTTTAGCCGGTGCTCGTATTCAAAAAATCCAACAACCAACTCGCCGTGAGTTGGTTTTGAGCCTTAGGAATAATAGTGAAGTTCGTAAGCTTTATATAAATATTACTCCCCAATTTTATCATCTGTGTTTTATGTCAAAAGAAAATGAAACGAAACGTATAATTACAATGCCACAAAAGCCACCAATGTTTTGTATGTTATTGCGAAAATATTTGGAAAATTCTCGCATTGCAAAAATTAATCAACCTGATTATGAACGGATTTTGGAATTTTATATAGAAACTTATAATGAGTTATCTGAAAAAATTTACCTTTGTTTAGCTGTAGAACTTATGGGAAAACATTCAAATATCGTTTTATATAATTATGACAACAATATAATTCTGGGTTGTGCGCACAATGTTGGTGCTGAAAAAAGTCGTGAACGTGAAATGGCTGGCGGTTTGCCGTACGTTTATCCACCTAAGCATGTTGATAATTGGTTTGTTAATCAAAATTCAATTTCTAAATTATCCGGTAATTTAAATGAAAATATTGATAATTATTATGCAAATTTCATTGAAGCCGATAAAATTTTACAAAAGAAAAATGCATATATTTCTAAAATTTCGAAGAAACTAAAAAAAATAAAAACTTCTCTTATCAAAATGCAAAAACAAATTAAATCTAATGACAATGCCGATAAATACAGATTATTCGGAGATTTAATTATGGCAAATTTGTATAATTTAAAGGATTTTTCAAAAAATATAACTGTATTTGACTATGAAAATAATAAAAATATAACAATTGAACTTGAAGAAAATAAAACATTAAAAGATAACGCTAATAAATTTTATAAACTTTATAATAAAGTTAAAACTTCAAATGTTAAAATTTTAGAACTTATATCTAATTACAATGCTGAAAAACAATATCTTGAACAATTATTGTATTCAATCGAAAAAGCAAAAAACATAAATGACCTAACCGAAATTGCTTTTGAAATAGAACCCTCACATTCAAAGCCGGAAAAATCCTCATTATTACCGCAAAAAGTTTTAGTTGAAGGATATGAAGTATTTATTGGCAAAAACAATCGTCAAAATGATTATATTGTTTCAAAATTGGCAAAAGATGAGGATTTCTGGTTCCATACACGAGATTGTGCAGGTTCACATGTTCTTTTAAAATGTGAAAATCCATCCGATTTAGTCATATTTGAATGTGCAAAACTGGCAAAAGAACATTCTTCCGGCGGCAAATCCTCTAAAGTCGGTGTAATTTACACAAAGACAAAATATCTCAAAAAACCGCCAAAAGCTAATCTTGGTTATGTTATTTATAAAAATGAAAAAGAAATTGTTATAGATTAGTAATTTTTTATATATTGTTTATAATATAAATATGAATGTAATTGCATTAGTGGATTGTGATTCTTTTTTTGTTTCTTGTGAACAAAAAATTAATCCGGAATTAAAAAATAAACCCGTTTGTGTTCTTTCAAACAAAGACGGATGCGTTGTTTCGCGTTCCAAAGAGGCAAAACGCATGGGAGTTCGAATGGGACAACCTTATTTTATGGCAAAAGAAGAATTCCCTGATGCGATTTATGTTTCCTGTCATCACGATTTGTACGGAGAAATTTCATCTGAGGTTATGAATTTACTTCGTGAATTTAGCCCTAAAGTCCAAGTATATTCTATTGATGAGGCTTTTGTGGATTTAACCGGACTTAAACGCCTATACAAGAAAGATTACATTGAATTGGCAATGTTTTTAAGAGAACAAATTAAAAATGAACTTGATATTCCTGTATCAATAGGTGTGAGTTCGACCAAAACACTTGCTAAACTCGCTTCTGATAAAGCTAAATATTTGGATGAAGGTGTTTATGCAATCGGTAAAAGAAAATTGCAAACAGTTCTTAAAACCACAAACATTGATGAGATTTGGGGTATTGGAAAACACCTGACATTACAATTAAAGAAACATGGGATTTTAACAGCTGCAGAATTGGTTCAAAAAGAAGATATTTGGCTGGATAAACAAATCGGGATTCGTGGACGAGAAATGAAGCATGAACTTCTGGGAGAAATAATTTCACCTGTTGTTAATGAAGAAAAATTACCTAAATCGATACAGAAAACAGGTGCTTTCGGAATTTTTACATCAGATTTGGATTTTATCAAAAATCAACTTAATTACCACATACATTGCGCTTGTCGAAAACTCAGAAAAATAGATTGCAAATCAAAAGTGCTCGGAGTTATGTTGCGCAGTAAAGATTTCAAAGTCGTTTATGAAAAGAAAATTTTGAATACTCCAACATCTTTTGAACTTGAAATATCGGATGTAGCATTTGAATTACTTGAAAAAATTTATACACCAAATGTAATTTACCGTAGTACCGGCATTATTTTGGAAGACTTACATTGCAACAGTGAAGAACAATTGTTTTTATTTTCGGACAGCACACTTGATACCAAAAAAGACAAACTGTCAAAATGCTTTGATAAACTTGAAAGTAAATTTGGCAAAGACATTGTCAGAATTGGTTACAACAATATATAATTTATTTTTTAAGTTTGTTTGCTGTTTTTTGTACTATAAGTTTTAAAGTATCTAAATTCGGTTTGCAACCGGAACTTTGTCTTTTTGCCAAACCGTCAACAAGACTGTTTAAATAAATTTCTAAATTTGTATAACCACTTTTTGTCATACTTTTACCATCACCGGCATCATACGGATTTAAATTATGGTTAAATTCCCAAGTGTCCGGTATTCCATCACCATCAGAATCTAACAGTGCAGAATCTGAATTGTATTTTGGATAATCCCCTGCATCTTTAGGTGAAAATATAAGTCCGTTACTGTTTGTTGCGCCGGAAATATATGTTTCTACAGCTTGTACTATTCTATTATCGACAAAATCTCTTTTGTATGATGCGCCTGCAAATTCTAAAACTTTTTTATAAGCATTTGTTGCAGTGTGCGTTGCAACCGGTTCATGATTAAATTCAAAACGAGTTAAGATAGGATTTTTAGATGTTTTCATATAATCCAAGTTAGGATAAACACCCATCCAGTTATCATTGGTTTGTAACGGATTTGTATGAACATAATTTCCGTTTACATATACAATCCCTTTTTTATTATCAGTAGAAACTATTTCAATAATCTGACTTCTTGAAGGAATATTTGTTGCCGGTCCGAATTTAAAATAATTATCAACAATATTATATGTACCTGATTCAGAACCGTTAATAGAAGAGGTTTCCCAGTTATACAGAATATTATTTCTGAAATCAACAGTTTCCAAATCAATCATACTATTTGAAAAGTTTGCATGATAAAATGCAGGGTTATTAGTTCTGTTACTTGCAAAAAGGTTGTGGTGATAAGTTGCACTATAACCGCCTAAAATTGCTCCATTACCACTACCTTTATTAAGAGCTTCACTGATTATACACCATTGCATAGTAAGTTTTCTGTTGTTATAAAGCATAATGTTATTAGCTGTTGCCCAGCTAAATGAGCAATGGTCAAGCATTATATCGTGACGGTTTGCTATAACAAGCGCACTGCCATCAGATTTATCACCGGGTCTAAAACGTAAAAATCTTATAATAACACTATCGGCATCTACTATAACAGGAAAATCTTTTATACAAATTCCATCACCCGGAGCTGTTTGTCCGGCTATTGTTAAATTATTTTCTTTTATAACTAGAGGTTCACGTAACTCAATAATGCCGGAAACATCAAAAACAATAGTTCTTGCACCTTTTTGATTAACAGCATATCTTAAAGAACCTAATTCACCGGTGTCTTCAAGTGTTCTTACATGATATACAACACCGCCTCTTCCACCTACTGTAAATGCACCATAACCTTCAGCTGTCGGGAAAGCATATTGCTGTTTTGCTGTCTGAAAAACCAGTATAGAAAACAATATTCCCGAAAGAATTAATGCTGATACTAAAATTGATGTTAACCCGATATTCTTAATCGCATTTAAAATCTTTAAAAACATAATAACCCCTTGCTTTTTATAAATTGGGCCCGGCGCGATTCGAACGCGCGATCTTCGGTTTAGGAAACCGCTGCTCTATCCTGCTGAGCTACGAACCCTTTATGCCTGACGGGAGTCAAACCCGTGACCTTCGGCTTCGGAGACCGACACTCTATTCAACTGAGCTACAGGCACATGTCTGAAATCCCATAGGAATTTCTACAACCATTTTAACACATTTTTTGTATTTTGTCTATAAATTATTGACCTGCAAGAATTACGGTAAAATCAGTATCAGAACAGTAATAATTAACAGGATCATAAACAAATTGGCGAGCCTTCATTGACGGAGTTTTTTTCTTTAACCAATTATAATACTCTTGAGTAACCTCTTTAGAATGTGCAATAAACTGTGCATGTGTTGCGTTTGAAGTTCCTGTACATTTTACATTAATATTATTTGCTTCAAGTTCTTCAATTAATGCTTTACCGGCTTCTGAATTTTCGTTTGAAAACATCACGCTTGCTGCAAATTGAGTTTTATCACTTTTAACATGTTCTCTGTATATAAGACGATTAACAACTTCTTGAGTTTTTTCAGGATCTAAAATCCAGTAGCTTGTATAACCTTTTTTGTTTGGTGCACCCGGAAGTGTTGCAATTTCTATATTATCTATATCAAAATGTTTTGCTAGCGCAGCATATTGTGACATTTCATATACAGACATATCTGTTTTTACATATTGTTTTGCAATAGAGATAATTTGCGGGATTTTTGCAATAGTTTGCGGTTTTTGCATATCTTGCAAAAGTCCTCTTAAAAACCACTGTTGACGTTGAGTTCTGCCAATATCACCCATTGCATCATGACGAAATCTTAAATAACCGACAACTTCATCCGCATCAAGTTTATGTTGTCCTTTGGTAAGGTTTATATGCAAGTTACCCGCATAATCGTTGTAATGCATATCTTTCTCAACATAAATATCTACACCGCCCAAGGCTTCAACGATTTTCTTTACAGCATCGTCATGAACCATAATATATCTATCTACTTTTACACCTAAAGTATCTTCTATTGTTTGAATAGTCATATCAATACCACCGATAGCATGAGCAGCGTTAATTTTTTGAATACCCATGTTTTTCGGTAAGTAAACCTTACTGTCACGTGGAATTGAAATAGCATTTAAAGATTTACTTCTCGGGTCAATATTTAAAAGAACAATAGTATCAGTTCTTGTCCCAACCCATAAATCTGAGTCCGCTCCGTTAGAATCAACACCCAAAAGAAGAATATTTTGTTTTCTGGGACCAAATGGTAAAGCAAATTCAGCTTTTTCCTTGTTATGACTGCTTTGTGTAAGTTTCATAAACAGTTTTGTAATAAAAGAATTTTGTCCGAATTCATCTTCCAAAAACTTTTTATTATCTGCAAATAAAAATATTCCACAAATAATTCCTATAAAAAGTATAATCATTATTACAAGTATTTTTGCAAATGTCGATTGTTCTTTTCTGTTTTCTTGAGCTTGTTTTAAATAATTATCGACAGGGGTTTGTATTGTATTCTCGTCTTCTTTATTATAATTAACCATCATTTTACCTTTTATCTTATTACATTTAACATAAATGTTGAAACCAGTGTAAAGTAAACCGCAAGTCCGACCACATCAATTGTTGTTGCAATTACGGGTCCTGAAGCTACAGCGGGATCAATATTAACTGTTTTTAACGCAAACGGAGTGAATGTTCCGATAATTGTTGCCATCGTCATATTTATAGCCATAGCAATCCCAACAACTATTCCTAATTCAATATTATGCTGCCATCCCCAAGTTACAAGTGTTGTCATTGTTCCGAAGAATAACCCGATAACAAGCCCGATAAGCATTTCACGCATAATGTGATACATTGCGGAACTGAGAGTAACTTGTCCTGTTGAAAGTCCTCGAACCATAAGTGTTATACTCTGAGTACCGATATTTCCGCCTAATCCGGCTAACAGTGGCATAAATATTGCAATTATCGGCAAAGCTGAAAGGGTTGAATCAAAATGGTGCGCAACATTTACAGCTATAAATTCTCCTATTAAGGTTATAAAAAGCCAAGGAGTTCTTGCTTTTATAGCATTGAAAATATTTCCGGAAAGAATTTCATCCTCATCAACAAGTTCTGTTGAAATACCTGATGATTGGTAAATTGTTTCAGTTGTTTCTTCTTCAACAATATCTTGTACGTCATCCCAAGTAATCATACCCTTCAATCTGTTGTATAAATCGACAACCGGTAACGCATTGTATTGATATTTCATAAATACGTCGGCAATATAATCCTGATAATCATCAACATGCAATTTTACAATATCGGAAATCATTATGTCTTCAATTTTCTTATTTATAGGAGAAGTGAGTAAACCTCTCAGTGAAACAACTCCTAACAAATGATTTTGTTTATCTGTAACATAGACATAATAAAGTTCCATATTATCTTGCTCAGCTTTAATTCGGATATAATTCAATACATCAAGAACTGTCATATCAGAATTTACTTTTAAAACAGTCGGGTTCATAATCCCGCCGGCTGTATCTTCGTTGTAAGTTAACAACTCTCGAACTTCAGCAGAAAATTTATGGGGAAGTTTATCCAGATAAGTTTCACTCTCATCCTCTTCCATGTCACCTAAAACGTCTGCTGCAGCATCGTGCGGAAGTTTTGTGATAATTTTGGAAGCTGCTTCTTCGTCAATATCACCAAGCAATTCAACTTGTAATTGCGGAGATAAGTATTCCATCAAATCTGCAGCTTTTTCTAAATCAAGCAACTTGAAACACTGAAGTCTTTCTTCAGGTTTCATTTGTTGAAATATATCCGCCAAATCCGCAACGTGATAACTGTTCAATTCTTCTTGCAACTGAACAGTTGATTCATCATCCATGATTTCACGAAGTCTGTCGATTATGTTTGAAATATTTATCATACTACTATAATATCACAAAAAGATTTAATAGTAGAAACCGTCAGCTTTCATTCTATCAATAACTTCTTGTAATTGTTCATCCGAACAAACGTATGACAACCTGAAAAATCCTTCGCCACAGTTTCCGAAAGCTGTTCCGGGAACAACAACTATGCCTGATTTTTTCAACAAATCTTCACAAAATTCAAATGAAGTTTTATAATTTCTTGGTATCGGGAGCCACAAGTAGAAAGTAGTATGAGGTACGGTACTGTCATCAATATCCCAACCAAGTTCTTTAAAACCTTTTACCATAATTGCTTGCTTACGTTTGTAACCGAGATTTCCGTTAGCGATATAATCATCGCCTTCTTTGGAGTTGAGAATTTCAGCACAAGCTTTTTGAAGAGCTTTAAAAATACCGTTATCGATTGTAGATTTTCCTTTTCCTAAACGTTGTACGACATATTCATTTCCGCAAACCCAACCAAGTCGCCAACCTGTTACAGCATATGGTTTTGAAAAACTATGAAACTCAACGGCAATATCTTTTGCACCATCAAGTTCAAATACACTGAACGGTTTTTCTTCTTCACTAAAATACAAATCCGCATATGCCAAATCTGAAATTAAAAGAATTTTGTGTTTTTTACAAAAATCAACCGCAGATTGTACATATTCTCTCGTTGCACTTGAACCCAACGGATTGTTCGGGTAATTAATCACTAAAGCCTTAAGATTTTCCGGATTATAGCCTTCTTTAACAAAGTTTTCATAAACTTCATCAAGGTTTGGCATATAATTATTTTCTTTTGTTAACGGCATGTGATATGCAATTCCGCCAGAGCATTGAATAAATTGCAAATATGATGCGTAACAAGGGTCTGGTACCATTATAATATCTTTGTCAGTTTCCTTTTGTGTAATTAAAAAACGCATTAAATTTGATATACCTTCTTTAGAACCTACTAAAGAAAATATTTCTTTATCAGCATCCATATCTACACCAAAACGGTTTTTCATGCGCAGTGCGATTGCTTTTCTGAAATATTCTTCACCTTTTGGTGTTGAATACATATGAATCCCGTCCTCGTCAAGAATTTCTTTCAATCGGTCAATAAGACATTGTGGCGGGTTTGCAGTTGGTGCGCCCATAGAAAGTGATATTGGTGCCCTGTTTTTTGCTATAAGTTCAGGTTTTAACTTTGCTGTTTGCTCTTTTAACCTAAACATAATATACGTTTCTAGTGACATTACATCTTCATTAAATAAATTTTCTTTAAAATTATTCATCTTATTCATCCTTTACGCTTGCATTTTCATTGGACCTTCCAATGAAGCTGTTACAAATTGTTTTGTATATTCATTATCCTGTTTTAAAAGGTCTTGCGGGGTACCTTCAAAAACTATCTTACCGTCATAGAGCATTATAACTCTATCCGCAGTTCTTGTTATAGTTGACATTTGGTGTGTAACGACTACAGAAGCGGCATTTGTTTCTTCTTTTAGTCGTACAATATAATCTTCAATAAGTGTTGATGAAATCGGGTCAAGTCCGGCTGTAGGTTCATCATAAAGAATTGTATTAGGTTCTGTTACGATTGCACGGGCAAAACTTACACGTTTTTGCATTCCGCCGGAAAGTTCTGACGGGAAAAGCTGTTCTATACCTTTTAAACCAACAAGCTCAAGTTTTTGTGCAACTATTTCATGAATTTCATCTTGAGTATATTTTTTTCTTAAGTCTTTTCGTTCGTTAAGAGCAAATGCGATATTATCCTCCACATTTAATGAATCAAACAGTGCCGAATACTGAAAAACCATTGCTATGTCACCATCAGAGGTTATTATTTCACCACTGTCTTTAGGAATAAGTCCGCAAATTAATTTCAAAATGGTACTTTTCCCAGAACCGCTAAAACCGACAATTGCAAGTGTTTCTTTATCGTTAACCTTAAATGAAACATCATCAATTACAGTTTTATCTCCAAACTTCTTATATAAATTTTTAACTTCAATACTCATAACTTCAATTCCTATTGTACAACATTTAAAAGAAAAATGCTATCGCAAATATCATATCCCATATAACTATGGCAACAAATGACCAAACAACAGCTTTTGTGGTTGCAAGCCCAACACCTTTAGCACCGCCTGAAGCGTAATATCCGCATGAACAACTGATAAGAGCAATTGTTCCGCCAAAACATGCTGCTTTTGCAATACTTACCCACAAATCTTTCATATAAACACCGAGCCATGCCGAATCAAAATAAGCTCGATAACTTAAATCAGCAAACAAGTCAGATGTTACAGCTCCGGCTAATACTCCTACAACTGCAGCAATAATTACAACAAACGGCATCATAATAAGTCCTGATAAAACTCTTGGTACAAATAAGTAATTAATCGGATTTACTTTTAAAACTTTTATAGCATCTATTTGTTCGGTAACTCGCATTGTAGCAATTTCTGATGCCAGAGAAGAACCTATCATTGAAATGATAGCAAAACCGGACATTATAACAGCAAGTTCTCTTATTAAAAGAATTGTCATCATCATACCGATAAAATTACCGCCACCTTGTTTGACCATTTCTAAGGCAACTTGTGAAGCTACAATTATTGATGTCATCCCAACAATAGAAAGCGTTATCGGTAACGAACTTACTCCAAATCGAGAACATTGGTAAATGAGTTCTTTTCGGTCAATGCTACCGGATAGAATGCATTTTATAACTTCAATACCATTTTCT
The DNA here is from genome assembly GCA_964444905.1 of uncultured Muribaculaceae bacterium. GTDB lineage: Bacteria > Cyanobacteriota > Vampirovibrionia > Gastranaerophilales > Gastranaerophilaceae > SIG32. The sequence continues at coordinate 19,084 of CAYUIW010000024.1, forward strand.
GTAATTTTACCTAATGTGTCAAGAAATTCTACAATTCCATATGACATACTCTTTAGAATTTTATATGTTGCGGACTGTTTATAATATTTTTTTAAGTTCAACATAATTTTATTATATCATAAAGTTATATTTTCTAATTTTCCCAAAAACTTTATAAAAACTTTATAAAAATTGTAATAATTACACTTGCTTTTTTATATTGATTGTCATATAATGCAATTGTGAAATAAATCACGAAAGCAAAATGATTAGTTTAACCCCTAAGGAACATAGATAAAGGAGATACTTTTATGACAACAAAAAGCAGTAAAAACGTTGAAAAACTGGAAAAGTCTTTGAACAAATCTACTCTGGTTGACAACGCAGAACAATTAGAATTGCTTATCGAAAGAGCTAAAAAAGCTCAAAAGATTTTTGCAACATTTACTCAAGAACAAGTTGATGCAATCTTCAAAGCTGCAGCTACAGCGGCTGACAAAGCTCGTATTCCTTTGGCTCGTATGGCTCATGAAGAAACAGGAATGGGTGTTTTGGAAGACAAAATCATTAAAAACCACTTTGCATCTGAATACATCTACAACAAACACAAAAATGCAAAAACTTGTGGAATTATCAAAGAAGATAAAGCAAACGGTATTAAAGTTGTTGCAGAACCTCTTGGTGTTATTGCAGGTATCGTTCCTACAACAAACCCGACTTCAACTGCAATTTTCAAATCTTTAATCGCTTTGAAAACAAGAAACGCAATTATCTTCTCTCCACACCCGAGAGCTAAAAAATGTACAATTGAAGCTGCAAGAATTGTTCTTGAAGCTGCAGTTAAAGCAGGTGCTCCGGAAGATATTATCGGTTGGATTGATGTTCCGTCAATTGAACTTTCTAACCAATTGATGAAACACCGTTCAATTGCTTGTATTTTGGCAACAGGTGGTCCTGGCATGGTTACAGCAGCTTATTCATCAGGTAATCCTGCATTAGGTGTAGGTCCCGGTAATGCTGCTGCAGTTATCGACGAAACTGCTGATATTAAAATGGCTGTTTCTTCAATTCTTATGTCAAAAACTTTTGACAACGGTATGATTTGTGCTTCTGAACAATCAGTTGTTGTTGTTGATAAAGTTTATGAAGAAGTTAAAAAAGAATTTATCTATAGAGGAGCTTATTTACTAAACGCTTCTGAAGAAAAGAAAATGATTGCACTTCCGTTCATTGACCCGAAACGTGGTACAGCTCACCCTGATATCGTTGGTCAAAGCGCACACAGAATTGCTGAATTGTCAGGTTTTGAAGTTCCTGAAACAGCTAAAATTCTACTTGCTGAAAGACCTGCAGTAGATTGGGAAGACCCATTCTCAAGAGAAAAATTGTCACCGATTTTGACAATGTACAAAGCAAAAGATTTTGAAGAAGCTACTGAAATGACTTATGAACTTGTTTCTAAAGGTGGTGCAGGTCACTCTGCAGACCTTTATACAGATACAAGAAGTCAAGAAAGAGTTAATAAATTTGCTGAAAAAATGCCGGCTTGCCGTGTATTGATTAACTCACCGTCAGCACAAGGCGGTATTGGTGACTTGTACAACTTCAAGCTTGAACCGTCACTTTCATTAGGATGCGGTTCTTGGGGTAAAAACGCTGTATCAGGTAATATCGGTGTTGAAAACTTATTGAACTACAAGACAGTTGCTGAAAGGAGAGAAAATATGCTCTGGTTTAAAGTTCCACCAAAAGTTTACTTCAAAAGAGGCGCTGTTGATTTAGCTCTTCGTGAACTTCAAGGCAAAAAACGTGCATTTATCGTTACTGACAGATTCTTATTCAACTCAGGTGCTGTTGACAGTATCGTAAATGTTCTTGATGAAATCGGTATTGATCACCAAATTTTCTTTGATGTTAAACCTGATCCGACTTTATCAACAATTAACCAAGCTATGGAAATCATCAGACCTTATGAACCTGACGTAATTATTTCATTAGGTGGCGGATCTCCTATGGACGCTGCTAAAATTATGTGGTTATTGTATGAACAACCTGACACAGTGTTTGAAGATATCGCAATGAGATTTATGGATATCAGAAAAAGAATTTGTTCTATTCCTGATTTGGGCAAAAAAGCTACTATGGTTGCTATTCCTACAACATCAGGTACAGGTTCTGAAGTAACTCCGTTTGCGATTATTACTGACGATGAAACTCACGTTAAATACGCAATTGCTGATTACGCATTGACACCGAACATGGCAATCATTGACCCGAACTTTGTTGACGGTATGCCTAAAGGTTTGACAGCAGCATCAGGTATTGACGCATTAGTTCACGCTGTGGAAGCTTATGTATCAGCTCTTGGTACAAACTTCACAAATTCAAATGCATTGGAAGCAACAAAACTTGTATTCAGATATCTTGAAAGATCTTGGGCTGAAGGTGCAAATGATCCTATCGCCAGAGAAAAAATGCACTATGCTGCAACTATTGCAGGTATGGCATTTGCAAACTCATTCTTAGGACTTTGCCACTCAATGGCTCACAAATTGGGTGCAATGTTTAACGTACCTCACGGTGTTGCTAACGCATTGTTAATCAGACAGGTAATTAAATACAACGCAGTTGATTGTCCGAAAAAACAATGTATCTTCCCGCAATATAAGTTCCCGAATGCTAAAGCTAAATATGGTCAAATAGCTGATGAACTCGGACTTGGCGGTAAGAATGATGACGAAAAAGTCCTATTGTTAATTGAAGCAATCGATAAATTGATGAAAGCAATCAATCTTCCAAATTCTATCAAAGATTTTGGCGTAAAAGAAGAAGACTTCTATGCTAAACTTGATGAAATGGTTGAACTTGCATTCGACGACCAATGTACAGGTGCAAACCCTGCATATCCGTTGATGGAAGATATCAAAGCTATTTACGAAGATGCTTTTAAAGGTGTTGTTAGAGATTACTACATCTGCAAATAGTTAAATAAAACCAATAAAAAGACCGGCATTTCTGCCGGTCTTTTTTAGTTATGTTTAATTTCTATTTTATTATACATATACCTTTATACATAGATGTATTTTTATTTACCATTCCCCAGACTGCCATATTAGTTGTATAAGCCATTGCGTTACCATATTCAGAGATGTCCTGTTGGGCAAAAAATTCGTCACCGGACCAAAGCATAAAAGCACTTAAACCACTGACTGAGTCCATTGTTATATTTAATGAAGCTACTTTTTCTAAATCTAAATTAAGATTACTTGCGTTATTGGCATCTAATGTCTTTACATTATAAACATATTTGCCTATATCTAAAAGTTGATTTTCTGTTGGCATATTATCAGTACCACCACATACTTTTACAGCACCTGCCCAGTAATCATCATCAAAAGGACAATATTGTATTCCAAGGTTATCTTTTTGAGTTTCACATTCAGCTTTGGTTAAAGGTGTCGGTGTAAACGGCGCACCATAACAAGTCCCGCCAATCTCAAACGCACATTTGCTGCCTAGTTGTGTTACGTTTATTGCTCGCAAGTCTTTACCAGATGTATTAGGTTTTGAAAATCCTGATGTATCGTAAAGTATTGCTACACATGCTGTTCCTGTAACTTGATTTGAGAATTGGTCTTGATGACAAGTATTTGTCGGATTGTACGCTATCAATCCATTTGTACCGTTATTCAATTGAAATCCTAATACTTCTGTATTCCAATCCTTTTGCCCAAAATGTTTTGCTGTTTTAACTGTTGTAATATCTACTTCTTCGGGAGTTGCTTCACCTGAACCCCACCATACTGTATCTGAAAAACAATCGGTCAACTTATCACTGTCACAAACTTTAACTATTTTTAAATGATTAGATAATTCATCCACAAAATCTTTAGTAGTTCTGTAACCTGCTAAAGTACCTTGAGTGTTCA
>CAYUIW010000025.1:0-22958 GCA_964444905.1 uncultured Muribaculaceae bacterium
ATGAGTGAATGAGTAAATTCGTGAATAAGTGAAGAAGTTCGTTAAGCTCGCTTCGCTCGATAAGATATTCCCTCTCGTGGGGTAGTTGCGTCATTGCGGACAAGCAAAGCGCGATCCGCAATCGCATGATTTGCGCAATCCGACAATTGTTTAATGTTGGATAACCCCCCACCCTAACCCTCCCCCTCAAGGGGGGAGGGGATAAGAAGAAGGGAAAAGGGTAGCCCCCTCTCCCTAACCCTCCCCCGTAGGGTGAGGGAACAAAAGAAAAGTAGTATAAAACTAATATAAGGAGATAAAAAATGTTAAAAAATTTTAGAAAAAACCAATTTAGAAATTTAGGTTTCACATTAGCTGAAGTTTTAATTACTTTGGCGATTATTGGAGTAGTGGCGGTGTTGACTGTGCCGACATTGATTACCAATAATCAAGAAAAAGGTTGGAACACTGCAGCAACTGTGTTTGAAGCAAAATTAGAACAAGCTTTAAAAGTTATGAATACGCAAGGTACTTTAGCGGGTTACAGAACTACTAAAGATTTTGTGGATGAATTATCTAATCATTTAAAAATAGTTAAAGTTTGTGATAGTGACAAATTAACTGATTGTTTTGCAGATAAGGTTTATTGGGACGTTATAGATATTTCTAAACCTGAACAGGATATGGAAATTATTAATGTTGCGGAAATAAAAACATCTGCGAACTTAGGACAAAAGGATTGGGGAACCGAGGTAATAGGGTTTCAGTTGAATAATGGCATGACCAGTTTAATTGCATATAATCCTGATTGTCATCAAGACCCATTCTCAAATCAAATAACAGGTATGGATTGTGTTGCAGTTGCTTATGATGTGTCGGGTTTTACCAAACCCAACACTTATACTAAAGATTTACGTGCAATTAATACCAGCTTAAAAGGTGAATGTGCTTTTAAAATTAATGGTCAGTGTTATGGTGCTCCGTTTAAAGTAGGAAACTGGTTATCTTATGAAAAATGTCAAGAAATGGTTGACAGTGGCAAATATGGAAATTTTGCTTGCAATTCAAACATAGCGTATGGTGATTATAACACTCCAATGTTAGCGGCTGAAGTTTGTGGAAACCTTGATAATATAATGACAAATGAAACATTAGAAAAAATCTTAAATTATCTCTATGTGCACAAAAATGGTGAAAAAATAGATGTAAGTAAGGGTTATTCTGAAGGTCTTGTTAAGTTGGATGAAAAAAAATTGAATTCACTTGGATTATCCGTAGGTGATACAGTTATAGGACCATATTATAAAAATAAATCATGGTACACTCAAATAAAAACTCTTTATAACGCACGCATTTATAGTGCAGGTGGATATGCAACAGGATTTCAAAAAGGCTATTTATTTTGCAAACTTGATAATTAGTTAATTAAAAACACAGAATGACCTCCTAAAAAGGAGGTCATTTTTGTGTTTACTGTTTTTACTGCTATATTTTTACTTGTCATCCAATGCAGCAACACCAGGAAGAACTTTTCCTTCAATAAATTCAAGAGAAGCTCCGCCACCAGTTGAAACATGTGTGAAATCTTCAGCATTGCAGAATTTTTTAGCTGCAGAAACTGAATCGCCACCGCCGATTACAGATGTTGCACCATTCTTAGTTGCTTCAACAATTGCTTTTAATACAGCTTTTGTACCTTCAGCGAATGCAGGGTTTTCAAATGCGCCTACAGGTCCGTTCATAAGAATTGTTTTTGAAGATTTAAGAACTTCTTCAAATGCTTTTCTTGAGTCTTCACCAGCGTCAACGCCTTCAAATCCGTCAGGAATTTCGTTAATTTTAACAAACTTATTTGTGCCGTTACCGGAAAAATCATCAGTTACAAGAACATCGGTTGCCATAACAAGTTTAACACCTTTATCAGCAGCTTTCTTTTCAATAGCTTTTGCTACATCGATTTGATCGTCTTCACAAATTGAATTACCAATTTTACCGCCATTAGCTTTTACAAATGTATAAGCCATACCACCACCGATAATCAAGTTATCAACTTTGTCTAACAAGTTTTCAAGAACACCGATTTTTGATGAAACTTTTGCACCGCCAACAACAGCTGTAAATGGTCTTGTCGGGTTATCAAGTGCTTGAGAAAGGCATCTGATTTCTTTTTCCATTAACAAACCTGAAACTGCTGGTTTAAGAACTTTAGCGAGCTTAGCTGTCGAAGTATGGTTTCTGTGAGCTGCACCAAAAGCATCATTTACGTAGAAATCGCCAAGTTTTGCAAGTTCATTTGCAAAAGTCATATCGTCATCTTTAGCTTCTTCAGCTTTATAGAAACGTATATTTTCTAACAATGCAACTTGACCATCTTGAAGATTTTCAAGTTCTTTTTCTGCACCTTCACCTACCGGTTTTGAAACAAATAAAACTTCTTCGCCCAAAACTTTTGAAAGATGTTTTGCAGCAGGCAACAATGAAAATTCTAAATTCCATTCACCTTTTGGTCTGCCTAAGTGTGCCATAAGAATAACTTTTGCACCTTTTTCTCTCAAGTAATTTACTGTTGGTAAAATTGCTTGAATTCTTGTGTCATCAGTTACATTTTTGTCTGCATCTAAAGGTACGTTGATATCAACTCTTACGAGTGCTCTTTTACCTTTGATGTCACCTAAATCTTTGATTGATTTTTTCATAAATAAATCTCCTTCTTTGCAAATTTATTTTACCTAAAAAAAAGTTTTTTAGCAATTTTACCCGATTGTGGAATTTTAAAAAACTTCAAAATTAAGGATAACATATATGAAAGGATTAAAAATTATGAAAAAACATATGTGTTTTTTAATGATTTGCATATTTGCATTTATAGCAGGTTATTCAATTAACAGTAAAGCGATATCAGATACGGGTTATAGAGTTGCTGTTGTAGATATTCAGGCTCTAATTTCAAAATCTTCAGAGGTTAATGCTTTAAAAGCTGACCAGCAAAGAAAAATTGATGCTATGAAAGCTACTGTTGACAAAGCAAGAGAAGAAATTTCTAAAGAAACTGACCCGATTAAAATTGCGCAGCTTGAAGAAAAATATAGAAATGATATTAACAATCAAAAAAATGTGCTTGATAATGAATACAATATTAAGTTAAAACAAATAGATACAAATATTAAAAATCTTGTTGTGGCAAAAGCAAAAGGATTACAATATAATGTTGTATTACCTAAAAGTATTGTTCTTTTTGGCGGAGATGACATTACAAACGAAGTCGCTAAGTCTGTTAAATAGAAATAGCGGTCAAATTCAATGAATTTGACCGTTCCCTTTTTCTAACGTATAAACCGGAAAGGATAAGGTTTATACTACTGTTACTAAGACTTGTTATAATTTTTGTATTTATAGCTTAACATGCTGTAAGAATCAACACTTGATGAAGAAGAGTCATCACCATAAAATGTTGACATATCAGTAGCTCTTTTGTGAGCATATTCGTCAATTTTTTCTTGTTTTGATGCTCCGTAACTATATGCGGAAATTTCCGCACTGGTTACTCTGCCATCGTGATTGGTATCCATTTCATCGAAATGTTCAAGTATATTATTAATTGTATCAGTTGAAAGTCCGGAAGCACCGGAAGCTGCAAGTTGTGTTAATTCTGCTCTTGTTACACCTTGTGCGGACATAGTATTTGTAAAATTGGTTATTTCATCAGAACCTATAATACCGTCACCATCTTTGTCTATTGAATCAAAATTAGTTTGTAAATAAGATGCAAATGTTTGATTAAGGTTTAAATAATTTTTTGAATCCGTACGTGCTTTTGAAATACTATCAAGTGTAACCCCATCCGGATTAAGTTGTGAAAGATATGAATATGTGTTGGTTAATCCTGCATAAATGCCTGTTAATAAAGAGTTGCCTGAATAATTTGACATAATTTTGTCCTCGTATTTATACTACCTCACAACTATATTAATAATTTTTTTAATAAAATCAACCATTTAAACAGATGAATTTTAAATTAGTTAAATATATTTATTTTTTAGCATTTTCCATTTTTATAGTTGGGGATACGCCTTTAAATGCGAACCCTTTTGCAAAATAAAATGCACTTATAATATTACAAATATTACCTACAATTGCAAGTGTCGATTTGGTTTTAGTTAATTTTTGAGGTAAAGCTCCCGCTATTCCTAACAGACCAAACCCGCTCATAATCCAAAGATATGCTTTAAAAATACCCCTTGGTACCGCAACACAATCATTAATATCGTTTTGGTTTTTGATTTTTCCAAGAAATTTATCAATAAATTCAGGCTTTTTTTCCGGTTTCTGCACCGGTAATACTGTTATATAATTTGCACTTGGCGGGAAATTTGTTATATTCATATTTGTAATAAACCCTGTAATAGAATTTTTTGCTAGTTAATGGCTGCTAATTATAAATTCTTGAAAAATAACGAATATTGAAAATTTAAATTTAGTATGTGTTTATTATTCTCTTATCATATCAATACGATTTTCTAAACTTAAAAGTCTTTTTTTAATATCAATACCACAGACAAAGCCTGTGAAAGTTGCGATACTTTATCTCAAACTTTCTGACACACGACACTGAAGGTTCGAACTCTCTCAAACTCAATCAGGCACTAAAAAAGAGCCTCTTGATAAGGCTCTTAATTTAAATGGCGGGAACGACGAGGCTCGAACTCGCGACCTCATGCGTGACAGGCATGCGCTCTAACCAAACTGAGCTACGCTCCCATCGGCTGTATTTCTATTATATTTGCTAAAAATAAAATTGCAACTGTTTTTTATTATTTTTTTTATTTAATTTTAAAGAAGCTAACTAACAGTTAGCTTCTTTATATAATTTATGCATTATTTCCCTTTTTTTTAGCTTTGATTTGCTCTACTTCTGCGTGCATTTTGGCTATTAGAGCATCTCTATCTTTGTCTTGTTGAGCTCGCAATGCCTCCTGCTGTTCGTATTTTTTCTTCCTTATTCTATCAGATTTCTTGGAAGAAGGAGATATAAGAGTTCCTTTACGAGTAGTTTTTACTAAGAATTTAGAACTTCCTAAACGTCCACTTCGCAATGCTGCTGGATCCATATCTTTTTTATAACCTTCTAATTCAGTAAGCACGGTGAAACCCTTCTTTTCGTTGCATCTGTCTGTGCATCCGACAATAAGCTCTGTAATAGAGGGATCTTTGGCTAAATATCTATCATAAAGATGTTCATCCGCATTTTTCCAAACAATCAAACTATTTTGTTTAGTCGTTTTGAATAGTTCTTCCGCATTATCAAATGCACATCCCAAAGCGTTCCCTAATTGTTTAACGTCTTGAGTATCAGGAATTTTTATAACATTTACGCCGTTTTCAGCTGCTTCTTGTGCAATTTCATCAATAAGAGCGAATTTTTGTGGTGTTTTTTTACCTGCTATTATAATTCCACTGTTCATAGGGGTTGTTGATCTAGGATTAAGGAAGTTTAATGAAATTTTTCTTCTCACATTATCAAGTGAGGGTTTCGGCATAAAGTCACCGTCTTCTGAAAGATAATATTCTATTGGCTTTTTAGCTACTTTCTTGCTTATTTGTGATGGTGCAGTCATTAGAAGGGTTCTTTCTTTTTCTAGCAATATACTGTAATAATCTGATGTTTCGAGGTCTATTTTACTCAATACTTTATCCCATACATTATTCCAATCTTCACGTGTTTTGATATTATTTATTTCAGGGCAAATTTTATTTATTTCCCACGGTTTTGTAATACTTAACAAAGAGTCGTTTTTGGGAGCTTTACGTGCAAATAATTTTGCAACTCTATTTCTGTTAAATAATGCAAGTAAAGCTGTTGCAAGTGTTGCTATTCCTGCAAGGATTTTTTTTATGGACGAGTTTGAACTTTTTGAACTGTTTTGTTTTTCAAAAGTATCTTTAATCTCAGCTTGTGTTGTTACAGGAAATGCATTCAGAGATTTATTTTGTTTGTCTGAAACTTTTTGAGGTTGTAAATAATAACGGCTGTCCAGTGTTGTATTTCTATTGAAATCCATTTGATTATTCCTTGTTTTAAACAATTTATTGTACTATTATCAACTATTATAAAGAGATTTATTTGTTATTATATTTCATAATTATTTACAAAAATTCATATTTGCACAATGTTATGTAATGTCGAAAAAAAAGAGCCTTATAAAAGGCTCGTTGGAATTAAGAATAGCTGGAAGTATGAAAAAGATTTAATTATATTAAACGCTTCATATAATCATTTAACAATTACCCATGCGGTTAGTTTTGATAATTATATATAATGTCAGTAAAAAAAGAGCCTTATAAAAAGGCTCGTTGGAATTAAGAATAGCTGGAAGTATGAAAAAGATTTAATTATATTAAATCCTTCATACAACCATTTAACAATTAGTAAAGCGGGTAATTTTGTTGTATAAGCCTCTATCGGGTTACATACAAATATTTTTCAATAATTTGTGCAGCATGAGCGACTATTTCTTCGCAAGGTCTTTTAGCATAATATTCTTCTGTGCGCTTTGACGGAATTGGAGAATTGTTTTTGCCGTCTTGTCCCAAAAGTTCTCGGCAAATAATTGTGCCGAATTTTTCTCTAAACTCTTCTCCAAGTTTTTGTATCCTTGTGTAATGCTCTTCTTTAATTTTGTCATCGCATGGCGTTGTATAACCGTATTTTAAGCCCGCAATCATAAACATTGCACTTACAGCTCCGCAAACTTCACGAAGTCTTCCCATTCCACCTCCGAATGAGGAAGATAATTTTAATGCCGTTTCCATATCAAAACCTGTTTGGTCACAAAATGCACAAAAAACAGATTGTGCACAATTATAACCCGACTTGAATAATTCTCTCGCTTTTTCTTCGTGTGATTGCATATTTTTATTATACTCCAAATAATGTCATATTGTGTATTGTCGAAAATGAACATTTATTGAATAGTGTTCTAAAAGGAGAAAACATGAAACAACCGTCTTCAAAAGAACCTAATATTTGCAATACAACAAGACAATTTCTAAATGATTTAGAACATAAACTTGACAAACCGATATATGATTTGTCGCCAAATGAAGCACGAATTTTTCTTAACACACTTCAACATGAAAGTCATAAAGATATTGATGTTTCAATTGAAGATAAAATGATTTATGCTGAAAATCAGGGCAGTATCGCTTTACGCATAATTCGTCCTAAAAACAACAATGATGAACTTCCTGCGATAGTTTATCTGCATGGCGGAGGTTGGGTTTTGGGGAATAAAGATACGCACGATATGCTTATCAGAAAGCTTTCTGTTTGTACAAATACAACCGTGATATTCGTCGAATACACTCCGTCACCGGAAGCAAAATTTCCGGCTGCAATTAATCAAACTTTTGCGGTGCTTGAATATCTTCAAAATCATTCGTATGAATTTAACATAAATAAAGATAAAATTATTATTGCAGGCGATAGTGCAGGTGCAAATATTGCCGCTGCGGTTACTATGAAAGCAAAACATTGTGATAAAGTAAAAATTATTATGCAAGTGCTTTTATATCCTGTTACTAATGCTGATATGAATACAAAATCCTATGAAGAATTTAAAGACGGACCTTGGCTAACAAAAAAAGCTATGAAATATTTTTGGAATTCTTATCTGCAAAATAATGATATGGAAGATGATATTTATGCTTCAATTCTAAAAGCTCCATTAGAAGAATTGGAAGGTTTACCGCAAACTCTTGTTATAACAGCGGAAAATGATGTTTTGCGTGATGAAGGTGAAATGTTTGCCCGTAAACTTTTGCAAGCAGGTGTAAATGTTTTGAGTGTAAGAATTAACGGAGCTATTCACGACTTTTTAATGCTTAATGCCTTATCGCAAACAACACCTATAGAAGGTGCTTTTCGACTTATTTGTGCAACTATAAATGGAAAAATAAAAGGTGCCTAAGGCACCTTTTATTAATGTAAAAATCTTGCGTATATATAAATTGTACTTAAGATTAATGAAATAAGCATTGTTATAACACCATATTTTAAAAATCTCATAAATGAAATCGGATGTCCATGATGTGCTGCAGATTCTGAAACAATAACGTTTGCAGCAGCACCGATTATTGTCATATTACCGCCAAGGCAAGCTCCAAGTGACAAGCACCACCATAGCGGATAAGTATAATCTGCTCCCATAACTTTTTGAATTTCCAAAATCATTGGTGTCATTGTTGCTGTGTATGGAATATTGTCGATTATACCCGAAATAACACCTGATGCCCATAATATAAGCATTGCTGTAGCATTTTCAGATCCGTTTGTTACATTCAAAATCCATTTCGCCATTAATGCGATACCGCCGGAAGCTTCCAAGCCACCAATTATGATAAATAAACCAATGAAAAAGAAAATTGTATTCCATTCAACATCTTTCAAAATCGCAGTCGGTTTTTCAAATAATAAAAGAACACTAGCACCAAGCATTGCCGTTAAATATGCAGGGATGCCTGTTATATCGTGCATTACAAAACCGATAATTACCAATGCAAGTATTATTGAACTTCTAATCATTAACGGGTAATCAGTAATGGTATGTGAATTATCAAGTTTTTCAACAGCAGCCATTTTTTCAGGTGTTGTTCTCATATCTTTTTTAAAGATTAATGTCATAAGTACTAACACAACAAGCATTATAATAGCTACAATCGGAGTTAATTCTTTTATAAAATCCATAAAAGATAAACCTGCAGCACTGCCGATAATTATATTTGGCGGGTCACCGATAAGAGTTGCCGTGCCTCCAATGTTAGATGCAAAAATCTCTGTTATCAAAAACGGAATAGGGTTGATATCAAGTGATTTTGCAATAACAAAAGTTACCGGCATGATTAAAATTACTGTTGTAACGTTATCCAAAAATGCTGATGTTATTGCGGTAAACAATCCCAATACAAACAAAACTTTTATCGGATGACCTTTTGTCATTTTCAAAAGTTCATTCGCAATCCAGTTAAACATACCGCTTCGTGTTGCAATATTCACAATAATCATCATTGATACAAGTAAAAATATTACGCCAAAATCAACATAATTGATAAAATAATTAATATCAAATTGTCCATTAATTGTTTTTTCGGCTCCTACAAGTCCTAACAAAATCGTTAAAGCTCCGCCCAAAAGTGCGATTGTAACTTTGGGGATTTTCTCCATTGCAATAAATATATATGCAACAAGAAGAATTACTGCTGAAATCATTACAGCATTGGAACTTACGATATTATGTAAAAATTCCATTATAATTCCTTTCTGCTTTTAGCAAAAGCAAGTGCAATTGCAAGTGCAACGTCATTATCAGATGTTGTTTTTGCTTTTTTAGAGTATTTGTTTTCATCCGGTATAACTTCCGGAAATATATTATTAATCTTTTTAATGACAGCAGCCATTAAATCCATAGCATATACCATGATTACCAAGAATAAGAATACAAATCCCATTCCAAGTGTCATAATAACCATACCGTCTTTCAATAACGAAAGATTATCCATATTATTTTCTCCTTATTAAAAATGTACAACTTAATTAAAGCAGTTGTTATCTTAAGGAGCTCGAGGAACGGATGAAAATGATAGGAGATATACATCCGCTAAATTATCAAAATTCAAGTTGTTTTTATTATCAACAAAAAGATTTTTTATGCAAAAATCACAATTTTTTAGTGAACCGAAACCTTCAAAAATTAACTCGTAAGAATTTTGAACGTTACAAGAACTGAAATATTTATCGTTATTCTTTGTAGTAGCGTTATAGGCTACATTATCAAGGGTTTCAATTTGTGATGAAAAATTTTGTGTGCAAGTATAATTTGCGGCATTAGTTTCCTTTATTCCGCAAAAGAACATAAATATTACTGCTAAAAATACAAGAAATTTTCTCATCGTATAAATTGTATTATAAACACTTTTAAATGTAAATATTACAATGAGGTTTTAATTACACACCGGCACAATAATTTCAAACTCGGTAAGATTTTTTGTTGATTTATTAAGTCTTAATTCAGCATTTTGCGCCTCAAGATTATTTTTGCAAATATGAAGTCCCAAGCCGCTTCCTGTTGGTTTCGTTGTGTAACCTTGTTCAAAAATTTCTTTCTGTTTTTCTTTAGAAATCATTTTACCGTTGTTTGAAATTTTTATATGTGCAAATCCATCTTTGGTATCTGCAACAACGTTAATTTCGCCTTTAATTTCAATTGCTTCAATTGCATTCTTAATTATATTAACTATACAAGCTAAAAATTTATTTTCATCTACATATATGTTTGCAGTATTTTTTACAAGACAAAGCAATTCAACTTCTTTACCTTGCGTGTAAGCCTCTGCCAATCGGACACCTTCTTCCGCAAGAAATCTAACATCACAAGTTTTGGGAGTGAAATTATTTATTGATTTTAAATCCAACAAACAATTACTGATAATTTTTAAAGATTTTTTTATACAATCAATCCCGTTATCGACCGAAGTATTTTTATAATCATCACGTTCAAGATTTTTTTTAATAATTTCAGTGTACATTTCACAAATCGAAATATGATTTCTTATTTCATGTGAAACGCATCTGGTTTGTAGTTGCATTATTTCGATATCATTCATATTTTTTAATATTAAGGTTCAGCCATAACAGCTGAACCTTGAATTCCTCTCTACTTTATATTTTTTATACAGCAAGTTTTGTACGTCTTCTATTTGCAAATCCATTATTCAAAGCGTATAAAACTGCTTGTGTTCTGTCGTTAACCTGCAATTTTTGGAAAATATTATTTACGTGGGTTTTAACAGTAGTTTCCGATATAAATAATTTTCCTGCAATACCCTTGTAGTTATTACCTTGGGTTAACAAATCCAAAACTTCTTCTTCACGAGATGTCAAATAAGTTAAAAGATTTTCTTCATCTGAAACAGAAGCTTCTTCTTTGAATGAACGTTGGAAATAATCAAAGAATCTTGAAGAAAGTGCAGACGGAAGATAAATTTTTCCGGCAGCAACTTCATCAATTGCATAAATTAACTGAGCTGATGCCATAGTTTTTAATACGTAACCTTTAGCACCAAGTTTCATAGCTCTAAAGATTAAGTCAGCATCATCATAACCGCTAAGCGCAATAACCTTTGTATCCAGATTTAATTTATCAATATCTTGAAGAGCTTGAAGACCATCTTTTTCAGGCATATTCATATCCATTAAAACAATATCGGGATGATATTTTTTTACAAGATTGATACCCAAATTAGCACTTGTAGTTGCACCAACTACATCATAACAACTTTCAAGCGTAATTAATTCTTTTACCCCTCTCAAATGATCAGCGTTGTCATCAATTAATAACACTCTCAATTTTCTTCTAAACTCTCTCATTTTATCTCCCCTTTATTTTTTGTAACCTTATCTACACTTTACATACTACTATTTTTAGAGGGGGTCTTCATCCATGGAGTGATTGATATTAAATTATTGCAAGTTTGAGATAGTGTTCTAAATCTTTAGATTGATAAAACACCTCAACCATGCTCTACACCATGATTTGCAGCATGGTTGATTTTTTGTAAACAATTTTTCTTTACATATTTTGAAGTAATACAATTGTGGTATAATTTTCATAAAAAGTCTTTAAGAGGAGTATTTATGGAAATTATAATATTTATAGCTGGGTTTATTATTGGGGGAATTTGTGTATTTGTGCCGTTCAACTTGGCGCAAAAAAACACTCAGGCTAATTTTGAAAATATAGCTAACAAAATTTTTAAAGAAAGTTCCGCTGAACTTTCAAGTGTTAATCGAGAAAAACTTGATGAATTTTTTAAACGTTTTAAAGAACGAATTGAAGATTTTGAACGAAGAACAGAGGAAAATTTCAAACAAGAAAAAGAAAATTTCACTGTTTTTGATATGAATATAAAAAATTTTTTGGAAGCTGGAAACAAGATTGCACAAGATACAAATTCTCTTGTAAATGTTATGAAAGCTGATAACAGAACATCGGGCAAATGGGGTGAAATCGTTTTGGAACGGGTTTTGGAAGCTTCAGGATTGCGAAAAGATGAAGAATACAAAATCCAAATCGGCACATCGGAAGGCAGACCGGATGCTACAGTATTTTTACCTGATGACAGATGTATTTATATAGATTCTAAAACTTCTTTTTCATCGTGGGAAGGTTACGTAAATGCTGAAAATGATTACGAAAAAGAAATTCACTTAAAACAATTTATTGATTCTACAAAAGCACACATCACAGGACTTTCAAAACGTGATTACTCAGTTGATGAAAAATCGCCGGATTACGTTTTGATGTTTATTCCGATTGAAAGTTGTTATGCGGTTTTATTCTGCGAAGATTGTGCTCTTTGGGATTTTGCATGGAAAAATAAAATCATGCCGGTATCGCCGTCCACATTATTGGCAGCTCTAAAAATCATAAATTCATTTCATATGGTTGACAGACAAAACAAAAATGCGCTGGAAATCTCTCGTATTTGTGCAAAAATGATTGATAAATTTTCTGATTTACTTGGTGATATGAATAAAATCAAAACAGCATACAATTCAGCAATAACCAAATTAACAGGAAAAGATAACATTATCAATCAATTAACAAGGATTGAGGATTTGGGTGTAAAAGGTGCAAAAAGCAGACCCGAAATCAGCGAATTAGAGTAATTTTTTGCTTTAATGCTGAAAATTTGTTTTAAATTTTAGATGTGTGTTCTTCTTTTAGCAGTCCACGTTGAGATAACGCATCTAAAATTCTAAAATTTAATAAATTTCTATAATCGCCCATTGCCGGTGTAAATGATGCCATACTTTTATTTGTGCCTAAAGTTTTTACGATTTCTTTTACCTTTTTCATATCCTTAACAAGACCTGTTTTAAACTTATCAGGTTTGTAAACAGTCCAAGCATTATGTGGGTAATATGTTGAACGGCATTCGTTAGTGTTTTGGTTCATCAACATTTCACGAAACATTGGATAATCCATATTGTAAAATTCTTGTTTAATATTTTTCGTGTATTTTCTTAATTTCGGTGGCATAATTACGTGCGGAATAGAAATTTCATCCGCATATGGTTGAAGGTCTTCCATATAAGTCATTGAACCTATACCTACAATTTGAATAGCTTTTGAAAATTCTTCCAAAATACCTTCTTCATCAGCATACTCTGCCATAAAATCTAAAAATGAAGTTACACCTTTGCCAGTTGCAATAAAATCAGTAATTACGGTTTTTTGACCGGTTTTATTGTAATGGTCCACGATATTTTGCGGAGTTGCTGAAATTCGTTTAAGATACTTGCGATATGCCGCTGTTTCTTTTTCTGTCGGGGCAAAATTAGGTATTTTTTGCACACCTTCTGCCGGATGAGGATAGAACCAGTATTTAGAAAATGCAACAAATTTATAATCATCAATACCATCTTTCATCCAAAGTGCCGCATTCAAAAACCATTTTGGACTTCTGCCAAGACATATAATCGGTTGGTCTTTATATTTATTATAAATTTTGGAAGTTTTAATAAACTCATCCATGTTTCGCTCTGAATTTAATGGCATATAAGCTTCTTTTTTATCAAACATTTCTTCTTTATTCATCATTTTGCCATATGATTGATACCTTCTTCTAAATCTTCTTTTAGTATTAGGATTCATCATCATATATTCTTCATAATCAATATCAGGCACTTTTCTGTTTGGGTCAAAAAATGCTCCAAAATGAATATTTACACCATAACGGAACCCTACCGGAACTTTTGCATAACTGGGTTCGGAATTGTTTGTATTTGCTAAATTGCGTGGAGTTGAAATGTTTTTATTATTGTAATTTAAAAAATT
Organism: uncultured Muribaculaceae bacterium; assembly: GCA_964444905.1. Lineage (GTDB taxonomy): Bacteria > Cyanobacteriota > Vampirovibrionia > Gastranaerophilales > Gastranaerophilaceae > SIG32. The sequence goes on from CAYUIW010000025.1 coordinate 13,875, forward strand.
TTGACCATAAATTTTTGATATTTGCATATATTCTCCTAATCTGAATATTTTTTCTTAATAAAAATCGTAAAAATATTTTTTGCTAGCAAAAAATATTTTTTAGATGTATTATTACAAATACAATGAACTCTATTAGTTATAATAACAACAATACTTCATTTACAGGCGGTTGGAAATCTCTTAACGCCGTTAACCCGATTTCTTTATATACAAATAAGTATTTTTCTCGTGCCGCAAAAGGTTCAAGACAAAAGTTTGACCCGATTTTGCCGGAACTTTCGAATATAATAAAACCCTTAAAAATGGGAAAAATTTCAGCTTGGGATATAAATCCAAATCAGTCAAAGGAATATATATTTTTCTTGCACGGTATGGCACAAAATGTAAGTAATTATCAGGATTTATACAATGTTGCATTAAAACATAATAAAGGTGTGTTTGCAGTTGAATACCGAGGTTACGGCACAAATCAAAGTGCATATCTTTCTGAAGACCGTTTAAGAAAAGATGTGGAAAAAGCTTACAAATATCTTAGTGACAAAAAAAATATTAATCCGGATAACATAACCGTTGTCGGACATAGTATGGGTGGAGCACTTGCAACAAACTTTGCCTGCAAACATCACGATATAAAATCATTGGTACTGCTTTGTCCTATCACAAGCCTTTCATACCTTGGACAAAAATTCACTCTTAATAAAAATCTGGGTATCGGTGTTCCTCCATTTTTTAAAAAATTAACCGATAATTCTAAAATATTAAAATGGTTGTATAAATTAAGATTTAATTCTGTAGATAAAATGGCAAATGTAAAAACACCAACTTACATCCTTCATTCTCAAAATGATTCGGTAACTTTATTAACAGGTGCCAAAAGACTTGCCGCAAAAGCCAGACAACAAAAAGTTCTAAAAGAGTTCGCAATATTTAAAAGCGGTGGTCATAAAATTGATAGCAAAAAAGTCGAAAAATTCTCAAATATTCTTGACCAAATTGGCTAAATTATATTATCTTGCAATAAAAGAGTGTTCGTTATAAAATTTGCGTATAAAAAATTCGTAATGTTCCCGAATCGTCTAGTGGCAGGACTGAAGATTCTGGCTCTTCCAACGGTGGTTCGAATCCATCTTCGGGAAATATTAATACAAAGCCTCGCAAATGCGAGGCTTTTGTTTAGTATTTATTAATATACTTTACACATACCAGCGTGTAATAATTTTCTTGGCGAGGGAAACCACTACCAAAACCGGCTATTATAAATTTAGATATACATTAACCGGAAGGGAAATCCCTTCCGGTTAATTATAAAGCAGTTCATAAGCCGTGTTCTGTTTTTAGATAATCATCTGTCTGGGAATGCGATTACTCGCAAACTCTAGCGATTTTTTCGAAGTGGGCGGACACCTTTATAACCTTCGTTTCAATCTTGCATTCGGTCGGGGGTTGCCTAGCCGATATCTCTCGATATCGCTGGTGAAGCTCTTAACTCACCGTTGCACCATCGCCTGTGATATAAAATCCATCGGCAGTCTTGCGTTTTTCCGCCTGACAAATCAAAGATTTGTACGTTCCTTTCGCTTTCGCTCCAGTCACAACGGCGGTATCGTAGTGTTCAGTCCTGCTTGTCTTGCTGTCGCAAGCCAACACCGACTTCACACCGGCTTACGCGTTCATTTCTGTGGTCCTATCCACCGGTTCACACCGTCCGGAGTTTCTCCGGCGACCTGTCCTTGAATGCACGGACTTTCCTCACATTTCTGCGCGATTATCCGGCTGCTTTATAAATATATTATACAACAAAATTATTTACTTTATGATCCTAATAAATTTGTACTTATATCTATGGCTTCTGAAGCCCAATCGTCAATTACTTCCATTTTTCCGTCCGCATAAAGTTTCATCCTAAATTGGTCAAAATCTTTCTCACGATTTTTGCAAGTATCAGAAGAATTACCTTCATAGCAGTTTGGTTTTTTATCGCCGTTAACGTCAACACCAATCATAATATAACTGTCTTTATCACCGACGGTAAAAGTTGTATTTTTAGGGAATGTCCAAATCATTCCGTCAGCAGTTTTTAGGTAATAACAAGGATTCGCAACGCCCATACAAGCAGTTGCATCGCTTTTGGAATAACTTGCACTAGTGGCAAAGGCAGCTTGAGTTTCTGTAACTCTTTTATCCATATTTACAATTTGTGTAAAATTCCACGGCAATTTAGAGCTTTGTCCGTCGCAATCCAGTCCTACATATCCCTCTCCGACAAGCTCTTTGGAACTGTTATAACATTTGCCGTCATCTAAAGGATACAGGTTTTCATCGTTAATAAATGTACTGATAATATCTGAAAAATTATAATAAGCTCTTTTTATCATTGCTTTGTTCTGGCTTGGGTTATTGCTTAAAATCGCAGGCATAACCGCAGCACAAATTAATCCCAAAACTGTAATAGCAATCATTATTTCAGATAAAGTAAATGCTTTTAAATATTTCATCTTAATTATCCTCTGTAAGTGAAGAATTAACGTTTATAGCATTTTTAGCCCACGTATCCGCAGAATTTATTTCTATAATACCGTCATTGTATAGTTTTATGCGATATTGGTCAAAGTTTTTTGTTCTTGATGAACAAGATGCAGAACCTTGATAACAATTTGGTTTTTTATTGCCGTTTACATCAATTCCGATAAGTATGCTATTCGTTGCGGTACCTTTTGTAAAAGCGGATTTAGGAAATGCCCATGATATTCCGTCTGATGTTTTCAAGATATAACAAGAATTTGCCGCTCCGAAACAGTCAGCAAGTGATGATTTTGTATAGTTGCTATCATTTTTAAATGTTGCTTGTGTTTCTGTAATTCTCTCGTCCATATTAATTTGTTTTGAAAAAAGATATGGTAATTTTTCAGCATCTCCGCAATCAAATCCGACATAGCCGTCAGAATTTTTGTCTTTACAATAACCGTCAGAAAGCGGATAATAATTTGAATCGTTTATCAGTTCATCAATAACTTCTTGAAATACAAAATAAGACTTTTTCATCATCATTTTATTTTGATTTGGGGTGTTATTTGTTATTGCAGGAAGTACCGTTGCGCACAATATACCTAATACTGCAAGTGCAATCATTAGTTCCGAAAGAGTAAATCCTAAAAGTTTTTTCATATAAACGCCTTTCATCTATCCTCATTATTATAATAACATATTTTGTTGTATTTTTCAATAAAATATGCTATAATTCTTGCGAATATAAAATGTAAATATTTATTTACAAAATAGCAAAATAATTTATTTAGGGGAGTTAAACTCCTAAAGGGTTAGTTATAATCTAATAAACACAGGTAAAGGGTATAAAATATGGTCGATAACAGATCCGCAGGATTTTTTGGTATAGGTGGCTCGTTTAATTTTAAAAGCGGCGATATATCAGGTACTGCTGCCAAAACTCAAGATGATAAAATGGGTCAAGGCGGTGAATACTTTGCCCAACAACAAAAAGAGGAAGAAGAAAATACCCAAAACAATCAATATATGGACCAAAGCGCAGTTTTGCGTGCAACACTAAATTCTCTTGCAATGATGAATGTTGCGGATGTTATTAACGCCAAGAAAAGAAAAATCACCCTGAAGGATTTACCTAAAGGGAAGATTAATGATAAAATGAAAAAAATTGAGGAATCTTTAATTATTAACGAAAATACCGAAGAAGATGAAGAATATTAACCGAAAATATTAATTTCTTCGTGTTTTTCTTCTTTTTTGTTTCCGTTAGCAAGAAGTTCACCGTGATAGAACGGATTTGAACCTTGTTTGTCTTTTGCTGTCGCAAAACTTATTATAGAATTGAATTTTGGTGTTTCAGGTGCTTTTTGTGCATCTGCACCTTCATATACTGCAAATGCAACTTTGCCTTCAACATTTTTTTGAACTCTTTGTGCTGCTTGTGTGTTCAAAAATTGGATTGATTTCATTACATTTTCGTTTAATTGAACTTGCAAGCCTGAATTATTCATCGCAATTTGGCGTGCTGTTTGGTTATCAACTTTACCTTGATATAAATCTACTCCTAAATCTGCTGTTCTGAAAACGCTGTTACCTGTTTGCGCATTCATAGCTTTTGCTTGCGCTCTTTTTAAAATTTCAGCTGATACTTCTTTTAAAATAGAAGTATCAATTCCTGTTTTGAAATTTTGAGTGTTTGTAACATTAAGACCCATCAGATTATCCCTTTTTAATTTCCTTATATTTTTTAATTCGGCATAAATAGTTGAAATCTTTAGAATTTAGAATTATTTTGTTACATTACTTAATATAATATAAAAATAAAGGCAATTTTTATTAAACACATGTGTTTTTATATATATAGTATATAAAACGAGGTATATTTATGATTTATCCATGCGGTTATAACCCCGGATTTTCAGATACAATGACGGGTATTCAAATGGGACTTGCAGGCATGCGAGGCATTGTAAATACATTAGAAGCGAAAAATAACGGTGCCAGTATCGGTGAGGCATTAGCTACAGGAACAAGCACGACGGCAATGGGTTTTGGAACTGCATTGATGGGTCGTGCAATTGACCAGAACACTCACAGTTATCTTGGAACAACTATGAACAGTGTTATGAATACTTTTGCACCAAACAACCCGTTTGCAGCATCTGCAATGGCTAGTACAGCAATGTTTACATCAATGCCGATGATGATGCCGGTAATGCCAATGTATGGCGGATTTTATTCGTCTTTTGCTGCTCCTCCGCTTATGTTCGGGGCTCCAATGCCGATGTTTGGCGGATGTTGTTGGCGTTGTTAAGAATTTTCCAATCTCTTGAAACCCTGTCTAATATAGATGGGGTTTCTGATTTATCTAATAAAATTTCCTGAACTGCAGAGTTTATAAGAGTATTAATTTCTTTTTGATTGCGCTCTGATTTTAAAACCGGTTCAACTTTATTAAGCTGTTTTGCACTTATTACACGAGCTTTCGCCATTAAATCATCATCTGTGTATGTTGTATAAAAATTATCCTGTAACGAATATTTATTTACTGCAAGAATATTTGTAAGTTTTGCTAATTCAATTTGATTTTCTTCGTTTGTTAAAAATAATGCAAATTTTAATGCCTCGTCTTTATGTGAAGCACGTAAAGGTATTACAAAATTCATCAAAGAAAAATCATTTTGACCGAATTCACCGGTTATTTGCGGTGCCACATCAGTTTTAGCATAAGTTGAAGGTGCATTTTCTTTAATCATATTCAAAAAATTGGCACCTGCTTGAAAAAGTACAATATTTTCAGACATATATTTTTCTAAAGCTTCACGGTGAGTTTGTGTTATAGCTTCTTTGGGTATCAAGTCCTCTTTATACATTTTTTTGAACATATCAAAAACTTGTATGGATTTTTCAGAATTGATTAAATCAGCTGATGCAACTCCATATTTGTTTAAAATTCTAAGCATTGTATCGTTTTCTGAAATATTTGGAAGAAATACATATGCACCTGTTTTTGATTTAATTTGTGGGGCAAATTGAACTATCTCTTCATATGTTTGCGGAACCTTAACCCCCGCTATTAATTCTTTATTGTAAATTGTAACAGCCGATGTTGCATACCAAGGGAGTGAATAAATTTTTCCATTATATTTTAAAGAGTTTAAAATTTCTTGATTATATTGTGAAGTATATTCCGGCTTAATTTCATATAGAGCACCTTTTTGAGCTAAGATAGCCGAAAAATCGGGATTAAGATTAATTAAGTCGGGCGGATTGTCACTTAGAACTGATGCAAGCGTACGTTTTTCACCTTCTGAGAACGGAACATCAATCCATTTAATTTTAATGTCAGGGTTTTGAGATTCAAATTTATCAATAACATTGTTCATGTATTCTGAAAAATCACTCATCTGCAAAGTCCAGAAAACCACTTCATTATTTGAAGATTGAGGCTTCAAGTTTATTCCGATAATTACAACTATAACAATAATCAGGATGAGAAATATTTTTTTCATTAGACACCTTTTACTTTTGATGTTACAATTATACTATGAATAATTTATTTACGGAACTCGAAAATCAAAATAAACAAATTCCGCTCGCAGAAATATTAAGACCAAAAACACTTGAAGATTTTCTTGGGCAGAGTAACGTTGTAGCTCCAAGCAGCCCTATTTTAAATTTATTAAAAACGAATAGATTATTTTCATTGATTTTCTGGGGAACTCCGGGGTGCGGAAAAACAACTCTTGCCAGACTTATTGCAACAAAAACGAATGCTAATTTTATTGAAATTTCTGCAGTTACTTCCGGTGTAAAAGATATTAAAGATGCGGTTGAAAGTGCCAAAGAAGCATTAAGAGCAGGTACCAAAACAATTTTATTCATAGATGAAATTCACAGATACTCTAAAACTCAGCAAGATGCTCTTTTGCCACATCTCGAAAACGGTACATTATTTTTAATCGGTTCTACCACCGAAAATCCGTCTTTTCAGGTAGTTCCGGCATTATTATCAAGAGTTCAGGTTGTAAGACTTAATTCTATTGATGATAAAAGTATGGAAAGCATTATAAAGCGTGGATTTGAGTATCTTGCAAAAAATTATTTACCTATGGACTGTGAAAGCGGAGCGATTGATTTTATCATAAATTTGGCAAGAGGAGATGCAAGATATGCGCTTAATGTTGTTGAAAATGCTTATTTTGCAAGTGATTTGGTTAATAACAGAAGAAATTTAACAGTTGCAATTATTGAAAGCATTTGTCAAAAACGTAATACAAGATATTCTCAACAAGAACATTATGATTGTGCATCCGCATTTCAAAAGAGTTTAAGAGGAAGTGATCCGGATGCGGCAGTTTATTACTTAGCGAAAATGATTGCTGCCGGAGAAGACCCGAGATTTATTGCAAGACGTCTTATTGTTTGTGCGGCTGAAGATGTCGGAAATGCTGACCCAATGGCTTTAAATATTGCCTTAAATGCATATAAAGCCGTTGAAATTTTAGGATTACCGGAAGGAAGAATTCCGCTGGCTCAAGCCGTAATTTACGTTGCACGTGCAAAAAAATCTAACGAAACAGTTTGTGCAATTGATGATGCGTTAGCAGATATTGACAGCGGAAACGATTTTCCGCCACCAATGCACTTGAGAGATGCTCACTACAAAGATGCCAAAAAATACGGTTTCGGTGAAGGTTACATTTATTCTCATGAAGCCCCTGATGTTTATCAGCAGTTTTTACCTGATGAACTCAAAAATCGCAAATACACCCGTTAATTGCAAATATAGTATTATTCTGCTAATATATTTTTATAAGGGGATATATAATGAAGAAATTTTTAATTGCTTTAATTGCAGTAATTTTATCAACACAGGTTACATTTTGTGATGAAGCTTGGGTAAATGATTTGCGCAATTTATTTTTATCTAATAACGCAATAATTTATGTAGTAAATCTCAGAACTTTTGCAGCACAAGATTTGAATAAAGATGGGATTATTGATACTTCCGAAGGTGAAGAAAGCGGTAATTTTTTAAATGCAATCGGACGACTTGATGAACTCGCTTCAAGTGGAGTTAATACCTTACATCTTCTCCCAATTATGGAAGTTGGCAAAACCAAAGCGCTTGGAACTGCGGGCTCTTTATATGCGGCGAAAAGTTTTGATACACTTAATCCTCAATTAAAAAGCGAACGCACCGCTCTTTCACTTGAGAAACAAGCCCTAAAATTCATTAACGAAGCTCACAAACGCAAAATACGTATTATTGTTGATTTACCTTCATGTGGAGCTTATGATTTATATTTGGAACATCCTGAATTATTTGCAAAAGACACTTCCGGACAGCCGATTATTCCGGCTGATTGGAAAGATGTTCGACTTTTTAATGCAGGAACAGAAAATGCTATAAATCCTGATGTTTACAATTTATATAAAGATTTTGTAGATTATGCGATTAAGCTTGGTGCTGATGGGATTAGAGCAGATGCAGCATGGTTAAAACCTGCAAAATTTTGGAAAGAATTAATTTCTTATTCAAGACGAAAAGATCCGCAATTTATGTGGTTGGCAGAATCTTCGGACAGTTGGACACCTTCTGCTAACGGGATAATTTTTACACCTTATGACAAGCTTCTTGAAGCAGGGTTTGATGGCTTTTACGGCAGTTATTTTAATATGAAAGATTGGCGTAATGCATCTGAACTTATTAATCATGTAAAATTTACGAATTCTTTGCATAATAAATTTGCGGAACAAAAGGCTGTTATCGGCAGTTTTACAACCCATGATGAAATAAGTCCGGTACTTATTAACGGACCGGCTTATAGCGATATGATTATATGGCTAAATTCGACTTTACCGGTAAACGCTTATTATGTTGACGGTTTTACAACCGGTGACAATTATATATATCTGTGGTCAAACAAAAAAGCACGAAAAACTTTTACGGATGATGAATATTATTTTACACACCGTGGTAAAATGGATATATTTAATTTTTCCAGAAAACCAGGTGGAAAAATTCGTGAACTCCAAAACGAATTTAAATCAGCAAACAGTTTTAAAGCATTTATTTCACCGATATTATCAAGCGGAACTTTTACACCTTTAAAAACAACAGATACTGAAATATTTGCTTATTCAATGAGTTACAACAATACTACAGTAATTGTATTCGGGAATATGAATTTCAGAGGTTTCAAAGAAGGTTCTGTTTTCGTTCCTCATTATACCGATGATATTTTAACAATTCCTATCAAAATAACAAATTCTCCTATATCAGAAAAAGGTAAATTAAAAATCAAACTCGCTCCGGGGGAAGTTCAAGTATTATTGATGAATGGATTTGAAGTTAAATAGATGTAAAAAGACCGTTCCTTTCGGAACGGTCTTTAATTTGATGTAATATCCTCTGCAATTAGTCTTGAGCGTGTCCAGCTGTACCAAGAACGTCACGCATTTTGTGGATAACCATTTCTTTAACAGCAGTTCTGCCAGGTCCCATATATTCTCTTGGGTCGAATTTTTCAGGATGTTCAACAAAGAATTCTCTGATTGTTGAAGTCATAGCCAATC
>CAYUIW010000026.1:0-22846 GCA_964444905.1 uncultured Muribaculaceae bacterium
GGGTTTACCCCCCCCTAAATCGGCATAACACGGTCATATCAAGGTTTTTCACCCTGTCAAATCCATATTCACCCGTGTTCACCAGTATCCTCATACACTAATTCTACCACATTCACCCAACTTTTTCAAGATTTTGAACTCAAAAAGTCCAATCGCCACATTTTTACGATTTTAAATATCACTAAAAATATTAGTGATTTAAAATTGTACTGTTTTTTTGTTTGTTATATACTTTTAAAGTGAGGCTGAAATGTTATTAGAATTTTTACACTCAAAAATACACAGAGCAACTGTTACAGATGCAAACTTAAATTACGTCGGTTCTATTACGATTGACGAAGTTTTGATGAATGCTGCTAATTTAAAAGTAGGACAAAAAGTTGATATTTTAGATATTAATAATGGCGAAAGATTTCAAACATACGTAATTAAAGGTGAACCAAATTCAGGATGTATTTGTTTAAATGGTGCAGCTGCTAGAAAAGTTCAAAAAGGTGATAAGGTTATAATTGTATCTTATGCATACTTTGCTCCTGATGAAGTTGATACATTTGAACCGGCTATAGTTATGGTTAACGAAGAAAATAAGATTATTTAAAAAGAACCTCGAATTAACGAGGTTCTTAATTATTATCTATAATTTGTAAATTGTAGAGGATAGTCGTATTTTTCTTCATTTTGGCGAAGCATTTGAATAACTTTTTGCAAGTCATCTTTGTCTTTGCCGGAAACTCTTACGCTGTCTCCTTGAATTGACGGTTGAACTTTTATTTTCATATCTTTTATGTCTGAAGATATTTTCTTTGCAAGTTCTTGTGTCAAACCTTTTTTGAGTTTAAAAACTTGTCTTACATTTCCACCAAGAGCATTTTCTATCGGTTGAGCATCAAGAATTCTAATGCTGATATTTCTTTTTACAAGTTTTGATTGTAAAATATCAAAAATGTTGCGTAGTTTCATTTCATCATTTGTTGTAATTGTAATTGATTTGTCTGCATCAAGATTTACATCAGAATTTGAATCTTTTAAATCAAATCTTGAACCAACTTCACGTTTAACTTGATCTACAGCATTCGCAAGTTCTTGTCTGTCGAATTCTGAAACCACATCAAAACTACAATCTTTTGCCATATTTACCCCCTTTTTTTATTAAATATATCACAAAAAAGCCGGATTTTAAATTCCGGCATAATAGGGGATGTATATATTAAGTGGTTTTCTTTTTAAATAGATTGGTGAATTTATTAAAACCATCTATTACAAAATCTTTAACTTTATTGCACCCGTTTTTAATACTTGTTCCTGCATTTTTTATAAAATTAGGTGTTTTTAATTTACCTTTTTTAAGTGCAAATAACCAACCTGCCGTACCTAAAACTGCAACTGCAATGCCAGCTTTTTTCATTGATGAGGATGTTTCTTTATCTTTTGCTTGAAATTTTTCAAACTTATCATTTGCAGGAACTTGCTTAAGTCCGCTAATTCCGTAAGTCGGGTACATGCAACCACCGTACATTGGCATTGGGGTCATTCCATAACTTGAAGGAATATCCTGATATATTGCCGGTGTAACCATAAAATTGTCAAAATCCATAACCATTTCTCCACATTAACCTTATTTATATAAAGTTTTTTTAGAATTAAAAATTTACTTTTCGGGGAATTATGTAAACTTATGTAACAGGTGAGATTTTTTTTATAATATTGAAAGTTTTATAGTATAATTAAAAAGAGAGGTGTTTATGGCGGAAAAAACAGAAGAAAATCAGATGCTTAATGTTGAATATCATCGCCCGTGGGGTTATTATATTGTTATAGCAAAAGGTGACGGATTTCAGTCAAAAATTATTCGTGTAAATCCGGGGCAGAAATTGTCTGTCCAATCACATAACCATAGAAGTGAACATTGGGTGGTATTATCCGGTACCGCCAAAGTAATTCTTGAAAGCAAAGAATACACCTTGTCACCCGGACACAGTATTGATATTCCGGTAAAAGCAATTCATTCACTTCAAAATCCTTATGAAAAACCTATTGAAGTTATTGAAATTCAAATGGGTGATGATTTATCAGAAAATGATATTATTCGTTATGAAGATATGTATGGACGTGTTTAATAATTAAAATTAATTAAAAATTTAACAACAAAAGCGGGGAAATATATTTCCCCGCTTTAAGTATTTGTAAGTATTTAGTCAATTTTATCAAAACCGGTATATTTTCTTAAAGCTTCCGGAATAATAATAGAGCCGTCAGCCTGTTGATAATTTTCAACAATAGCTGCAAAAGTTCTGCCTACAGCCAAACCGGAGCCGTTAATTGTATGAACAAATTGGGTTTTGCCAGTTTCTTTATCACGGTAACGAATATTTGCACGTCTTGCTTGATAATCACCATAATTTGAACAACTTGAAATTTCTTTATAAGTTCCATAAGACGGCATCCAAACTTCTAAATCCCAACATTTATTAGCCGAGAAACCAATATCCGCAGTGCATAAAGATTCACGTCTGTATGGCAAACCAAGTAATTGCAACATTTTTTCAGCATCTTGAGTTAATTTTTCGTGTTCATCTTTACTTGTTTGCGGAGTGCAAAGTTTAACGAGTTCAACTTTGTTAAATTGGTGCACTCTGATTAGACCACGAGTATCTTTACCTGCTGAACCTGCTTCACGTCTGAAACACGGAGTGTAAGCCGTCATATATTTAGGCAAATCATCTTCCGATAAAATTTCACCTGCATAAATATTTGTAACCGGTACTTCTGCTGTTGGAATAAGATATAAATCTTCGTCAACGCATTTGTACATATCTTCTGCAAATTTCGGTAATTGTCCTGTACCTGTCATAGTTGCTGCATTAGCCATAAACGGAGGTAAAATTTCTTCATAACCTTGTTCTCCTGTGTGGCAGTCAAGGAAGAAATTTATAATAGCACGTTCAAGCTTAGCACCTTTACCTCTATAAAGAGTAAATCTGCTTTGAGAAAGTTTTACACCACGTTCAAAATCAACCAGATTTTTTTCTTCACAAATATCCCAATGAGGTTTAAATTCAAAATCGAATTTTCTTGGTTCACCCCATTTGTAAACTTCAACATTATCAGCTTCCGAAGTACCTATAGGAGTTGTTTCATCAGGAATATTCGGGATATGGAGTAAAATATTGCGTTGTTTTTCGTCAAGCAAATTTTGTTTTTCTTCAAGTTCTTTAATTTCATCGCCTATTTTACGTACATCTTCTTGAATAGCATCAGTGTTTTCGCCTTTTTTCTTTAATTCACCTATTTTTTGTGATTCAGATTTTCTTTTTGCACGTAATTCGTCGGCTAAAGCCTGAATTTTACGACGTTCAACATCTATTTCAATAACTTCATCAATCGACAATTCCGGTTTACGACGTTTTAACAGTTCATTAATCTTGTCAGGGTTCTCTCTAATTAATTTAATATCAAGCATATGTTTACTCCTTTTTGCTGAAATTGTAATCCAAATACAAATTTTTATCAAGATTGGTTTATTAAACAGGTCAACCCATGGATTGATTGACATTTTTTAAAAAAAATAGATAATTAAACATGAAGGGATATGGCATGTTTAAGAAACTCGCAGAACAGTTGAAAAATTATAATAAAACTAATGTGGCTCCAATGACAAAGCCATTTAGTGATGAATTTTTAACACCAAAAAACAAGTTTCTTACGAATCTTTCAAAAAGAGCCGTTGAACTTTATGAAAAACAAACTGATATTAATAATTTTTCTAAGTTAGTATTGTCAAATCCTGAAAATACCTCTCATAACCGCCTTGTAAATGAATTATTCGAAGACGGTGTTGTTGACCCGTTTGTTGATGACAAACTTGCAAATTTAGCAGATAATGAAAAATTTTTAAAAGATTTAGGGTTAATGTAAAACTTATAATTCTCTACGACCTTCTATCGCACGAGCTAAAGTGATTTCGTCCGCATATTCCAAATCTGCACCCACAGGAAGTCCGAATGCTATTCTGGAAATTTTTATGCCGAACGGTTTTACTAATTTGGTTAAATAAAGGCTTGTAGCTTCGCCTTCAACTGATGGTGGAAGTGCAAGAATTATTTCCTGCACTTTGTCATCAGTTAACCTGTTAAGAAATTCTTTTATTCTGATATCGTCAGCACCAATTCCATCCATTGGTGAAATCAAACCTTGCAATACGTGATAAAGCCCTTTATATTCATTAGTTTTTTCAATAGCAATAAGGTCTTTCGTTTCTGCAACAACACAAATCGTAGTTCGGTCACGTCCAGCTGAAGTACAAATCTCACACGGACTTTCAGATGATATGTTAAAGCATATCTCACAAGTTCTTGTGTTTTGTTTTGCATCAAGCATTGCTTGTGCGAACTTTTGTACTTCACTCAACGGCATTCTTAACATATAAAATGCCATTCGTTGTGCTGATTTAGGACCGACAGAAGGAAACTTTTGAAAGTGTTCTATCAGTGCTGCAATAGATTTTGGATAAATCATTAGAATAATCCCGGAATATTGATGCCGCCTGTTACAGATTTCATTTTTTCTTCCATAACTTTAGTTGCATTGTTGCTGGCATTGATTATTGCGGTTGTAACAACAGCTTCAACAAGTTCGATGGTTTCGCTATCAACAGTTTCCGGAGTTTCAGGATCAATTGCTTCTGCTTTCAATTTAATTGATTTGAATTTTCCTTGTCCGTCACAAGTTACAACAACAGCACCATTACCTGCTTCGCCGGTAATTTCCATTTTTGAAAGTTCTGATTGAGTTTCTTTAAGCTTTTTTTGTAAATTTTGAGCTTGCTTCATCATTTGCATTATATTCATAATTTTTCTCCTCTATCCCTGTCTCAATTTTTATTATACAATAAATATATGAATAAGAAAACTTATTTACAAGAGTCTTTACGAAACGGTAAAATAATGCGTTGGACATGCCAGATGCCATTAAAGGTTTATATTGCTCCAATGCAATTCTATTCAAAGCAGGGGCAAGATTCCCGATACAGAGCTATGGTAAAAAAAGCTTTAGATGCTTGGCAAAGTGCAACAAAAGGAAAAGTTTCATTTACTGTAGTCAACACTCTTTTGGAATCGCAAATTAATGTTGATTGGAAAAGAGTTGAACGTAAAGCTTTGGGACATTGTTATTTTGATTATGACAGTTCTAACAGATTGTATAGTGCAGAAGTCAGTATAGGTTTGACTGACGGATTAATTCACAGAGATTATATGGATGATGGTGAAACTTATCATACAATTTTGCATGAAATCGGGCATGCTGTCGGACTTGGACATAGTCCTTTTATCAGAGATATTATGTACACACCGCACCAAAAAGGCATTTTAACGGTATCACCATGTGATGTTTTAACTTTATATTGGCTTTATACATTCCCGCAAGGTGCAACTGCTTCCGAAATTGCTGCTAAATATAATGTTTCAGGTTCTGATATTGATGAAATAGTTGCTAAAATAATTAATAAAACTACCGGTCGGACAGAAATTAAACCGACAAAGTATGTACCAAAACGGGACTTGCTGGATGAGCAGGAAGCTATTGCAAATTTAAGAAAATATCATCTCGCTGTGCAAAATGTGCATATTCCTGAAGATATGCGAAAATTTTTCCAACGTCCGAAAGACTAGTCTATTTTATAATCAATTTTGTGTTTTTCAAATAAGTTGTTGTAAAAGTCTTTATTTTTTATTACATCATCTTTAGTTAGTTTCATCCCGTATAACAGTGTTTGATCAGCAGTATCTCGAAAATATATCTTATCAGTAACATCTTTAGGAAGCTTTACGGCTATTTCAAGAAATTCTGTAAATATTTTATTAACTTTGTCAAGTGAATAATCCTGCTTCGCCATTAATTCAGCAGCATCAGCAGAAATGTCAATAAATTTATCATCTAAAAAAAATGAATTTACTATTGTTGTTAATGCGTAGTGTGCTTCTATTTGGTCATGTAAATTACCTCTAAATCCGTTTTTAGCATGAAATATTATTGCAGAATTTAAGGAATTTATATCTATTTCTGAACATTCATTTTCAAGCATCTCAATTATTTTAGCTAAGTGAAATACACTTCCTGTACCTTTATATCTATCTTTAGAAAACATATATATCCCATACACTTTATTATCTTTAATGCGAAAAAAGTTAACGGTTGGGTCCGGAATGATTAAATCTTCTTTTCTTAAAATTTTAACAGAATCATCTAATTGCTTATTAAATACTAATTCATGCTTTTTACCGGTATTGTCAACATAATTAAAATCTTTTGGCATTTTATAATCACCGGTTTTTTGCATGTGCATTTTTTGAAAAGATATTTGTGATATAGGTAAGATATTCATATTTGGTTTAAAACTCTTAAATGTTAAAATTTGCTACCGGATTTGATATAAGTTTTTTTTTGTGTATAATGTCTTTAAGGGATATAAAGGATAATTAAAATATGACAGTTCAAGATTGGTTTGAAAAGCGTAAAGAAGCACAAATCCAAAGACGTGCTCTTGAAGCTAAAGCAGCAGTTGTCGAAAACCCCGACTTGTGGACAAAATGTGTTCACTGCGATGCCCAACTGCTTAAAAAAGATATTGAAGATAATATGATGGTATGTCCTGTTTGTGACTATCATTTCAGAATAAATGCCAAAACACGTATTGAACAATTGTTTGATACTGACACATTTGAAGAAATGTTCAAAGAAATCAGACCTACAGATCCTTTGGAGTTCTTTGATACCGAAGCTTATAAGGATAGACTTGAAAAAGCTCATGAAAAAACAGGATTGGATGAAGCTGTAATTACCGGTATCGGTAATATTGACGGTCATAGAGCCGCTGTTGCAATTATGGATTTTGATTTTATGGGCGGTTCCATGGGAAGTGTAGTAGGCGAAAAAGTTACTCGAATTATAGAAAAAGCCATTGAATTAAGACTTCCTGTGATTGCGATTACATCTTCAGGTGGTGCCAGAATGCAAGAAAGCGCATTGAGTTTAATGCAAATGGCTAAAACTTCTTGTGCTTGTGCAAGATTAGATGAAGCTGGTCTTTTATACATAAATGTTTTAACAGAACCCACATTTGGCGGTGTTACTGCAAGTTTTGGAACACTCGGTGATATTATTGTTGCAGAGCAAGGTGCCAGAATAGGTTTTGCCGGCCGTCGTGTTATTGAACAAACTATCAGACAAAAACTTCCATCCGATTTTCAAACAGCCGAATATTTATTGAAATACGGACAAGTTGACGTCGTTTCGGCAAGAAAAGATTTAAAAGCAACATTGGCAAATATCTTGTCAATGCATGAGGTATAAAAATATGACTACTGTTTTAGAATTTGAAAAGCCGATAATGGAAATTCAAGAAAAAATTGAAGAATTAAAAAAAATAAGTTTGGAGTCCGGCATGGATTTAAATAAAGAAATTGAAACTTTTGAACAACAAGCAGAAGACTATAAAAAAGATTTATATTCAAATCTTTCACCTTCTCAAAAAATGCAGATTGCAAGACATCCGGAAAGACCTAATTTTTTGGATTATATAAATCTAATGTGTGAAGATTTTGTGGAACTTCATGGTGATAGAGAAGGTATGGATGATAGAGCTATAATCGGCGGACTTGCTAAAATTGACGGACGTCCTGTTATGATTATAGGTACTATGAAAGGCAAATCTACAAAAGAAAATCTGGAGTATAATTTTGGTATGCCTCAACCCGAAGGTTACAGAAAGGCCTTGAGATTATTTAAACATGCCAATAAATTCAATATTCCAATTGTCACTATAATCGACACACCGGGGGCGTATCCCGGAATAAGTGCGGAAGAAAAAGGTCAAGGTTCTGCAATTGCAGTCAATTTGCGAGAAATGGCAAAACTTAATGTTCCAGTTATTGCAATTATTTCCGGTGAAGGCTGTTCCGGCGGTGCTCTCGGTTTGGCAGTCGCAAATAAAGTTTTTATGTTGGAACACGCTTATTATACAGTTATTTCACCGGAAGGTTGTGCTTCAATTCTTTGGCGTGATGCCTCTAAAAATAATGAAGCTGCTGAAGCTTTGAAAATTACCGCAAAAGATTTAATGAAGTTTGACATTGTTGACGGTGCAATTAATGAACCTGTCGGAGGTGCTCATTCAGATTATGACCTTATGGCTGAAGAATTGAAAAATACTATTCTTTCATCTCTTGATGAATTAAATGTAATGTCAAGTGAAGAACTTCGTAATCAGAGATATGATAAGTTCCGTAAAATGGGTGTTTTCTTAGAATAAGAGGTGTAAAATGAGTTCGTCTTATTATGAACTTCAAATCAAAATTAATCCTGCAATTGAAGAAATTCTTTCTGATTTTTGCTTTGAAATTCTTCATTGTGAAGGAGTTATTTTGGCAGAAGAAACTTACAAGGATTTAGAAATGGTTTCAACAACAGAAGGAACTTTAAAAGTATTTCTTTTGTATGAACCTGAAGAACTTGATGAGCTTTTAAAATACGAGAGAAATGCTCTAAAAGCCAGAGGCTTATCAGACAAAGAACTTGGCAGTTGGGATTATGTAATTTCTAACAAACCCAATGAGGATTGGGCAAAAAAATGGAAAGAAAAATGGGATATCACTCGTGTTACGGATAAAATTGTAGTTGTACCCGATTGGTTAGAATATACACCACAAAAGGATGAAATTATTATTAAACTGGAACCGGGTTGTGCTTTTGGAACTGGAACACATGCGACAACTCAATTATGTATGAAAGCTATAGAAAAACATATGCCGGAAAATGCAACTGTTGCTGATATTGGTATGGGTTCAGGTATTTTGGCTATTTGTGCAAAAAAATTCGGCGCCGCTTATGTTTACGGTTGTGATAATGATGAAACTGTAATTGAAGTTGCTAAAGAAAATGCCATAAAAAATAATACAAAATGTTATTTTGAATTAAATACAGCGAATAAAATTATAGAGAAATTTGATTTTGTGTGTGCGAATATTCTTCATAATGTTCTTGCTGAAATTATGCCTGACTTAAAAAATATTATGAAACCTCAAGCAAAATTGGTATTGAGTGGCATTTTGGATGAAAAACGTAAGGTTGTACTGGATGCTATCAAGGCAAACAAGCTGAAATGTATTGACGAAACGCATCAAAATCAATGGGTTTCATTTACTGTAATGATAGGAGAAAATTAAAATGGGACAAACAGCAATAATTATTCCTGCAAGATACGGTTCAAGCAGGTTAAAAGGTAAACCGCTTATTGAAGTTAACGGGAAACCGATAATTCAATGGGTTTTTGAAAAAGCTGTAAAAGCATCACTTGCAGATAGAGTTATTATTGCTACAGACAATGAAGAAATTTTCAACACTTGTTTAATGTTTGGTGCTGAAGCTGAAATGACATCAGAAACACATAACTGTGGAAGTGATAGAATTCAAGAAGTAATGTCCAGACATCCTGAAATTGATTATGTAGTAAACCTCCAAGGTGATGAACCATTGATTAAACCTGAAAGTATAGATGAAGTTATAAAAAATGTTCGAGATAATGAACACGCTGATATTTCAACACTTATCAGAGTTTTACGTGATAAAAAAGATATCGAAAATCCGAATCTTGTCAAATGTGTTGTCGATAATAACGGATATGCACTTTATTTTTCACGTTCTAAAATACCTTTTGAACGCAATGAAGGACACGCAACATTTTATGGGCATCTTGGTATTTACGGATACAAAAGAGAAGCACTCGAAAAAATGACTCAAATGGCTCAAACATCATTAGAATTATCAGAAAGTTTGGAACAATTGCGAGCTCTCCAAAGCGGGATGAAAATTAAAACAAGTGTAGTTGATTTTATACCGGTTGGCATAGATACTGTTGAAGATTTAGAAAAATTCAGACAAATAATTTCATCACAATTATAGTATTTTTTATTGATTTATAAAAACCACTTGCTTTTTTCATGTATTTAGGTTAATATATCGTTATATAAGTACAAAAAAATATATATTTTGTAATATTTTTTAAAGTAATGGTGTAAGGTTTAATTAAGTAAGGAAAAGACTATGACAGAAAATGCTGAACTGCACAATGAAACAGAAGATCGTCAACGTATTTTATTAGTTGATGACGAAGCAAGTATCAGACGTATTTTAGAAACTCGTCTAAAAATGGCAGGTTATGATGTTTATACTGCTCAGGATGGTGAAGAAGCTGTTAATGCATTCAATAAATATAATCCTGATTTAGTTGTGCTTGATGTAATGATGCCGAAAATGGATGGTTACGGTGTAACAAGAGAAATAAGAAGAACCTCCGACGTTCCTATTATTATTCTTACTGCATTAGGTGATGTATCAGAAAGAATTACAGGTTTGGAGCTTGGTGCTGATGATTATGTAATCAAACCATTCAGTCCAAAAGAACTTGAAGCACGTGTTAAAGCTGTATTAAGACGTACAAATAATCGTGAAACGGCAACACCTGCTGGAAAAGTTACTAAAAATGTTATTACGACCGGCAATATTAAGATTGATACAGCTCGTCGTCAAGTATTCAGAAAAAATGAACGTATCAGACTTACCGGTATGGAATTTAGTTTGTTGGAATTACTTGTAAACAATTCTGGACAAGCATTTTCGAGAAACGAAATTTTGCAACATGTTTGGGCATACCCACCTGATCACAGAATTGATACACGTGTTGTTGATGTACATATTTCAAGATTACGTTCTAAACTTGAATCAGATCCGGCAAATCCGGAGTTAATATTAACAGCTCGTGGAATTGGATATATGTTCCAAAGAATTAGCTAAGAAAAATTCCCGCTTTTGCGGGGATTTTTTTGCCTTGATTTTAAGAATGTTCATGTTATTATAAAAGAGTAATGGCGCCTGTCGTCAAGCGGTTAAGACCTCGGATTGTGGTTCCGATATGCATGGGTTCGAATCCCATCAGGCGCCCCATTTACATTTAGACCTTCTGAATGAGGGTCTTTTTTAGTATTGGTAAGGGTTTCGAAGTCTTAAACCCTGTTGCTGCGGTGTTACAACACTATAATCTTCTTTATATCTGTGTTCTTGAGTGTTCTAATTATAGGTTTTTGTACAGAGTTTAAAGGGTTTATAGTAGACCATACAATAGTTGTATCTATCACTAAAATTAAAATAAAAAATATTGTTATTTTTTCACGTTTGTTAAATATCAACTACTCTCCAAGCATATCAGATTCCAAAGCCTCTTCATAGCGACCAATAGTAGTGTTTTTATCTAGTATGGGCAAAGCACCAAGATTAGGTATATGATTTTCTAATCTTATTAATCTTTTTTCAAAATTTATATCAAGAATCTGTAATTCAGCAATCCTACCTCGTTTTAAATCATCATAAAAA
Source organism: uncultured Muribaculaceae bacterium (assembly GCA_964444905.1). Lineage (GTDB taxonomy): Bacteria > Cyanobacteriota > Vampirovibrionia > Gastranaerophilales > Gastranaerophilaceae > SIG32. The sequence continues at coordinate 11,425 of CAYUIW010000026.1, forward strand.
AAATACATATCTTGCTCAACCTTATCTACTTTTTTATGTATTTTATAAATAAAACCTAAACACCATAAATTTAATAAAAATGAAGTTAAAAATAAACTTACAAGTAATATTTTAGGTTTTTTATAAACCCAAGTAGTTACTTTTGTAAATATTTCTTTTATATAGCTTATAATTAACCAACTCATAATTATGCAAGCAAACACTACCACACTAATTAAAAGAGCTATAGCAATAGTTACTATCATAAACAGAAATCTCGGCAAACCTAAATTTTGTGTAAATATGGCTGCAATACCATTTGATATACAAAATACAAACACTGGAACTTTAGTATTTAATAATTTTTCAATTTTATTAATCATACATTCTCTCATAATTATCCCTATTTCTGGTATTATATAATATTTCATCCTGTGTGGCAAGAGTATCATTATTAATTCCAATAATTCTTGATTCTAGTTCAAGGTGTTTCCCTAAAACAATAATGGGATTTAATACACCAACTACTTATATCAGAAGTCCTAAAAGGGGCTGAAATCTTTAACAACAACTAGTTTTCGCATTAAGCGGATTTCAATTTGATATCATACTTGAAACCTAGCCCATTTAAAAGTTTAAAAGCAGTTTCCAATCTAGGCTGTTTTTCTCCGTTTACTATTTCTGATAAATTACTACGGTCAATTTTTAATTCTTTGGCAAGTCTTGATATTTCGCCTCTACCACTTGCTTTTACACGAACTTTTACAACATCAGTAAGACATCTTATAAACGTTTCAATATTTCCGTCTTCTAAAAATTCATTTAGCGTAAGTTCTAACCACTCTTTTTGATATTCAGTATTCAGTAAGCGTCCTAAGTGGTCATCTTCCCATTTAGGAGCATTATTTATAAATTCTTTTTGTTTATCAGTTAAGGTCATTTTATTTTGTCCTTTCAATATAGTCATTAAAATAAGTATTAGCCTGCTGTATGGTTTTCTTTTGGTCTTTTTTATTACTTCCTGCAATAAATAAAACTACCAAGTCATCAAGGTCATGATAGTAAATTCGATACCCAGCACCAAAATCCATGCGTAATTCTGACAATTCTGATTTTTGGAGAGGTTTGTGGTCGCCATAAAGACCTGCCCTTAACTTTTCAATACGCTTATCTATTCGCAACTGTATTGAAGTATCAAGTTCGTTGAACCAGTCTTTATATGGGCATTTGCCTTCTTTTGTATAATAGTAAATAATTTGTTTTTCCATATAGGAGTCCTTATTAATATTGTAGGCTAAGCCAACACTTTTGTCAAGTGGTAATTTTGTTCATGGATTAACATTAAGACTCTCTGAATGAGGGTCTTTTTTAGTATTGGTGTGGGTTGTGCGGGTTGTAACTTTTTTTGAGTTAAGGGTAATAAGTCTAATGTAACAAAATGTAAACTATTTATGATAAGATTAGGCAATTTTTTGGGCAAGATATACTTAATATATATATCAGGAATATTAAGGATTAATTTTTCTTAGGAACAGGAAAACCGAATAGGGAGGAATCTCATGGCAATAGGTGCTGAGGATTACATTGACCAGCTACTGGTTAAAAAGTACGCAGAAGAACGCGTTGACAATCACGATAATATGGAATCTATGGTTGACCCGCAAAAAATGCTTGGGGCAATGAATGATTATTCAAGTATGGCAAGAAATATGATGTTGTTAAAACAACGTCTGAATATAGCTTGTTATGCTATAAATGCACGTTCCGCAAGATATAATAAAACTGCACAACAAATGTAATAAAAAAGTTTTTTGTTCGTTTTATGTTATAATGGACGCATTAAGCATAGAAAGGAACAGGGAATGGGAAAAATAGTCCTAGCGTCTTCATCTCCCAGAAGGCGTGAGATTTTAAAGGATTACATATTGGAAATTATTCCGTCTCCGTATATTGAAAAACACACGAAGGCGGCTTTTTCTTACGCTTATGTGGAAAATTTAGCGTACAATAAAGCTCTTGCAGTAGTTCCGTTGGTAACGGAAGAAGTTTTAATTGTTGGAGCTGATACTGTTGTCGTTTTGGGTGATGAAATTTTGGAAAAACCTAAAAATGAGGATGACGCTTTTTCAATGTTAAAAAAACTTTCCGACAAAACTCATAAAGTTGTAACTTCTATTGCTATAATTAATTCTGCAACAGGTGAAAGTAAAATCAATTCTACAACAAGTTTTGTAACATTTGAAAAATTGTCTGATGAAATGATAAAAAATTATATTGAAAAATTTAAACCGTTTGATAAAGCCGGCTCATATGGAATACAAGAACTTCCTGACGGATTTGTGAAATCAATAGAAGGTGATTTGGAAAATATTATCGGGATTTCATCCAAATCTTTCGTAAAATTGTTGAAAAATTTTCAAAATTAATATTTATAACAATTTAATCAATTTTTGGAAGTGCTGTTAATTAACACTGATTTTATTGTTACATTTTGTTACAAACAGCCAAAAATATTAAAGTTTACAGGCTTTTGAACCGATATTTTAAATGAAGGAAAGGGTTCAAATTGAAAATTACTGAGTTAAGACAACAATATCCAGATTTGTTTCCGGAATTTGAAACGGAAGCAGATAGAGCTGCATATGAATTAGAACAAGATGCTGCTGCTGAAGCTCGTGTTGCAGCTAAAGTTGCCGAACTTAAAGCTCTTTATGCTGCGAACCCTGCTAAATATCCTAAATTTAAAGCTTTTACAACTGAAGATGATTGGGCTGATTATGCCAAATTAGTTATAAAACAAACAAATACAGCTAAATATGGAACCCTTTATAAAGGACTTCAAAATAATTTCAGCGAAGAAAATGCTAGTTGGGAACAATTTTCTTACGTTGAAATTCTTGCAATGGAGTCCAATGGTGTGTGTGTACCTGCAGAAGTGCTTACTTGGGCTCATTCTATGCAAGATAGCGATGTAACAGCTTATGAAATAGGTGATGATGCTGAAGTAACTAATGACCTTGAAGGCACAGGTGAAGATTCTGCAAATTCTGAACTTCAAAAAATGCAGAAAAAAACTCAAACTTTGAGCGAAAAATCTGCAACTGCAAAAAATGAAGCTTCTTTAAAATTTAACCAATTCAAAGAAATTTCAAAAAAAGCAGAAAAAATCCAAAAAGAACAAGAAACATCAAAAAAAGATGCTCTTAAACAGATTGGTGATTTAACTAAAGAATACGAAGAACTTCAAGACAAAGCCAAAAATGGTAGTGAATTAACCGATGTTGATAAAAAAAGATACGTAGAACTCGGTAAAATGCTTAATGGTAAAGACGGAGAACTTATTACAAATGTTCAAACTTCTTCTGATGAACTTCAAGATTTAATCAATTCAATGGACGGTTTAAACAAAGACGCTATTGAAGGCATTGATTTAGGCGAAGATACTGTTGATATGGCTGAACAGCTTGCATTGTATGAAAAAGGTTACAAATCAAAAAATACAATGTCAGGTTTGGCTATGAGCATGATTACAGGCGAACTAAAAGATTGGTTCTTTGGCGGAAAAGGTAAAACTATTGCCAGAGATGCTCTTGATAACGGAAATAATTTAATAGAATTTTCAAATACATTAACTAATCAGTTAATGATGAACCAATATCTTTCACTTTACAATTTTGCAGGCGAATTTAACGCAAATGCAACTGAAACAATTGATGCAACAAAAGAAACAATGGGCGAAGACTTCAACAAATCCGGTGAAGAATTTGAAGAAGAAGCAGAAGTTCCGGAAGAACAAGAAAATGAAGAACTTTCAATGGACGGGCTCACAACAATGGGTCTTGGTACAAGAAAGTTGACTAAAAAAGTTCAAGAAGTTAGCAATGATTCTGCTCAATTGGCTAAGGAAGCAAAAAAAGAACTCAAAAAACTTGGTAAAGAACAATCTGAACTTGCTGAAGAAAAAGAAGCTATTGTTGAAGAAAAACAACAATCTCAAGTTGATGAAGCTGAAACTCAAACTGAAAAAACTAATGAACCTGAAAAAGCTTTGGCTGCTCAAGAATCTGCAAAACCGGTTTCAATTGAAGATGATAATGAAAATTCAGGTGAAATTACTGCTGAAGCTAAAGCTGAAGAAGTTGACGGTAAAATTGAAACAAACAACGAAAAAGGTTTAACTGTTCAAGAAAAACTTCAAAAATCATTAAAAACAAATGAAAAATATGATAAATTTAATGACAAAGCAAATGATGTAATGGACAAAACTTGCACAGTAGGTACTGTTTCAGTTTTATACGGTACAAACTTGATAGTTGGCGGTACCCAAATGATAACTATCGGTACACCATTACTCGCAAGCATATTTACTTATCCTGCAGGTGTAGCACTTATTACACAAGGTACAATCACATTAACTGCAGGTGTAGGTTTTGTTGGTCTTGGTGCTGATTTAATCGCTATCGGGACTGAAGGTGTTGAAGCAACAGATATTACAGGCGAACAAATTGATGTAACCGATATTACAATTCAAGAAGCTCTTGAAGCAATTGAACAACAAGAAGGTACCGGTGAAGGAGAAGAACAGTTAACAGCAGCTCAAAGCGAAAGACAAGAAATGATTGAAAGCGGAGCTACTCTTGAAGAACAAGCTAAACATTTTAGAGATAGAAGCCGTGAAGAAAAATCAAATTCTGTTCGTGGAATTATTGAAACTAAATTAGTCAAAGCTGAATCTGAAAAAGAAGCTAATAAATCTGAAAAAACAGCAAAAGTTATTGAGTTCACAATGAAAGGCAAAAAAGCTGAATATGATGAGCTCGCAGAAAAGAAAGAAGAAGCAGAAAAAGAACAAAAAAGACTTGAAAAACAAATGCAAAATCCATCTTCAATTCATCGTACAGGAAATGTTGAAAAAAATGAAGTTGATTTCACAGAGCAAGATGAACAAAAAATGGATAAGCTTGAAAAACAACTTAAAGCAGTTGGAAATAAAGGTCAACAAAATTTATTACAATCACTTGAAAAAGTTGAAGGTCTTTCTGAATTTTTGGCAGATAAAGACGAAACAGCTTTAACAACAATTGATTATGGTGATGTAACTCAGATTGTCGGTCAAGAATTAATTGATTCAAACAAAGGGCATTTTTTGTTGTTATACAAAATGATTCTTGGACTTTCTACAAGAAATACCGGTGAAGCTGCATCTGAAACAGGTACTATACTTCAAGAAATTACTGCAGCAGCAATTAATACAAATGAAGAAAGTAAATCAAGAATTAATGTTTCACAAACAAAAGTTGAAGATGTAACAATGTCTCCGGCACTTTCTGTTGCAGCAACTTCAGACGAAGAACAAAATGAAGAAAGTAATTCAAACCAAGATAATTCTAATAAAAAAGAAAGCGAAGCTGATGTTCCGTACATGACAAACAGAATGATTGCAACACAAAATTCTAAAGCAACTAACGCTCCGCAAAAACAAACTTCTAATTCACAATCAAATTCAGCAGGGATTAATGTTCCTGATAAAGCCAGTGCAAGCGATGTTTCTAAAACTAAAAAAATGGGTCAAGAAGTTAACGAAGGTGCAAAAGAATCTGAAGGTTTTGCAACTGATGCTAAAAGAGATGAAAAGACAATTGAAAAAGAAACAAAAACTACAATTAAATTATTCAATAAAGACCAAAAAAGAATGAATAAAATTGTTAAAGAAACTGATGCTTTAGTTAAAGAACAAGAAGCTTTATTGGTTGAATTTGAACAATTACAACTTCAAAACGAAGAAATTCAAACTCGTTTACAAGCAAAACAAAACAGCAAACCTGTTGCAATAAATAATAACAAGCAACAAAATGAACAGGGTGGTCTTTTGTCACAAGGTAACGGTGTTCTTGCCGGACAAAGCGATGGACTTTTAGGCGGTCAAGATACAAATCAAGAAGATACAAAGACTTTAGAAGCTAATAATGCAAGATTAACAATTATTTCTACACGTTTTGTTAAAATTAAAGAAACTGTTCAGAAAAATCAAACTTCTGTTAAAAATATTCAAAAAACATCTAAAAGTCGTTATAAAAAAATAAATAAATTAATCAGAGAAAAAGACAAATTAGTTAAACAACGTCAAAAAGCTGAAGCTGATAAACAAAAAAAATTAGCACGTCAATTGGCATTTGTCGGAGTATTTAGTAACGTATTTTCAATCACATTGTCAATCGGTACTGCTATGTGCTTATGGCCACCAACAGCAGCAGCAGGTGCAGTTTTGGTAAAAATTGGTACTGAAGGTGTTGCAACTTGTGCTGTAGTAAAAGCATCAATTTTGATTGCAAACGGTCAATTGGGGCAAGCACTTATGTGCTTAGGTCAAGCAGCTATACAAGTTGCTATGTCATATGTATCTGTTCCGGGTGTTAGTTCAGCTACAACAAAAATGGCTCAACAAGTTATCGGTACAGTATCAGCTTCTTTGATGGCTGTATCTTCAACAGCTGAAATGGCTGCAAACATTCAGGTTGCATCAGGCGGTGAAGCATCAGGTTGGTTGCAAACAGTTTCATCTGTTGCAGGTGCAGCAGGTGCTTTGACAGGGGTTGCTAACGGTATTGCAAACGGACTTTCCGGTTCAACTTTTAACAAAGTTGCTCAAGTTGCAAGTATGAGCGGTACAGTTCTTACATCAGGTGTTCAAATCGCTAACCTTGTTGGTGAAGATAGTAAATTTACTCAAATTCTTGCTTTAGTTGGTGCCGGCATGGCAACTGCAGGTGCTGTAATGAACTTAGCAGGTAAAGCTACCGGAATTGATAAAGCTAAAGAACAAAAAGTAGAAGAAACCCAAAACACTGACAACACTAATAACACTGATAACAAATCTGATGAAGCTACTAAAAAAGAAACAGAAAAGAAAGCTCAAGAAGCTGATAACGCACAAAAAGAAGAAAATAAAAAAGCTGCTAATGATGCTAAAAAAGCAGAAGTTGCCATTCAAGCTGTAGAACAACAAGTTACCGGTGTAGATGCTTCTTCAGAACAAATGCCGGTTGACCAAAAAATTGCTGAAATCGATAATAAAGTTCAAGAAATCAGTACATCAGAAACAGCTCAAGAAATTGAAAACTTCGATGCTAATCAACAAAATTCCGAAGTTGATGAAATAGTTGCTGATGAAAATCTTGAAACGGATAAAAAAGCAGAAGCTAATGACAACGCAAACAATACTGACAAAGCTGATGAAACTAAAAAAGATGAAGCCGATAATAAAGTTGCAACTGACGAAAATAACAAAACAGAAAGTGAAGAAGAAAAACAAACTCGCTTAGAAAAAGAAGAAAAAGCTGCTAAAAAAGCTGCAAAACAAGAAAAAATGAAAAAAGTTACAGACATTATAGGTAACGTTGGTGAAGCTGCTTCTCAAGGACTTACATTAGTACAAGGACTTACAAAAGAAGAACAAGTTGAACCGACTAAGAAAAAATACAACGGACCTCATTCAAATATTAAAAAAGGCGCATCTTTAATGAAAAACATTAAAAAACGCAAAATGAAATCTGCAGCAACAAGAAAATTTGCATAAAAATTATAAATACATAGCTTCACCGAATTTTTTATAGACATTTCGGGTGTAATTTCGAGCATCATTGTCGTTACGCAAAATTCCGTCCCAGTGTCTTTCACATTCCGTCCAAGCATCTGAAGCATTAAGTTTTACAACATGCATCATTGCCTCGTGAGTATTTGTGTATGGTGAAAGTGGCAAAATATCGTTTAGTTGCATATAAGTCGGAATTCTTTTTGTCGGATTTTGGAATAAACATCCATCCATTCGCTCAAGTCGGCTTTCAAAGGTTTTTTCACCATAATCGTTATCGTTAGAAACTTCCGGACCTGTTGCATAATTGTAATTATAAACTTGTTTATCACTTTCCCAAGAAACACTGTCTTTGAAATGTGGATTTGACCAATCAGTACCGGCATTAAATCCTATTTGTGCATATTCAGGGTTTAAGTCACATTTTTCTCCGATAAATGATAAATCGTTTCTGCCGGTTTGTTCACGTATTCTTCTTAAAATATAAGTCATTTGAGCTTTGTTTGGAACATCACCGACTCCGCAATAGCAATCCATATTTACAATATGTTTTGCACTGTCAAAATATATTGAATCAAAACCGAGTTCTGCAGCCCAAACACAGGCATCAATAAAAGATTTTTCGTGTTTTGCCCAAGAAAAATCTTCTCCTTTTACTCTTAGTTGTCCGCTTGAAATAGGCATTCTAAACCCTGTTTTAAAACCTAAAAGGTGCGCCAAATCATTAAATGCTTTAACTTGTTCATCATCACCCATTTTGTAATCAAGATTTCTTGCGGTGAGATTTTTACTTATTCCTACATGAAGATTTGTTTGATAAAGAGTTTCATCATTATAAGTTCCGTCATTATTAAAAGAAGGATATAGTTGCGAAAGTATTAAACAATTGGATGAAGTGTAAGATGATGGCGGAATTGCAGTCATAATTTTCATGGTCTGTAAAAGTCCGTCCGAAATTCTGCCATTTTCATATTTTGCTATAAGCCGCGGATTTATTTCAATGTAATTTGCATAACGTCCCCAGTTATTTCCTCTGATATTTGGGGAAGGGATGTACGACGGAATATTTCGTTTTCCGGTTAATGTCATAATAGAATTAATCGTTTCAGTCGGAGTTCGTTTTAAAAGTTCAGCAGGATAAGCATTTATCCATCTTTTGTTACAATATTCCCATATATGATTATCAGTCCAGTTATCGTGGTCCGGCACATTTTTACCACTAACCAGCCAATACAGTTTTTTAATAGGTTGTGTATCCCCGTAATATCCGCTAAAATTTATAAAAGCTCTGTTTGTTTGCAATGTTGTAGCGTACGGATTACGGCTTGTGACAGTTTTTTTACTCTGTGGCACAGGTTTGTACTGATTAAACATTTTGATAGGCATTATTTGCATATATATATAATATCTGTAAAAATATTTTTTGTCATTAGATTTACAAATGCTATTCATCGAAACCCTTAAATATTGACTTGCTAAGTTATTTTTATTATGATTGCTCTTGTACATTACCCACGGAGGAATTCTATGTCAATTAAAGCTATTGGCAATTTTTTCAAGTCCAATAATAATTATAATCCGGCATTTTTCGATTTAAATCGTCCGGTAAATCAATTATCAACCCAAAGAAGAGTTGGAAAACAAAATGAAATTGTTGTAACCGAGTTTGTGCAAGGCAACAAAAAACTTGTAAATATTGTTAAGTATGATGAGTCACAACATCCTTATATGATGACTGTTTATAATAAGATTAAACAATTTATTAACGGACAATTTGTCGCATCAAGAATAGATAAAAGATATATTTCATCAAGAAGTATTTTTGATTGACATTTTGTTTTTTATTATTAAATAAGTGATATGTTTAATTTGTTTCATCACGAATGTAATCACGAAAAATTTTCAATTGAGCAAGACATCGGATATTGCCCTGATTGCGGAGAGTTGATTGAGAATCAGTGGTTTCTTATGCGATGTTCCTGTTGCGGAATTAAACACAAAGCTGTTGTCAAAAACGGTAAAATATTGCCTGTTGAGAAATTTTGTCACAACTGTGGTGCAAAAACATTTATTGCAGAACGAATTAATAAAATCAATTTTATAGACATAAATTATGCAGTACTTGTAAAAAAAATAATTCCTCCTGACCGTAATGAATTTACACAAAGTTGGGTTGATGATGTTAGAGAAACATCCAATTGCACACAGCGATTGCTGCAACAATTCCGATAAAATCAGCCAAAAGCCCAACAACAAGAGCGTAACGTAATTTGGATATTCCAACAGCTCCAAAATATACGGCAAGAACGTAGAAGGTTGTTTCGCTGCTGCCAACCATAACAGCAGCAAGTTTTGTTGCGTAATCATCAGGTCCAAGAGTGTTCGCAATATCTGAAAATACACCAAGTGCTGCCGAACCTGATAAAGAGCGTACAATCATTACGGGTAAAATATCTGCAGGAATGTGTAATTGCGTTAGTATTCCGGAAAAAGCCTGCTGAACCATTTCAATTATTCCCGACGCCCTAAACATAGATATTGCAACAATAATCGCAACCAAATAAGGTATTATATTCACTGCAACCTTAAATCCGTCTTTTGCACCGTCCGTAAAGACTTCATAAATCGGAACTTTTTTAATTAATCCCATTGTAAGAATTAATAAAATAATGAAAGGTAATGTCCAAAGCGAGATAATATTCATTACGGATTGCATTTTTCAGCCTCCGTTTCTTGTGGTTTCCAAATTTTTTGGAAAAGTTTTGCTAATATTATTGCGCTGACAAAAGCTATAGATGTTACAAGAAGTGCCGGTGCAATTATTTCAGTAGGATTTTTGTAACCGATACCAATCAATACCGCAATTACAGTAGCTGGTATAAGCTGAAACCCTGCCGTGTTCATAGCCAAAAACATACACATTGCATTAGATGCGGATGTCTTATCAAGATTATTCTTTTGAAGTTCTTCCATTGCTTTTATTCCAATCGGAGTTGCAGCATTTGTTAATCCAAACATATTTGCTGAAAAACTCATTGCAATATCGCCGATAGCTGCATCCTCTTCCGGAATTTCGTTAAATAATCTCTTCGTAATTGGTTTTAGAATTTTAGCGATTATAGTTATTAATCCGCATTTTCCTGCTATTTTCATCATCCCAAGCCAAAATGCCATTATTCCGATTAATGAAAATGCAACTTTTACGGATAACTCAGCTCCGGACATAATTGCATTTACAACATCGGATAACTTCCCGTTAATTGCACCTGCTATGATAGAAATTACGATTAATAAATAAAATATATAATTCATAACTTAATTATAGCATTTATGTAAAATCAGACATTAGATTGTGAATTGTTCGTTACATATTTCAATCACCTAGGCACACCGCCTGCCTGTTGCTGTAGCCGCGGCCGTTGCGGCACCAGAACGTGTCGGTAGGGTTGAAGTAGCGGCTGTACGCGTTGCCGTAGCTGCTCTCCTCACCTGACCAAACGTAGAACGCGTTAGATGAGTTTAGAGTAAAGCCTAGAGAAGATATTTTGCTTGTGTCCATTGTTAGGTTTTCTACATCGTTTTTAGCTTGTACTTGGTCTGTGTTGTAGATGTAGTTAGCTATTTCTGCTAACTGTGCCATTGATGGCATTTTATTTACACCACCGCATGCTTTTACAGCTCCTGCCCAGTAGTCATTGTCGTAGTAACATGCATTTATACCCAAATTTGCTTTTTCAGCTTCGCATTCCGCTTTGGTTAAAGGTGTCGGTACAAATGGCGCACCATAACAAGTTCCGCCAATCTCAAACGCACATTTGCTGCCTAGTTGTGTTACGTTTATTGCTCGCATGT
>CAYUIW010000027.1:0-22303 GCA_964444905.1 uncultured Muribaculaceae bacterium
ATCGGCATAACACGGTCATATCAAGGCTTTCCACCCTGCTAAATCCATATTCACCTGTGTGTGCCAGTATCCTCATACACTAATTCTACCACATCTTGCGAACTTTTTCAAGATGTGGAGAGCCGTAACAAACCTGTTATTTACAGTAAAACTTATTGACCTTTAAATTTAATACTTGTGGTATAATAATTAGCAAAAAGGGGGAATATGACACAAGATTTTGATTTAGGAATTATAGGTGCAGGACCTGCAGGTTATACAGCGGCATTAAGCGCAGCATCGGAAGGTAAAAAGGTTATATTGTTCGAAAAAGATTTTGCAGGTGGTACATGTCTTAACAGGGGGTGTATTCCGACAAAAACTCTTTTGCATTCTGCTGAAATTTTTGAAGAGCTGAATTGTTGTGCAGATTTTGGAATTCATATTGAAAATCGTAACATTAATTTCCCACAAATTATGGAACGCAAAAATGCGGTAGTCACAAAGCTTCGTGCTGGGTTAGAACGTGCATTCAAAACCGCAAAAATTAATGTTATTCCTCACAAAGCTGAAATCCTTGATAAAAATACCATAAAAGCAAACGAGCAAACTTATTCTTGTGCCCAAATAATATGTGCAACGGGTTCAATTCCACGAGAAATTAAGGGGTTGGAATTTGATCACAAAATTATTCTATCATCTGATGATATTTTAGATATTGAAAAATTACCGGAAAGCCTTGTAATTATCGGTTCCGGCGCAATTGGAATTGAATTTTCAAGAATATTTTCAGCCTTTGGCACAACTGTAACAGTTGTAGAAATGGCTGATAATCTGTTGCCAAATGCAGATATTGAAATTTCAAAACGAGTTGAAAGAATTTTTAAATCTAAAAATATAAAATTTTACACAAAAACAATTGTCGAAAATATTGAAAAAAATAATGATAATGCCAACGTAACACTTTCAAACGGAGAAACGCTTAAAACTGAAAAAATTCTTGTTGCAGTAGGAAGAGTACCGAATAAAGTTGAAAAAATTGACGGAGTTGAATACATCGGAGATGTTACAGGGGCAATACAACTTGCACATTTTGCAAGCAAACAAGCGTTAGAAGTAACTTCAAATATTCCGTTTGATAAAAGTCTTGTCCCGTCAGTTGTATATGGAACCCCTGAAATCGCTTGGATAGGTAAACGTGAACAGGATTTGGAAGGCGGGACTTATCAAAAGTCAATGATACCGATTTCAGCACTCGGAAAATCGCTTTGTGACAATTGTACTGACGGAATGATTAAAATTCTTGCGAAAGATAATCAAATTCTTGGTGCGCACATTGTTTCAAAAGAAGCATCTTCTTTAATTCAACAGATTACAATAGCTATGCAGGCAAAAATTACCGTGGAAGGTTTAAAAGCTGTTTGCTTTGCACATCCGACTTATTCCGAAGGGATTTTTGAATGTTTAATGAGGTTAAAATAATGAGAGAAAGATTACCTGAATACTTAAAAAGACCAATTATTGATACAGATAAAACTCGAACAGTCAGAAAAATTTTAAAAACAAAATGCTTAAACACTGTTTGCGAAAATGCACGTTGCCCTAATAAAAACGAATGTTACACAAAAAATACTGCAACATTTTTAATTATGGGTAATAACTGCACACGAAATTGCCGTTACTGCAATATTTCTTGCGCAAAACCGGAACCGCTTGATTTGAATGAACCTAAACATGTTGCAGAAGCTGTTGAAGCTCTTGGACTTGAATACGCTGTAATTACCTCTGTAACAAGGGATGATTTGCCGGATGGCGGTGCACAACATTTCGCAAATTGTATTTATGAAATAAGAAAAATTTCTCCAAATACAAAAATTGAAATTCTTACACCGGATTTTAAAGGTGATGAAAAATTGCTTGATATTATAATTGAGGCTCGTCCTGAAGTATTTAATCATAATATCGAAACTGTTTGTGATTTGTTCAAAACAGCACGCCCGCAAGGAAATTATTCCCGTTCTTTAGATGTTTTAAAGTATATGAAAGAGCAGGGCAATATCACAACAAAATCAGGTCTAATGGTAGGACTTGGTGAAACTTTTGAGCAACTTGAAACTACTTTGATTGATTTGCACAATATCGGATGTGATATTGTCACAATAGGACAATATATTCAGCCGTCAAAAGCTCACCTGCCTGTTGCAAAATACTATTCTCTCGAGGAATTTGAACAATTAAAAACACTTGCCCAAAAGGTAGGTATTTCGCATTACCAGATAGGTCCGCTTGTTAGAAGTTCATACAGAGCAGGTGAATTACTTTGATTCTTTTTCAACTATTTTGAATTCGTATCCGAGATAATCCAACAATTCTTCTACAAGTCTGTATCTGATACTTCCTGATATAAACATTTTGGAAAGATTACTTGGGAAAGGTACATTGTGCCCTTCAGCTTTCATATTTCTCAAAACTTTACTCATTGATTTCCCGTTTCGAACGAGAATTACTTTTATTTCTTCGTATATATTCATATTAATATAATATTTAATATCATTACAAAAGACAAAATCCTCAAGCTTATAATTATAATTAATTATTCCCATATCAAGTATAATAATGAAAGTTAAGCATAGGTTGTATAAGTTTAACTCTTGTGGAGAAAAAATGTTCATGATAATATAAATTTTGTTAGAATTATAAAGAGGATATAAATTATGCAAGCCAGAAGAGCGGCAAGAGAATTAGCGTTTATACTGTTTTCACAGTTTGATAAAAAAATTACCAATTATTCAAAAGATGATTTAGAAAATATTATATTAAAATCAGTCAGAATTTTAACCGGTAATGCAGGTGATGAACTAAAAATCGCTGTTGGTGCTTTGATTGATATGAAAAATCGCATTGACGATTATGAAGCAGAACACGAAATTAATCTTAGCAGACCGTTAGATGCTGCAAATCTTCCTGTTCCGCTCCCAATGACATCTGATATGTCAGGCAGAATTGAAGAAATGATTGACATTGCGGAAAAAGCTCTTCTTGCACTTGAAATTGCTGAATTTGCTACACTGGATTCTCAAAGTGAAGTTAAAGATTATGCAATCAATATAGCTGAAATGTTCCAAAAACATCACGAAGAAATTGACGGTTATATTCAAAAATATTCAAAAGGTTGGGATATCGATAGACTTGTAAAAATGGACAAAGATATTTTGCGCATAGCTATCGTTGAACTCTTATATACAAAAGATGCTCCAATGAAAGTTGTTGTTGATGAAGCTTTGGAACTTGCTAAAAAATATTCTACAGACGATAGTTCAGCATTTATCAACGGAATTCTCGCAAAAGTTATTACAGAAAACGGATTAGGCTAATGTTCAAATTTTTCTCAGAAAATTTTGAAAATTTTAAGAAAAAAGTATCTAATACCGCATCAGCCCTCGTAAATAACGTTGTTGAAAATATTTCTAATGAAGAAGAATTTTCCGAGTTTGTACTTGAAGATATGGAAGATTTACTTATTAGTGCAGATTTGGGAGTAAATTATGCTTCTGAATTAGTGGATAATCTTCGTGGACAAAATAAAATTAAACCATCTGATGTTAAAAATTATTTAAAAACAGCATTTGAAAAAGTTCTTTCGGATGCCGGCAGTTGCGAGCTAAATTATAAAAGTGGTTTAAATATATATTTTATTACGGGCGTAAACGGTGCCGGAAAAACAACATTAATCGGCAAACTTGCTTACAAATTCAAAAATGAAGGCAAAAAAGTTTTGATTGCGGCAGGAGATACTTTCAGAGCTGCTGCGGAAGAACAGCTTGATATTTGGTCAAAACGTGCAGGTGCGGATATTGTAAGACGTGACAAAGCGGATGCGGCATCTGTTGTTTATGAAGCAATCCAAAAAGCAAAAAATGAAAATTATGATGTAATCCTTGTTGATACAGCTGGTCGTTTGCAGAACAAATATAACTTGATGGAAGAACTTGCAAAAATTAAATCTGTTATTGATAAAAACGCTCCGGAAAGTTTGCAAGAATGTATGCTTGTTTTGGATGCGAATACCGGTCAAAACGGTTTGCAACAAGCGAAAGTGTTTATGGAAGCTGTAAATTTGACTTCTGTTGCTCTAACAAAACTTGATAGCTCTGCAAAAGGTGCTATTATCCTTGCCGTTGCCAAAGATATGAAACTCCCTGTTAAACTTGTCGGTGTCGGTGAACAAATGGAAGATTTAAAAACCTTTAATGCCGATGAGTTTATTAAAGCTCTGTTTGAATAATGAATTACACCCTCCTTGTTGTGAGATAGAGTGTGGCAATTGAGTTTTTTAATTAATATATTTTTACAATTAGCGTTATTGCTATATATGTGTTACACTTAAATAAAGGAGAGAAGTATGGAACCTTGGGTAAGTATAATTACGACAACGCATAATATAGTAGAAAATGGTCAAGCTGATGATTTTAGTTTGTTATGCACGCTTTTGGATATGCAAACTTATCCGAATATTGAACATATTGTAATCGACAACGCTTCAACAGACGATACGGTTGTTCTTTTAAAAGATTACAAAAACAAAGGTTACATAAACTTTTACTCCGAACGTGATACCGGAAAATTTAACGGATATAACAAAGGTATTCTTAGAGCGAAAGGAAAATATTTATCATTTATAAGCTGTGATGATTTTTATCATGATATTACAGCGATTTATGATTTAGTAAATCTTATGGAAGCAGAAAATGCTGATTTTGCGTTTTCGCCTACATATTGCAGACATCCTGATGATTTTGTATTCTTGTTTGTTCCGTCAATGCACAATGCTTTTCAGGTAATGCCTTGTCCTCGTCAAGCAATGTTTTTCAAAAAATCTGTTCTTGAAAAAGAGGGCTACTTTGATGAAAAATTCAAAATGATGGCTGATTATGATTTAATAATCAGATTAATGCTGAAAAAATACAACGGGATTTATTTTGACCGTAATTTCACAACTTACAAATTAGGTGAAAAAATTTATAATAATCCGCAACAAAGTGATGTTGAAGCTAAAATGATTTATTATAAAAATTATCGTTCACTTTGCAATCTGACGGATGATGTTGTTGAAAATATGGTTAAAACCTCTAAGTTCCCGAAAGAGTTGCTTGACAAGCTTGTAACACGATTTCCGGAAGCGGATAAAGATTTGTTCTATGAACGTTGTGAACAAATGCACAAAATTAGACTTGATGCTTACAAACAACGTCAAAGTTGATGAAAAAAGATTTTGTTATATTATTAAATAAAAAGGGATAGATAAATGACACAACAGAAAATAGCTGTTATAGGCTGCGGATTATGGGGAAGAAACATTGTAAGAAATTTCTACAATCTTAATGTTTTAGAAATGGTTTGCGATTTGGATAATGACAACATCGCAAAAATTCGTGAAATGTATCCGGATTTAACCATTACAAAAGATTTTAATGATATTATAAACAACAAGGAAATTACCGGAGTTGCAGTTGTAACACCAAGTCATACGCATTACAAAATGGTAAAAGCAATGTTGGAAGCCGGTAAAAATGTTTATGTTGAAAAACCGATTTCTACAGTTGCACAAGAGGCTAAAGACCTTAAAGAACTTGCGGACAGTAAAGGTTTAATCCTTATGGTAGGTCACTTATTATTATATCATCCTGCTGTTAACAGATTAAAAATGCTTGTGGAGGAAGGTGCACTTGGTGAAGTCGTTTACGCTCAAAGCGACAGACTTAATGTAAATTACTTTAAAAATGACAGAAGTGTTATGTGGGACTTGGCTCCGCATGATGTTTCAATGATGAGTTATGTTATCGGCAAAGAACCGCTTGAAATTATTTCGGCTGTTGGTTCATCTACTGACAGAAACGATATTATGGATATAACACATCTTACAATAAAATTTGAAGACGGTGTAATCGGTCATATTACAGACAGTTGGATTACTCCTAGAAAACATGTTCAATTGTTGGTGAGAGGAACTAAAGGTACTGCAATTTTAGATGATACGTTACCTGATCATAAATTAACTATTTACGATAACTTATCCGCTGATAATACTAAAAATATAACTTTAGATTATCTTGAAATTGAACCGTTAAAACTGGAATGTCAGCACTTTATCACTTGTTGCGAAACAGGGAAAAAAGCTCGTTCCGATGGTGATAACGGATTTATGGTAACTAGAATATTAGAACAAGCTGAAAAAATTATGCTCGGTGACAGAGCTAAAAAACTTGATGAAGTTGATTTCGGTTTGTCGAGAGTAAAACAGCATCTTTAAGGAGTAATTATGGCAAATTTTGTATCAATTTTTAGAATTTTTGTTGCGTTATTCGCAATATACTTATTGTTTATACCTGCAACTTGGGCATATGCACTTGCGTTTGTACTTACAATAATTGCATTTGCGCTTGACGGTTTGGACGGTTACCTTGCCAGAAAATTCAATGAATCTTCTCAATTAGGTTCAGTTTTGGATATTATGGGTGATAGAATTGTAGAAGCTTCTTATTGGATTGTTTTTGCGGTTCTGGGTTGGTTAAGTCCGATATTCCCAATAATTTGTGTTGCCCGTGCATTTACAACAGACAGTTTGAGAAGTGTTGCACTCGCTCAAGGTTATACTGCATTCGGTGAAACTTCAATGCAATCAAGTAAAATCGGAAAATTTATTTGTGCTTCAAAATTTATGAGAATAAGTTATGCGGTAGCTAAAGTTGTTGCATTTATTCTTATAATTCTTGCAAATACTCCGGGGTTTGAAATGTATCCTGCATTTGAAGTTATGAATACAGTTGCAGTTGTGTTTGCTTGGATTGCAATCATATTTTGTGTTGTTCGTGGAATTCCTGTAGTTGTAGAAAGTAAAAAACTTTTCGAGAAAAAATAATGTTTAATATTGTTTTGTATGAACCTGAAATCCCACAAAATACCGGAAATATTGCAAGACTTTGTGCTTGTACCGGTTCAAGCCTGTATCTTGTCGGAAAACTCGGATTTTCGTTGTCCAGCAAGTACACAAAACGTGCAGGACTTGATTACTGGGATAGTGTTGACCTTCATAAAATTGATACTATGGAGGAATTGTTTGAACAGCATAAAGGTGCTAATTTTTATTATCTGACAACAAAAACAACAAGAAAATATACCGATATTCAGTTTAAAGACGGAGATTTTTTGGTATTTGGTCCGGAAACACGTGGACTTCCGGAAAAATATGTTAAAAACTATAATGCTTTGACAATTCCTATGAAAGAAGGTCAAAGGAGTTTAAATCTTTCAAATTCTGTTGCGATTGTTGTTTACGAAGGTATTAGGCAAAATGGACTTTAAGCTTCCTGAAAGAAAACAAAATTCCCACAAGGGAACATACGGAAAAGTATTGAATATCGCAGGTTCCCGTTACATGTCCGGAGCGGCGTTCCTTTCTGGTGTTTCAGCATTAAAAGTCGGTTGCGGGTATTGTTTTCTTGCTACAGAAGAAAGTGTAATTAATGCGGTTTCAGCTCAAACACAAAATATAGTTTTTGTGCCGCTGAAAAGTATTAAAGCTTATTTAAAATCTGCTGATGTTCTGGCTATTGGTTGCGGACTTTCAACTTCTCGCAAAGCAATTTCTATATTTAAAAAAGCTGTTAGCAATTCAAAAATACCAACAATTATTGATGCGGACGGATTGAATATTTTGGCAAAAAACAAAATTACTCTCCCGACAGATTTGATTTTAACTCCACATCCTGCCGAAGCTGCAAGGCTTTTAAAAACAGATGTTGAAACAATCCAAAGTAATAGAATATTTTATGCAAAAGAGATTTCTAAAAAATATACCTGTGTAACGGTATTAAAAGGTCATAACACAATTGTATGTTCTAAAGATTTAGAAATTTATACTAATTTAACAGGTAGCAGTGCTTTAGCAAAAGCAGGGAGCGGAGATGTTTTGACCGGCATGATTGCAGGTTTTCTTGCACAAGGTATGAATATATTTGATGCTGCAAAACTTGGAGTTTATCTCCACGGAAAAGCCGGAGAATTAGCATCAGAAAAGCTTACCGAATACGGAGTTATGGCGTCCGATTTGATAAGCTTTATCTCTGAATCTATAAAAAGTTTTTATTAAGCAAAAAAGTCAATATGTTCGTTGCTTTTTGCAACATCGGCAATTGTTTTTTCTGCTTTTGTAGCTGTAGATAATTCATGAACATTACGTGGTGAGAAATATTCATATGGTTTAACAGATGGTCTTTCAAGTTTTGGTAAAATAGAAGCTTCTGAAATATAGTCATATGCTTTAACAGCTGCTGTTTTTACCGGGGTAATTGCTTTAATCATTTTTTTCTCCTTTTTTGTATATCTAATATAACTTGGGTAAAAATAAAATTTGATAAAAATTTGGACAAATTTTACATTTGTTAATATTTTAATTGTAATATTAACACTTTATATAATTATAGTATTACAAAAAAAATAATTAGCAACTAGCCATTTTACCCATAACAACTCTTTTTTTAGCCCCGGTGCATGATGGCAAATTGTTTGGGATATTGTAATAAGTGCAGTATCCCAGAAGTGCAAAAGCCATGACTTCTTTGAAGTTATTAGAAATGCCATAATCTTCATGAGTTTTAAGTTCAATATGTTTAGGCAAATATGAACGTAAAAATTTCATTAATACAGGATTATATGCTCCTCCGCCACCGACAATTACTTCTTTTATGTCAATATCAGGATAAATAAACCTTTCATATGCAGAAGAAATAGTTTTGGCTGTGAGCGCAGTAACAGTTGCAATAATATCTTCGGGATTTTTAGGAGCAAATTTTAAAGCATTTTCGATATATTGTGGTGAAAAATATTCTCTGCCTGTAGTTTTAGGCGGATTTTTATAATAATAATCATCTTGCATTAAACAATCAAGCCAACTTTCACAAACATTTCCCGACAATGCAATTTGACCGTCTTTGTCATAAGGCATGCCAAAAAACTTTTGCATACAATAATCAATCATAATGTTACCAAGACCTGTATCAAATCCAAAGGTTTCATAATTTTCCGAAACTACTGTAACATTAGAAATACCCCCAATGTTTTGAATGGCGGCATTTTTGCCCTTAAACCATTTTTCATCAGCAAAACATACAAGCGGGGCTCCTTCGCCACCTGCTGCAATATCGGCTTCTCTGAAATTTGAAATGGTTAAACAACCTGTTTCTTGCGCTATGACTGAACTTTCACCGATTTGAAAAGTGCTTTTTAAAGAGATGTTATCTAACTTTTCGTCAAATGGAAAATGATAAATTGTTTGTCCATGACTTGCTATCAAATCCGGTTTACCAAATTCTGAAATTAAGACTTTACAAGCATCTGCAAAACATTTGCCGATTGCAAAATTCATTTGACAGATATCTTTTACAGTTGCGTTGCCCGAAAACAATTGAAAGATTTTGGCACGTATGTGTTCAGGATATTTGTAATTAATCCCTGATATTAATCGACATGATAAATTCGGAGATACCTCACACAAACCTGCATCAATACTGTCGCATGACGTTCCTGACATTAACCCGATTATTCTTTTTGTTTCCAGTTCTTGCATAACTTAATAATACAAAAAAGCTCGCATTGACGCAAGCTTTAATAATACAACTATCCTATCCTTCCAAATTTTTTCTTCTCCTAAATAATAAATTTCATATCCCTGAATCTATTCCGTTATGCGGACTTTGCCATCACCTCTTTTTCTTTCGTCCTACTATTTTTCCTCTCAACAATTCTAATGTAAAACTAAGTAAACTATTTGACAAGCAAAAAAAAATTATTATTTATTTACAATTGACCATGCCCCCCGAAGTCATGGTAAAAAATCCAAGTTCTTAAATCTTAATGAAGAAAATTTAATGAAATTACGTTAATTTAAGCTCAAATTTTGGTTGACAAAATAAAATTACGAAAATTGTAAAAGCATGCTTTTAGTCGTATAGCCTTTTAGCCAAATCTGTAGTAAAATGTATATGATATGAAAGAGTTTTTAAAAAATAATAAAGTTACATATAATTTGATTTCTTTCACGGGATTTAAGTCAATGTTATTATTTTCATTCCTTTTGGACGGACCGAAATCCTATGATGAAATTAAAGAATACTTTGCTAACCATCCATACTTAAATGAAACTATTTCAATAGATACATTGAGAGTGTATATCAATTCTCTTGAACGATTGGGATGTGAAATAGTTCGTGGAAGAAAATGCGAGGGTTCAAAATATAAACTTAAAACTCATCCCTTTGAAATAAAATTAACGGATGACCAAATTAAAAGTTTAATAAAGGTTTTCAAAGAATTGTGTAAAGGTGTTGATGTTGAAGATTTATTATCTTTGCAAAAATTTCTTGTTAAAATATCACATAATATTTCAAATGATGATTTGAAAAATAAATTACTTAATGTTTCTCCATTGAAAGATGTTAATCTTGAAATTTTAAAGAAACTTTTGGTTGCGTGTCGAAAAAATGACGAGTTGGAAATTTTATATAATTCTGCAAGTAAGCAAAAAAGAATTGATATATTAGCTGATAAAATTTCAATTACAAATCATAAAGTGTATTTGCATGGACATAGTCCGCAATATAAAGGATATACAAGCTTTTTGGTGTCAAAAATTGAAACTGTTTCCAAAGTTAGATTTGACAGAACCATTTGTGTTGAACCTGAAACTTTTGTTATTGGTTGTGAATTAACAGACAAAAATGTTAAACTTCTTGATAATGAAAAAATTATAAGTGAAAACGAAAATAGTATGATAATTGAAATTACTTCTGATAACAAATTTTTTGCAAGACAAAGAATTTTATCTCTTGGTGATGACTGCAAAGTCTTGTATCCTCAAGCATTCAGTGATGATATTTTTGCAACTTTAAAACGGATGAAGGAGGAATACCTTGCAGAAGAAATTTAACAGTAAATATAATGACGGTTGCATAAAAATATTTAAATTTCTGGACTTGTTATACAATGACAATGCTGAGTATGATGAAGTAATGAAAATTTTTTCGGAAGAATGTAATGACACTGATGATGCAAAAAAAGAACATGTTATTCTTAATAAATATTTGAATACTTTAAAAGTTTTTGGGACTAAAGTAGATAAAATAAACAATAAATATGTAATGCACAACGCTCCGTTTGCGTTAAAATTTGATATTGATGATTTAAAAACCATAAAATATCTTTTTGAATATAGTGAAGCTCTTCCTAACGGGAAATTAAAAAATAATCTTGATAATATGCTTAAAACTGTTACATCCCGATTTAGTCTTGATACGAAAAAGACTTTTGAATCCTTACATAACACAACATCTGCTGATTTTTCATTTTATTACGCTAATATAAGAGAACAAATTCAGCATTGTGAATCGATTTGTCAAGACCATTATAAAATCAATGTAAGATATTTACAAAAAAATAAAGAGGTTATTATCACAGGTAATCCTCAAGAAATTATTTTTGAAAACAAAACAGCTTATTTGAGAGTTTATAAAATTCCTGCACACGAAAATGTCGATATTTTAATTACAAGTATTTTATCAATTGACAGATTGCCTACACAAAAAGATTCTTTTGCCAATCAATCTCCTGTTGTGTTCAAATTAACCGGCAGACTTGCTGAAGTTTATAAGTTAAAAGAAGGGGAAACGCTTACTGCTATAGAAGATGACGGTGCAAAAGTAATAACCAATAAATCAGAACCGCATGAAAGTTTGTTAAAAAGACTTATGCGCTATGATTCAAGTTGTATTGTTCTCAGACCTAAAACCGTTAGAGCAAGAATGATTGATATGATAAACGGTGCACTTAACAAATACGAGTAATTTTTGTTAACAATCAAAGTAATTTAAAATACTATGTGCTAACATGTTTTTATGAATACGCCTTACGTACCTTTGCATATACACAGTGAATATTCTTTGTTGGATGGTGCCATAAAAGTTAAAGCTTTGTGTGAGTTCGCCAAAGAAAATAACATGCCTGCTGTCGCAATTACAGACCATGGTGTTATGTATTCAGCTATTGAATTTTATAGGGTTGCAAAAGAAGTTGGGGTTAAAGCTTTAATCGGGTGTGAATTTTATGTTCATGACGGAGATATACATGAGAAAAACCCTACTCATAACCCGCTTTATCACCTTGTATTAATAGCAAAAGACAAAACAGGTTATATGAACCTTGTAAAATTAGTTTCTATTGCTCATTGCGAAGGAATGTATTATAAACCGCGTATTAATTTCGAACTTATTGAAAAATATCATGAAGGTTTAATATGCAGTTCTGCTTGTCTTGGTGGTGAAGTATTGCAAAACCTTTTAAAAGGAAACTATGACGAGGCTAAAGCTGTTGCAAAAAGATACAAAGATTTATTTGGAGAAGATTATTATATTGAACTTCAAGATCATGGACTTGATGATCAAAAACGTACAAATCCGGATTTGATAAAAATTGCAAAAGAACTTGATATCAAAATGATAATTACAAATGACTCTCACTATCTTAGAAAAGAAGATGCTGATTGGCATGATACATTACTTTGTTTACAAACAAGTTCGTTAAAAGATGAGCCGAACAGATTTCACTTCCCGAATAATGAATTTTATGTGAAAACACCTTCGGAATTACGTGATGCTTTCAAATGGTTGGATAGTCAAACTTTTGATGAATGCATAAAAAATTCGGTGGATATTGCTGAAAAATGTCATTTAACACTTCTAGGTGAAAAAAGCCCGTTACCGCACTATGAAGTTCCTCAAGGACATACGGTTGAAAGTTATTTAGATTTAAAAGTTCACGAAGGGTTGAAAGCACGTTATGGAGATATTCCTGATGATATTGAAAAACGTGTAAAATATGAATTAGGAATTATTGAGCAAATGGGATTTTCCGCATATTTCTTAATTACGTGGGATTTTATACATTTTGCTAAAACTCATGACATTCCTGTTGGTCCGGGTAGAGGTTCCGCTGCCGGTTCAGTTGTTGCTTATGCATTGGGAATTACAGACTTAGACCCTATTGAGCACCACCTGTTGTTTGAAAGATTTTTGAACCCCGAAAGATATAGCATGCCTGATGTCGATATAGACTTTTGTATCGAACGTAGAGGTGAGGTTATTGACTATGTAACTCAAAAATACGGCGAAGATAAAGTTTGTCAAATTATTACATTTGGTACTTATGCAGCTAAAGCTGCGCTGAAAGGGGTTGCACGTGTATTCAATATACCATATGCTCGCAGTAACCAACTTGCATCATTAATTCCAAGTGAACCCAAAACTCACATTGATGATGCGTTACAACCCGGAATGGAATTGAAAAAACTTTATGATGAAGATCCGGAAGTCAAAAAACTTATCGATATGGCAAAAGCGATTGAAGGTATAAAAAACAATGTCGGAACTCACGCCGCTGGTGTTATTATTGCGCACAAGCCGCTTAATGAAATTGTACCTGTGCAACCTTCAAAAGACGGTATTATTGTAACAGAATACCCGATGGCGGATTTGGAAAAACTCGGACTGTTAAAAATGGACTTTTTAGGTCTTAGAAACCTTACAATGATTTCCAAAACCATGAAATTGATAAAACGCCGTCAAGGGATTGAATTTAATATAAATAGAATACCGTTGGACGATAAACCGACTTATGAAATGCTTATAACGGGGGATACTGACGGTGTATTCCAGCTTGAATCTTCCGGCATGAAAAAACTTGTAAAAGATTTACGTCCTGACGTATTTGAAGATTTAGGTGCATTAGTAGCTCTTTTCCGTCCGGGTCCGTTGGAATCAGGCATGGTTCAAGACTTTGTTGAACGTAAACACGGTCGTCAAAAAATTACATATGCACATCCGCTATTGGAACCTGTTTTAAAAGATACATACGGTACAATCGTTTATCAAGAACAAATTATGCAAGTATTTCAGGTACTTGCGGATTACACTCTCGGTCAAGCGGATATGGTTCGCCGTATGATGGGTAAGAAAAAACTCGATGAAATGGCTCAACAAAAAGGTAAATTCATTGAAGGTTCCGCTCGTCATGGTATGGATGCAAAAGATGCGGCAGCTTTGTTTGAACAGATTGAAAAATTTGCTTCATACTGTTTTAACAGATCGCATTCAGCTGCATATGCATTTGTGGCATATCAAACCGCTTACTTGAAATGCCATTATAAAGTTGAATATTTGTCTTGTCTTTTGTCCAGTGTATCAAGTGATCAGGATAAAACACAGCTTTATATTGAAGAAGCTCAGAAAAACGGTATTAAAGTTATGCCGCCTGATATTAATAAATCTTATGCAGAATTTACACCGGACGGTGATAATATTAGATTTGGGCTTGAATCAATTAAACAAGTCGGGGAAAGCGTTGTTGAATGCATTATAAAAGAACGTGAAGAAAACGGTGAATATGCTTCAATATTTGATTTTTGCAAACGTGTAGATGCAAAATGCACCAACAAACGTGTATTGGAAGGTTTAATTAAATCAGGTGCATTTTCTAATATTGAAAAAAGCCGTAAACAATTACTTGAAAATCTGGAATACATTGTTGCTACAGCTAACCGTGAGGCACAAGCAAAAGAATTAGGACAAGTAAGTCTTTTTGCAGGGTTGGAAAACAACGAAGACTTTGCTTGCACAAAATTCCAACTTGCAGGAAGTGATGAAGAATTTGACCAACGACAACTTCAACTTTTCGAAAAAGAATTTTTGGGATTTTATGTATCAAGCCATCCATTGTCAACAATCCGTGATAAATTGCCGTTCTTGATGACTCATAAAATTACGGAAATAGCAGAATTACCGAATGAAAAAATGGTTACAATTTGCGGATTAATTTCAATGTCAAGACAAATTCCAACGAAAAAAGATCCGACAAAGTTTATTCGATTTATTACAGTTGAAGATTTAACAGGTAAAATTGAAGCAATTTGTTTTAACAGCAAAATTGCGGAATACGGGTCTATGTTAGAACCGGAACAACGTGTTATTATATCAGGTAAAGTTAACCGCAGAAGTGATGATGAAGCTCCTTCATTAATTGTCGAAACCGTAAAACCGGTTGATAACTCAAATATTTTTACCATAAAATTCCAAGAGGAATTAAAATTTGAAGAATTGGTATATTTAAAACAAATGTTATGCAATCATGCCGGTTCCGACCCTGTTATGTTAAAATTAAAGGATGATTCCGGAGAGGTTAAAATTCTTACGGCATCAATGTTTTGGGTTACAAGTTCTAATGAACTCGTAAACACGTTGAAAGGTAAATTCGGTGAAAGAATAGATATTAATATTAGATCTTTGGATACTAAAGAAGAACCTGTACAAACTTGTTAACAAGACAAAACTTCTTTCAAAAATTTATTAATATCTAATTCTAAAACTTTTGCAATTTTAACGAAATTATAAAGTGAAATGCTTTTTTCACCTCTTTCAATAAAACCGATATATGAAAGGCTACAGTCGGCTAATTCAGCAAGTTTTTCTTGCGAAATCTTCATTCTCATCCGTTTTATTTTTATTGCAAACCCGAGTTCCTTTGTAAATTTTTCTTTTTCCATTTAAACATTTTATAATATTGACAAATTCTCATCTATGTCTTATAGTAGTGTTTGTACTACTATAGTATTTATTTAGTTAGGATAGAGGTTTATATGAAAAAAGTATTTACATTAGCAGAAGGTGCTACGCACATAGGTATGTCTGACAATATTCGTCGATATGCATTTACATTAGCTGAAGTTTTGATAACATTGGCTATTATAGGAATAGTTGCTGCTGTAACAATTCCTACATTGATTAATAATTATCAGAAAAAACTTTGGACGAGCCAATTTCTCGAGAATGTATCAACACTTTCTCAAGGTATGAAAGTACTAATTGTAAATGCAGGTTGTACTGATTCAGGTTTGATTTGTACCGGATTATTTCCAACCGGTAATGTAGATGATAAATATTATGAAAATCTTGATAATGCTATGAAAAAAGTATTCAAAGTTACAAAAACTTGTATGAATGATGACACAAGTTGTGCATACGATGTTCAAGGTTTGAATTATACATTTACGGATAAGAAGAGTAAATTGGGTTTAAATATATGGAATTACAATAATATAAACACATCAGGACGTTTTTTGTATGAATTGGCAAATGGCGCAATTATCAGTATTGTAAATAAAGGGTGTACTTCTACTTCATATCCGGAAATTTCAAAGAGTTTGAAAATTCGATGTGCGGATATAGTTTTTGATGTAAACGGGAAAAACCCGCCCAATACTTTTGGACGTGACATTTTTGGTGTTATAGTTTCTGCTGACGGAAATATTTATCCATACGGCGGTATTGATTTCGCAAAATTTTTGCAAGGTGAAAATTGGGAAAACAGTAAGAATTACTGGAAAAGTTCATCTGCTAATTATAAGAATAATTGTGACACATCCATAAGCAGTCAAGGTTATGCTTGTGGAGCAAGAATAATGGAAAACAATGGAGTGATGGATTATTAAAAAAAGACTTGCAAAAAAAAATTGTGCATGTATAATAAGAGAGTAACCCAATGCGGGGGTAATTCAGTGGTAGAATGCCTCCTTGCCAAGGAGGATGTCGCGAGTTCGAGCCTCGTCTCCCGCTCCATAATTAACAAATGGCGAATTTAACAGATAATTGAACACGGAAGTAAGCTCTATGCTTACTTCTTTGTCTTTGTAAACAAAGTTCGAACCTAGCATTTTTAAGATAGCTTGTTTTTTCTTCGAATTTGCCCCTAAAAACTCCTGTCGTGCGTGTTCGCAGAAGTTTTCCAATAAGTTCGAACCTTCATCAAATATTCGTGCAGCATGGCTTATTGATTTTAATTTTTCTATTAATCTGTCTTTTTCGTCATGCCATAAGTTGTGTTTTTCTTGCCAAAATTCTTGGTTAATTCTACCATCAAGTTTATCAAGATATAAATTGTCTATGCGGTTTTGAAGTCGTGTTATTTGCTTTTGAATTTCTTCCCAACTCGTTTCCTCATAGTCCGCTTTTACTTTTCTCATCTCAATTACAGCCTTTTTGATTTCTTCAAAAAGTCCATCAGCAGGATTTGGCAATTTGTCAATAAGCTCTAAAAAGACCTCATCAAGTCTTTCTTCTCTTATATAATCTTTCTTGCATTCACCGCCTCGTTTACCGGTACAATGATAGTATACATATTTTCCCTTCTTAAGTTCTGCCGTTAATTGACAACCGCAATAACCACAAGTAATTAATCCTGCATAAGCAAATTCAATGTCATGACTCCTTGCCCTGCTTTGATTGAACATTTTTTGAACTTGGTTATACAATTCAACATCAATAATCGGCTCATGTTTACCATCATAAATTATTCCTGAATATTTGAATTTACCGATATAAAAAACATCTTTTAAAACGTACAATAAACGGGGCTTTGAATAAGGTTTGCCATTATGATTAAAACCGTCATCAAATAACTTTTTCCTCAATTCGTCAACGGAATAAGCTCCCGTTGAATAAAGTTCAAATAAACGTTTCACAAAAGGCGCCTTAACAGCATCAGGAACGATTATTTTTCTGCCTTCACTATTTTTTATATTTATATATCCAACAGGAGCTTTTTGCGGATAATAGCCTTGTGAAACCTTTTCCTTTAATCCTTTTTTGACCTCTTCGCTTAAATTGTCAATATAATTTTTTGCCATTAAAACTTTAATTCCGTGAATAAATTTGTCATGGCTTTTTGAATTCTTGCTTAAAATAGTACCTTCTTTTATAAAATGAACTTCTAAATCATAATCATCAAGAAGGACATAATCCTTAAAATTACGATATAAGCGGTCAGTTTTTTCAACAAGAATTGTATTTATTTTGTATTTTTTTATATACGCAAGCATTTCGTTGAATGCTTTACGTCCTGCTTTCTTTGCAGTTTCACTCTCAGTAAAGATTTTTTCTAATTTAATATTGTTTTTGTCTGCATATGACTTAAGCAATTTGACTTGTGCGGGGATAGAAAACCCTTCGTCTTCTTGCTTTTTAGATGATACACGACCGTAACCGACTGCTGATTTCATAGGAAAATTTTATCACAAAATTTGATTTCATTCTTTACCTTATAAAGGCTAAATAGCTTTTAAAAGGGCTATAGCTGGTTGGAGCAAATTTTAACGATGGAACAAAAAATAACTTTATTTTTCATAGTAAAAAACTTTGATTAAATTTCTATAGAAATTTATTACATCAGCTCGAGTTGGATTTTCAGCCTCAGGCGGAGGTAATAGTTTCAATTTTAATTTATTTACAGCCTTTGAACATATTTTTGTGGGCTGATTCAT
This sequence comes from uncultured Muribaculaceae bacterium, assembly GCA_964444905.1. GTDB lineage: Bacteria > Cyanobacteriota > Vampirovibrionia > Gastranaerophilales > Gastranaerophilaceae > SIG32. The sequence continues at coordinate 18,398 of CAYUIW010000027.1, forward strand.
TCTATTTCAACCCTATAAATATTTATGTGATTAATTTTAATTAGTTCAATAAATGTCATTGTCAATCTTACTCACTTTTTGCTCAATTAAGTACTTTAACACGCTCCATCAGAGATTAGCCCTCTGATACACTTGTCTAATTGTTCTTATATTTCAAAATTGATATCATTGATTTCAGGCTTATTTGCTTTATATTTTTTAGTAATTCTCAAGTGTTCAAAGTTTTGTAAATGTTGATAAAGTATATTTCCCAAAACAATATCAGGATTATTTACTTCCAAGCCTGCAAAAATATTAGCTTTTCCATTTCGCAAACGAGCACTTATTATAGAAGTAATAATATTTTTGGCTGTATCATTCAACGCAACCATAGTAATATCATCCCATACAACAAGAGCAATATTTTTTAGAACATTAATTTCGTTTTGAAATTTTTCGGAATTTCTTATGCTAAAGGCTTCTATTCGTTGTACGAATTCAGGAACGTTAACATATTTTCCTCTGCCTTCATCCGGTGGATACCAAATTGACATTAACCACAAGTAACTATATAAAAATTTTAACAAAAGAGTAGTTTTACCATTTTGTATATGCGGAGTAGTAATTAAAAGATTATTTCCTTCAGAAACAAAATCTACAATATCTTTCTTTATTGTTTTTATTCGTTCAAAATCTTTTAAATCTTCTTTAGAGCTTTTTAATTTTTTTTCTGCTAATTTTATATAACTTGAACCACTTTGTTCTATTAAAGAACTAAAGATACCTAATACCATACAATTTTGTGTACAATCCGGAAATTCTTGTTGTGAAAAGAACCGTTTTTCTCCATTTGTTTTGGAACGTTTACCTGAACATACTCCTACAGAATGCATTGGACATTTCCTTGCATCTCTTAAATTAATCATTTTGTTTCCTCCTTTTTTTACCATTTTTATAATTCAAAATCTTCTACAAAGCATGTTTCTTCATCATCTTCTGATACAACAAAGTCTGGCTGTGTAGACAATTTACATGTCTTTTTGTAAAATGTACCATCTTTTTTGTTAAATGTTGGATATCCGCATGAAATTGCGTATTTAATGCGTTGTTTTTGCTCTGCGATAGTTGAACATTGCGCAATTAGATCTTCATATAATTGCTGAAATATTGTTGCTGTTGTACGTATACCTTTCTCTGTACGCATTTGAACAAATTTGACAAGATCATCCCTAATAGAATCATCTATTGTTTGTGATTTCTTTATATATTCAATAAGTAATTTCGCATTTGTTTCACGTTTTTTCTTTCGCATTTCTACTTCTTGCATTTGTTTTTCTGCAATATCTAATCGATTTGTTAATTCAGTCAAACGCTGATTTGCGAATTGCAAAGTTGCATCACAAGATTCTTCATTGCTAATTTCCGCTATATTAAATTGTTCTTTTTTACTAAGGTTAGAATTTGTATTAGAGCTATTTCTCATAGAATCATGTTTTAACATGCTACATGTATCCATTGCTTTAGCTTTATTAAAAGAAATATCTGAGCATACTGCATTACTTTCAGTAATGCAAGTATTTATACTATCTTTTTGGTAATCTTTATTTGTTATTATTTCTTTATTTTCTTTATTATTAATAGGATAACTTTCAGTCTCTTGTATTGTATTGTTAGTAATCTGTTGTTTGATTTCAGTATTCGGATTTTGAAACATTATATTTTTGGGAAGTTCATAAACAGTATATTTATAACCGATTTTTCCATTAACAATCGTTGTTTCTACATCTAAAAAACCTTTATTTATCAATTCCATTCTTGCTTTTCTGGATTTACCTTTTGAAAATTTACAGATTTTGTTAAAATAATCTATGTACAAACTCCAATCTTCAGGAAAAGATATAAATACGGCTAAGGCCAATCTTGCTTCCGGAGATAGTGAACCAATTTCTCCTCTTAATACTCTATTGTCAATTTGAGTAAATCCATTAGTTCTATCAGCTACTTTGTAGACTGTTAAATTCTTAAAATTGGGATTTACAATATCAGTTAGATTTGATAACGAGTTATAATGATTATTCATGGTGTGCTCTTTAGTCATTTTGTTTCCTTGCCTTTTATAATTTTGTATTAATGTATTAATGATGCACGCATTTCGATTTGAAATTTCCATTTTACATATTTCCATTTTTGCTTGTCAGTGTTTGTTTTTTGGTCTAATAACCTCGACCACATTTTTACAATATCAAAAATTAAAAACATTATTTTTGGATCAGACTTCACGCATCAAAAAAACTCTATTTTTTGAGGAAAGACAGAGTTAAGTACAAAATGGTCACAAGGCTGAATAGACAAGCATTTTGGGGTAATTTAAGGATATTTGCAATTTACTCTTTAAAAATTTTTGATGAGTCTGAAAAATTAAAACACGCCACAGACAAGGGGTTTGAGGATATGCTAAAAATTACTTTATATTTCTAAACAATTTATAATTATATATCTAAATATCTTTGAATATTTTCTTGAACCTTATATATATGTAGTTCTAGTTTCTGGTAAATGTAATCATCATCAGCTTTTTCTATGCACTGTAATAGTTCTTTCAGTTTTGTTTCTAAGTATTGTTTATTTCTATTGTTTAATTCTTCTATGGTTAAATAAGAATAGTTTGTGAAGAATTCTTTGTCAAAATCTATATTTTTAAAATTTCTAATGATATCTTCTGGTTCATCGTTTGCAATTATCTTCTTTAATACTTGTAGATTCAGTAGAATTACATCATACTTATTTCGTATAGTTGCAATATTATTCTTTTTACATAATTTAGCTTTATGTGGCGATGTCGAAGGAATTTTCTTTAATATAGAAACTATTTTTAGATGTATTTCTTTCGCTTCATTATAACTATAACTTTGTGCAAGATTTTTTGTAATGAATTTTAACCCTTTTTCTATATTGTCTAAATCTTCAGGAATTTCTAGTTTATTCTTCGCTTGTAGATTTTTAAAAATATCCGTATTTTTAATGTTTTTAATCCGAATTAAATAGTTTCCCAATGATTCGCTGATACCATTTTCCCCTATAATATAGGTTTTGTTTCCTTTATCTTCTAATTTAAATTTAGTATATTTATATTTTGCAGAAGGCTTTATATATTCTTCTTCATCTTCTGTATGATTATTATTAGAAGAATTATTGCATCTATGAATAGTAAGCTTAACTAAAATATCCTCATAAAAAAAGTAATAAAATTTATTTTCTTTGTAACTATTTATCAATAGTTTCAGCAATTTTTTCACACTATTGTTCTTAACAGAAGTTAATTCTCCTATTTTTCCAACAATAGATTTATCACATTTATTTAAAAATTCTTGAATAGAGGCTTTTTCTGTACCATCAAGTAGTTTATAAGAATAATAACACTCACATAGTGCATATAAATGCAAATACAATGGCTCATAATTCGTAAGACAATTAGGATAACCAACAAAGTTCGGGAGTATAAAATCATCCCATTTTGACACCATATCTACTATTTCATGATTGTGATGTTCTATATAACCATAAACATAGCAAAATAAATATCCTATTAGGGTAGTTTTGTAAGTATTAGAATCTATAGTTGAACAAAATTGGGGTTTTGGCAATCTTTTCGCACTATACTGAAGGAACGTTTTTATATCTTCATCATCTACTTGAGTAATTAAAGTAACTATAAATTCAGCAATTCTATCCTGTTTAAGCATAGTTTTATTCTATAAAATTTTTAAGTATTAAGCAAGTTTGCTAACTTTCGTATACCTCATAAATTCCGAGTATAAATTTTCTAAAAAGCTAAATTATAATTTTTTACAAAGTTAGACGTATAAAACACAAAAACTCATTCTTTTCTCATAAGTATGACTTTTTAGAATAAGGCTAAAAAGCATA
>CAYUIW010000028.1:0-22101 GCA_964444905.1 uncultured Muribaculaceae bacterium
CTTAGTGAACAACGTGAACTTAGTAATTCGGGAGAGGGTTTTTCCCTCTGTTTTTCCTTCATTCCCTCGCCCTTCTTCTTATCCCCTCCACCCTTGAGGGGGAGGGTTAGGGTGGGGGGTTATCCAATATATTAAGCAATCGTCGGATTGCGCAAATAATGCGATTGCGGATCGCGCTTTGCTTGTCCGCAATGACGCAACTACCCACATAGTGATTGTCTATTTCTTATTCTGAATTTGTTTCTAGCATGTTTTTTACCTCTATATTAATTAATAAACTTTCTTATTTGTTCCCTCTCCCTACGGGAGAGGGCTAGGGAGAGGGGGCTTTACTTGTCCCTTCGTCCTTTTTCGTCATTCTGAGGGCTTTGCCCGAAGAATCTTTTTATATAATGAGATTTTTCGCTTCGCTCAAAATGACGAAAAAACAATGTGATTCTTCGCTGTCGCTCAGAATGACCGACATACACACCAATAACACCGTTATCCGGTGTCGAAAAACAATAAATGAGGCGAAAATAGAGGAGAAAACAGTCTAAAACCCAGACTACAAGCGGGTTTACCCCCCCCTAAATCGGCACAACGCTGTCATATCAAGGCTTTCAGCCCTGCTAAATCCATATTCACCCGTGTTCACAAACTTCCTCATACATCAATTCTACCATATTTCCCCCACTTTTGCAAGGCAATAACCTAAATGGATTGTTACAGCTTTTAAAGATAAAGAAACACTTAAACAAGCTGTTGACAGCACTCCTGACATTGTCAACATTAAGGGCGGTATGACTACACTGCCGAACTTGTCAAGTGCTACTAACATTATGACCGATAATGCGGAGAATTTCAACCCTATCGCAGAAAATAGAGAAAATCTAAGCATAATATCTAATGTAACGGCTCATGATAGATAAATTATCTCATATTAAGAACTTCCAGTGCCATTTTTTCTGCTGCTGCAGTACGTGCTATTGCTGCGTTTGCTGCTGTCGGGTCATCACCTGCGATTTGTACACCTACTGGTGACGGTATATATGTTCTTTTAGGTTCTAAAGTCTTGTTATCATTAGTTTTTTCTTCATTTTTTACAACAGTATTATTTGTTATGTTTGTTGTTGTGTTTTGATATGTTTGACCATTTTTCTTCATGTTTAACAAATTTGTTTCACTTGAATGGACAATCGGTTGAACCGGTGCTGTTTGCTGTGTATTTTGTTGTTGAAGTGGATTTTGAGCTATTTCTTCAGTTTCATCTACTTCTTTATCCAGAACTGATTTAGAAGGTCTACCAAATATTGCGTGTGCACCTTTTGTGAACCATTTTGAAATGAACGGAGAAATTAAGCCCATTACGATAGCAATTCTTAAAGGAACACCTACAGCGTTTTTACCAAATTTCTTAAATCCATTCAAATGATATGATGGCAAGGTTTCATTACCAATATTTACAAATCTTCCGATTTTTGACCAAAAGCCTTTACCAAGCAGACCTTTTAAGGCTTTTCTTTTTGCCTTAAATCCGGCTTTATCACCTTTATAAACACCATTTTTAATGTCTTCAATAAATTTCAATCTTTCTGCACGGAAAGCTTCAACTTGATCTTTAGTCATGCCTGCATATTTCATAGCTCCGATTTTATGTAAGCCCATTAAACCAAGCGGCATAGCAAATGCATAAGAGAAATCATTAAATGTTCTATCTGCAAAAGTTGAAACGTGTTCGCCTTTTTTAGCTTTAAATGAACTGATTATACTATCAGCAAGAATACCGGCAAACATTAAAGGAATAAATTTACCGCCGCCAAATCTGCCTGTGAAACCTTCTTGTATCCAGCCTAAACTCTTTTGTAATGAGCGGCCGAGTGTTGTTCTTGCTCCGGATTTTCCTGTAGCTACAGCAAGTTTATTTCTTAATTCGGTCAAAGTAACTTGACGTCCGATTAATTTAGAAACGAAATTGCCAAGTCTTTTACTGCCTCCGACTTTTTCCCAACGCCATGCTGAAATGTTAAATTTCGGGTCTTTTGCTGATTTTTCTAAAGCTTTGTATAATATATCAGTATTATCATATGTAGCTTTTTGCCATTTTGTAAAATCTGCTTCTGTAAAACCAAGTTTGCGAATTTTTAATCTTTTTGCAAGATTTTGCAAACCTTGAACACCATCTTTTTGTAAGCGTGCTTGAATAGTCGTTTCTTTAAAACCTAAGGCTTTAAGTTCTTCTGTGAGAAGTTTTTCTGTTCTTTGTTGTGTTGACAAACCTTTTAAAGAATTTGAAATTGCATCAATGTCAGCTTTTGAAACTCCATATTGTTGTAGAGCAATCGGGTCATTTATAGGTTTTAAATAAGTTTCAAATAACGAATTAATATCCATTGTTACAAAACCGTTCAAACCTTCAAACGGCATCCTTGCAAAACCCCATTCAGGTTGCGTTGACAAGTTTTTCATTGCGTTAACTGCTTTACTTTTACCGGCAAGCCAATTAAATGCACGACTTACAGCACCTTTTGCTTTAGAAAGACCGCGTCCAGGGGCTGTTGATTTAATTTTATCTGATAAATTATCACCAAATGTACCTGCTCTGCCCAGAATTGAAGTTTGCATATCACCTTGACATACTCTGTTAAAAGCATCTGCACCTTTGTTTAACCCATACCAAGCAGCGACCGTCAAAGGAAGTTTGTACGGACTTTCTTCTGAAGCATTTGCTCTGCTTGCAACTCGTGAATTATTAACTGACTGCTTCAATTGTTCCGAAGCCGGTCCTTGCATTGCTATACCATTCGGACTGGATTGTCCGTTTAGTGCTTGCATTGGCACGTTATATTTTTGATTTACATTAAAATTACTAACCATTATTTCCCCTATATCATAATAAAAACATTTTTTCCATCAAAATTGCTTTAAAAAAAGGATTGTAAACAAATGTAACAACTTTTACCAAAGCTGAAATCTCATTTTAGATATATACTTTATATATATACAAGAGATGAGAGAGGCAAACAAATGGCAGTAGCTAATTTAAAAAAAATAGATGATAAGCTAAAAGACATTTATAACACTCAGGTCACTACTAACGTACAACCGCAAGCCGAATATGTTGACCGCTCTGACTTGTTATTTGCGCAAATGAATTTTATTGCATTTAACAATAAACAAGCTTTACACTTAATCTAATTAATAACTAACTCCAATTAATTTTTCCCCTACAAATTTTTCCCCGCCTCAAGCGGGGCTTTTTTTATATGTTAAAATAAAATTATGAAACTTTGCGTATTTCAAGGAACATTTAATCCTATTCATAATGCCCATTTAAAAATGGCGGAATATATTTTGCAAAATTACGGATTTGACAAAATCCTTTTTATACCTGCTTATAAACCGCCGCATAAAGATTATAATCTCAAAATGTCAGAACACCGTTTTAAAATGGTGCAATTAGCTGTTTCATCAAATCCAAAGTTTGAAATTTCTGACATAGAATACAAAAATGACAGAATTTCATTTACATATCTTACAATACAAGAACTTTACAAAAAATATGATATTAAAGATAAAATAAACTTTATCATTGGTACTGATGCTTTTGAAAAAATTGACAGCTGGTATGAAACAGATAAATTAAAAGAACTTGTTGATTTTATTATATTTGTAAGGCAAAATGAGCTTGATAAAAATCGTTTTCAACATTTAAAAGGTTACAATTATAAATTTGCACAAATGGATTTTGAAGATATTTCATCAACCCAAATTCGTGATAATATAAAAACAGGTAAATCCATAAAAAATCTTGTTCCGGAACAAGTAGAAAGATATATAAGAGAAAATGAATTATACAAATATTAGCGACGAAAAAATACTGGAATGGTTAAAAGAAAATCTTAGCGAAGAAAGATATATTCATTCGCTCGGGACCGCTGAATGTGCAAAAGAACTCGCAGCACAATTTAATAAAAACACTGAAAAAGCTTATATCGCCGGATTATTGCATGATTGTGCAAAATGTTTTCCGACCGAAAAATTATTGGAAATAATTCGTAAAAATCTAACCGTTAATGAAGACGAAATGATGAATTACAAAACTCTTCATGCGCCTGTAAGTGCTTATTGCGCCAATAAAGATTTTGGAGTTTGTGATGAAGAAATTTTGTCGGCTATTAGGTGGCATACTCTCGGCAAAAAAGATATGACCGATTTTGAAAAAATTATTTTTCTGGCAGATAAAATTGAACCAAATACTCGTGATGAAGAATATTCATCCAAAATTAAGGTTCTGCTAAAAGAAGAAAACGGGCTTAATAAAGCACTTTTAAAATGCTATAAAGAAACAATTAAAAGTCTTGTAAAACGAAATTTAAAAATTTGTCCGTTAACAATAGATATTTATAATAGACTTCAAGATATAACAAATAGTAAAGAATGTAACTAAATAACGGTATTGAATGAATTTTCATGCTAAAATATTTTCAAGAAAGAGGGATTAAAATGAAATTATTGGAGATTAAGAATAACCTTGCAAAGCTTTCATATTCAGCAGACGAAAATATTGCACTTGCCGGATTTATAACGTTAAAAGACGAAAATAAATCATACATCGGTCAGATTGTAAATCTGAAAGCAGATGCTGCTACAAATTATGCAATAGCTAAATTAATTTTTAATGTTAATTCTGAAGGTATTGTTGACAATTATGACGGTACTATTCCAACAATAAAATCAAATCCCGAAATTCTTAATTCAAGAGATATTTTAAGCTTGCTTCCAATAGAAAAACCTGTTGCACTTGGCAAACTTGCACAACAAAATACAACTATAAATGTTGATGAAACTATTTTTGAACAAAATTTAACAATTTGTGCTGAAAAATTTGAAAATGTATCAACAATAGTTAAAAATGCTACGTCACAACTTAGCCGTTACAATGAAAAAATTGTTGTTATTGATGTTGACCATACTTTTGGCGAATTTGAACCGATACGTTTTAAAAGGGATTTTAAATTACCGTTAAATGCGCGTATGATTGATTACATTTACGAAAACGATTTATCCGAAGTTGAAGCTGCAAGCAAAGCTGTAATTCAGGATATTTTTTATGAAGTTCAAGAATACACAAAAACAGTAAAAGATAATTTTATACCTTTTGAAAGTTTTCTTAATGTTGTTTCTCAACAATACAAGCAAACAGGTATTCCGGAACTTGCTTTATTAAAAAATAAACTTTTAAAATATAACGAAGAGCAAATTTTTGCGCAAACCTCGGAAGATATAATCTCATTGCAGGATTCTGTAAAAGCAAACGCAATAAGTTATATTGACATTGCGAATGCTCCGGATACTCTTCAAAGTGAACTTATATCATATATTCACAACGTATTAAATCAAGGTGATGAGTATATTTATATGTTTGTTAAACTTACAAACAATAACTCTGATAAGCAACTGCTTAAACAGATTTTGGACAGTGAAGATATATTTACGACAATAATTTGCAGTCACAGATACAAATATCTTGCAGAACTCAAACAACGTGCCGCAAATATAATTCTATTTGCTCCGCAAACACTTCAACACGATTTTGCAAGCTACAATACATTCTTAAACAAGCTTAATGCCGGTGAGTTTATTGTTTATGGAGAATTAACGCAAAATATTCCGTTTATTGTTGAATTAACAGATAACTTGGAAGAAGAACCTGAACCTGTTAATGATGTTAATGAAAATTTGGAAGTCGATGAAGTTATTGAAAATTATCCTGAAATAACAATTGAGTCAAATATAGAAATTCCACAAGATTATGTTAATGATGAAAATATCGACGAAGCTGATTCTTTTGAAATTATACCTGCTGCTGAAGAAAACCAAGATGAAATAACTTTTGACTTTGATACGGAAGAAACTGCAACTCTGGAAGATTTGGTAGAGGAAGAACCTCAACAAATTAGCCGTGAAGAACTTGTTGAGCAAGTTGCTAAAGATGTTGATGAAGTATTTTACAACAAACAGGAAGAAATTCCTGCGATTGAAGATATTACAGCAGAAGATACATTGACAGAAGATGATTTGGATTTGATAGATTCTTTTGATTCAAATATTTCTGATAGTGTTGAAGAAGAAATTATCACGGAAAAACCTGTGGTCGAAGATATTCCTACTGAATTTGAAGTAGAAAATGAACCGGAAGAACCGCAAATTTCTACACCTGAAAATTACGAGGATGATTTAGCAGAAGAACAACCTGAAATAATTCCTGTTTATCCTGCTGAAACTCCGGAATTAACAGATAATGCAATAGAATTTGTTCAAGGTGATACCGTAAGCCATCCGAAATATGGAAAAGGCGTTATTGAAAAATTAATCAAATACGGTAATAAAACGCTTTGTTCGATTTCTTTTGAAAATGTAGGCAGAAGACTTTTAGACCCTGCTATTTCAGAATTAAAAAAAGAAGTATAGTGTTATTTACAAAGCAATGTTTTTGTCCTACAATTTAGTTATAAGATTAGCTTTTTAAGGAGAAAACATGAACGAGCTTTTAAAAAAATCAGCTACAGAACAAAGTAAAGCATTGAGAAATAAAGAAATTTCAGCAGTTGAATTGACAACAGCAGCGCTGAAAAGAATTGATGAATTGGATGAAAAATTAGGTGCGTTCAATTCTTTAACACAAGAAACTGCTCTTGAAACAGCGAAAAAAGTTGATGAAAAAATCGCAAATGGCGAAGAACTACCTTTATTAGCAGGTATTCCGTTAGCATTAAAAGATAACATGAATCTTGTGGGCTCAAAAACAACTGCTTCAAGTAAAATTCTTGAAAACTTTGTTTCACCGTATAATGCGACTATTACTCAAAAATTATTAGACAATTATGTACCGATTTTGGGAAAAGCAAACCTTGATGAGTTTGCTATGGGTTCTTCAAATGAAAACTCCGCATTTAAAAAAGTTCATAATCCTTGGAATTTAAATAAAGTTCCGGGTGGTTCATCAGGTGGTTCAGCAGCAAGTGTTGCTTCTTGCGAAGTTACATTATCACTTGGTTCTGATACAGGCGGTTCAATTCGTCTTCCTGCTTCATTCTGCGGTATTGTTGGTATGAAACCGACATATGGACGTGTTTCAAGATACGGTTTAATTGCTTTTGCATCATCATTAGACCAAATCGGTCCGTTCGCAAGAACAGTAGAAGATGCCGCGAACTTACTTGAAGTAATTTCAGGTCATGACCCTAAAGACTCAACATCGTTAAACTTGCCTGTTGAACATTATGCCGACAACTTGAATAACGACATCAAAGGTTTAAAAGTTGGTGTTATAAAAGAACTCATGTCAGAAGGTTTGTCCGATGATGTTCAAAAAGCTATGGAAAGAGCTATTGAAGATTATAAAAAACTGGGTGCTGAAATTGTTGAAATTTCATTGCCAAATCTTAAACATTCAATCGGAATTTATTATATTTTGGCAACAGCAGAATGTTCTTCAAATTTAGCACGTTTTGACGGTGTAAGATATGGTTACAGAACTCCTGATGCGAAAAATCTTATGGAAATGTACACAAAAACCCGTGCAGAAGGCTTCGGAGCAGAAGTTAAACGTCGTATAATGCTTGGAACTTATGCATTAAGTTCAGGTTATTATGATGCATATTATAAAAAAGCACAACAAATGAGAGCTTTAGTAACACAGGATTTTGTGGAAGCTTTCAAAAAAGTAGATATATTAATTTCACCAACATGCCCGAATACAGCATTTGATTTGGGTGCAAAATCAAACGACCCGTTAGCTATGTATTTGACAGATATTGCAACAATCAGTGCAAACCTTGCCGGTATTCCTGGGATGAGTGTTCCTGCCGGATTTGATAAAGACGGTATGCCGATTGGTTTACAAATTCTTGCACCGCAATTGCAAGAAGCTAAATTGTTTAATGCCGCTCATAAATTTGAACGTGCTAATGATTACTATACTAAATTAGCAAATATCTAACAAGTATGGAAAAATCTATGACTATTAGTATTGAATATCTTGAAAGATATATTGAAACACTTGAAAAATCATATGAACTTATTCAAAAAGTTGAAGAAGGCTCAATTGATTACGAGATGTATCGTAACGCACTTGTAAAAGGGTTTGAAATGACTCTTGAACAAAGCGGTAAACTTTTAAGAAAACGATTAACTCCATTTTTTGCAAGTAAAAAAGCTGTTGATATATTAACATTCAAAGACTTATTTCGGCAAGCATTTAAACATGCTTTATTAACAGAAGACGAAGTTAATCGTTGGATGGAATATAGAGATAATCGAAACAATACGGCTCACGATTATGGCAGAGCATTTGCGGAAGGAACCTTAAAACTTATGGATGATTTTATAAAAGATGTTTATCATCTAAAGGATGTTATATGTCAAGGTTGTTCATAAACCCCGAATATTTAAAAATGCTTACGGATATTTTTGATAAATATTGTCCACATGCGGAAATTTGGGCATACGGAAGCAGAGTAAAAGGCGAGGCGCATGCCGGAAGTGACTTAGATTTAGTTATTAAAGATTTTCACTCCGATAGGGCAAAACTTTATGAATTGAAAGAGCTGATTACAGGAAGTAATATTCCTTTTTTAGTTGATATAAATGAATACAATCTCCTCCCGAAATCGTTTCAAGGTGAGATAGAAAAAAATTATGTTGTTATTTATGGTTAATATCTAATCTATTAAAATGATTGATTTATTAATAAATAATATTAAAATAAGGTTATGAAAAAGTTTTTCGTAACCTTATTTGCTATATTAGTCGGTGCATCTGCGATTGCAAAAGATGTAGATTATGAACAAGTTTACAGAGATTTAGCAGTCCCGACACACAAGTATGTCCACGGAATTGACCCGGGGGAATACTATGATACAAAAGATGCAGCATGGTCACCTTATCCACTTTTAAGACTTACGGCTCCACTGTTTTTTAAAACAATAACAATTGAACCCGGCTATTATCTTTTAACTCCACGCAAACATGAAGATAATTGGTATATGCTGTTTAAAGATGGTGGTAAAATCAAATATATAGTTCCAATATATGATAGAGATTTAACACCGGAATTCTTTTATGATGAAAACTTACCTCAACCTAAAATGACTTGGTCACAAAAGGTTCATATTAAAACTCTTGACTGGGTGGGACGGACTTTCCCCAGTTCGAAACGAAAACCAGCACCTCAAACATATTTAGAAATGTTTGACTTAGACAACAATTTTCTTTCCATGGTTGTGTATTGGGGTGCACACAGATATTACATGATTTTTAGAACTGTTGGATTATAATCAACTCACCCAAAATATTTGTAATATAATATTCTTATGGATTATTTAAATAATACATTTGATATAATTGTTGTGGGAGCGGGTCATGCCGGTTGTGAAGCCGCAATTTCTGCTGCACGCTTAGGTTGTAAGGTGCTTTTATGTACTTTGAATGTTGATAATATTGCTTTAATGCCTTGTAATCCTGCAATTGGAGGTCCTGCAAAATCGACCTTGGTTCGAGAAATCGATGCTCTCGGCGGTGTTATGGGAGAAGTCGCAGATGCAACTTATATTCAAATGAAGATGTTAAATTCATCAAAAGGTCCTGCTGTTCGTGCTCTTCGTGCACAATCTGATAAAAAAGAATATATGGCTTATATGAGAAATATTATCGAAAATAATGATAATATTTATTTAAAACAATGCTGCATAACAGATATCTTAACAAAAGATGGAGCTGTTACAGGTGCAGTTGACGAATTTGGAATTGAATATTCCGCTCGTGCAATTGTTTTAACAACAGGAACTTCTCTTGAAGGTAAAATTTGGGTCGGATTACGTTTCTACAGTGCCGGAAGATTAGGTGAAAAAGCTGCTTATGGACTTTCTGATAGCCTTCATAAGCTTGGCATAAAAACAGGAAAATTAAAAACCGGTACACCTTGTCGTGTTGACAAACGTACAATTGATTATTCTCAAATGACAATTCAACCAGGGGATAATGAACTTAATTTCTATTCATTCAAACCCAACAGACCTATTAGACCACAGTATCCTTGCTACTTAACAAGAACAAATGAAGAAACTCACAGAATTATAAAAAAAAATCTTGATAAATCACCAATGTTTCAAGGGCTTATTCATGGTGTGGGTCCAAGGTATTGCCCTTCTATAGAGGATAAAATCGTTAGGTTTTCTGAAAATCCTTCTCATCACATTTTTATTGAACCGGAAGGTCTTGGAACATATGAAGTTTATATTCAAGGATTTTCAAGCAGCTTGCCTGCAGATGTACAGGTAAAAATGTTGAGAACTTTACCAGGACTTGAAAAAGCTCATATCATAAAACCCGCTTATGCTGTTGAATATGATTATGTTCCGGCAGTACAAACTCTTCATTCTTTAATGTCAAAACAGGTACAAGGTCTGTTCTTTGGTGGACAAATTAACGGAACAAGCGGATATGAAGAAGCAGCAGCACAAGGATTGATTGCCGGAATAAATGCGGTTAACTACATTAACAACTCTGAAATGCTGGAACTCCCTCGCAGTTCATCATATATTGGAACATTGATTGATGATTTGGTAACAAAAGATATTCAAGATCCGTATAGAATGCTCACATCTCGTTCTGAATACAGACTTCTGTTACGTCAGGATAATGCAGATGCACGGCTTACTGAAATCGGGCACAAAATAGGTTTGATTGATGATACACAATATAAAGTATTTACAGATAAGCAAGAAGCAATTGTCAATGAACATAACCGTTTAATGAATACAAAGATTTCAGCAACCTCCGAAAATAATAGTATTTTGGCTAAATACGGTGAAAATATGGAACGTGGAATGAAACTTGCCGAATTGCTAAAACGTCCGAACATAGATTACAAAATTTTAAAAGAACTTGATGCAGAAACAGCTCAATTAAATATATCTCGTGATATTTATGAGCAAGTTGAAATTTTGATAAAATATGAAGGTTATTTAAAGCGCCAAGAGTATCAAGTTCAACAGGGTTCAAAACTTGAAAAATATAAAATTCCTGAAGATATTGATTATTCAAGAATTGAGCATATTTCATCCGAAACAAAAGATAAACTTGCTAAAATAAGACCAAAAGATTTGGCACAAGCTTCACGAATTGGTGGTGTAAAACCGGCTGATATTTCAATTTTGATGGTAATGATTGAACGTCACTCAATTGCACGAAATATCACTGATAATTGCAAGGAATAATGCTTGTGATTATACTTATACCTACGTAATAATTTATCTTGACATTTGTGTATGTCTTTTTTATTATTAAGAAACAGGGCGACATGGCCAAGTGGTAAGGCAGAAGCCTGCAAAGCTTTTATCCCCAGTTCGAATCTGGGTGTCGCCTTTTAATAAATACAAAAAAATTGCTCACTGAGCAATTTTTTTATGCTTTATTTTGATGTGTGCACTTAATATCATCATTAAAGTTTCTTTATATCATTAACAATTAATTCCGGAGTTAAATGATAGCGTTCATAAAGTTCTGCAAGCGGGACTCTGTCCGGAAATTCTTTTTTTGCGCCGTAATTTAAAACTTTCATATTTGAATTACCGTAAAATCTTGTTATTTTTTCGCCAAACCCGCCGTTTATAACTCCATCCTCCAAAGTTATAACAATTTTATGGTCTTGTTTTAGATTTTCAAGTAATTTATCATCAATACCTGTAATAAATTTAGGATTAATTAGAGTTGCATCAATCCCCAGTTCGCTTTTAATTACATTTTTAACTTGTTTTGCAAGTTTGAAGAAATTACCAAGTCCCAAAATCGCAATTTCAGAACCCTTTTCTTCAACTTTAAATTTATTTAAAATTGAATAATCTGTTTTATCTTCAATTCCGGTAGAAATAAATTCACCGAATGGGACACGAATTGCCACAGGGTGAGAGTTTTGGTTATGTGCCCATTCCAGCATTGCAACATATTCCTCTTTATTAGCTGGTGCAAGATAAACTATATTAGGAATATTGCTTATTAGAGGGATATCAAATATTCCGAGGTGAGTAGCATCAGCACCGGAAATTGCTCCCCAATGCACAAGAAGTGTAATCGGGGAATTATTTAGTGCCAAATCTTGTGATAGTTGGTCATATGTTCTTTGTATAAATGAACTTAATACTGCGAGAACAGGTTTTGCGCCGCTTTTTGCCAGTGCAGAAGCATATGCTACGGCATGTTCTTCTGCAATACCTACATCACAATATTGTTTCCCCAATTTTTTACGAAAATCAGGTGTAAAGCCATATGCCCCGGGGGTTGCCGGTGAAATAGCTATAACAGTTTTATCTTCCTGTGCTTTTTTGAGAATAAAATCATTTGTAACTGTGAAATAATTTTCAGTTTGCTGAATTGGAGTTTCATCTTTTTTATCAAGAGTCCCCGGCATAATCCAGTGGAAAGCTTCTTTATTTTGTTCTGCAACAGAAAGTCCGTGACCTTTTAGTGTATTAATGTGAACTACAACCGGATGATTTATATCTTTTACATTATTAAATGTTTCAATAAGTTTTTCAATATTATTACCTTCATTTACATAATAATAATCGAAGCCGAGAGATTTAAAGAAATTACACTCTGCTTTTCCGTCTGTTTCACGTAATTCTTTAAGATTTTTGTATAAACCGCCGGAGTTTTCAGCAATAGACATGTCATTATCATTTACAATAATAATTATATTACTGTTTAAATCAGCAGCATTATTAAATCCTTCATAAGCTTCTCCGCCGCTCAAAGAACCGTCACCAATAAGTGCAATAACATTTTCATTATCACCTTTCAAATCTCTTGCTTTTGCTAATCCGGTAGCAAGACTGACAGATGTGGATGTATGTCCAACTTTAAAAATATCGTGAGAGCTTTCCTCCGGAGCAGTGTAACCGGTATATTTGAGATAAAGTTCGGGGTTAATAAAACCTTCTTTTCTACCGGTTAAAATCTTATGAGCATAACATTGGTGAGATACATCATAAACTATTTTATCAACAGGTGAATTAAATACGGTATGAAGAGCAATCGTTGCTTCTATTATCCCTAAATTCGGTCCCATGTGTCCGCCGGTTGTATTTACTTTTTTTATAATAAGCTCTCTAATTTCATCTGCTAATGTGTTCAATTCACCAACCGTTAATATTTTTAAATCTTGTGGTTCATTTATTTTATCTAAAATCATATATCTCTCCTTTTTTATAATTATATTATAAAACGATAGAAATTACATGGATTGATTATGTAAAATTATTGTGGTAGTATTTTTATACAATGATGGACGATTAGCTCAGTTGGTAGAGCACTTGAACGACATTCAAGGGGTCACAAGTTCGAGCCTTGTATCGTCCACCATTTTGAAAAAACATACACTTGAACATTGGTTTGAGTGTATTTTTTATTGTATAATTATTATATGAAT
This sequence comes from uncultured Muribaculaceae bacterium, assembly GCA_964444905.1. Taxonomy (GTDB): domain Bacteria; phylum Cyanobacteriota; class Vampirovibrionia; order Gastranaerophilales; family Gastranaerophilaceae; genus SIG32. The sequence goes on from CAYUIW010000028.1 coordinate 13,472, forward strand.
AAAAAGTATAAATTAATTTTAGATACAGTAAAAGCAGATATAGAGAGAGTAAATACCAGTCTCGCTTTTGGCATAGAACTTAAGCCCATTCTTGCAAAAGAGCTTGAAAAATTTTTGAAAGCTCCCTCTAAACGTATTCGTTCGTTAGTAACAATTTTGTACTTACGTGCAGCTAAAATGTATCTTTTACCGACACATTACGAATTACTTGCTTTGGTTGAGCTTATACATAATGCATCTTTAATCCATGACGATGTGATTGATGAAAGTAAACTCCGCAGAGGCAGAAAAACTTTAAACGATAAATTCGATAATCAGCTTGCCGTAATTTCCGGTGATTATCTCCTTGGTATGGCATTAAAAAAATTGGTTAAAATTAATTCGTTTGAAATTATCGATATTTTTGCCGATACAATGAAAAACATGTGCAAAGGTGAAGTAAATCAATATTTTAATCGTTTTAAAAAAACAAAACTTGACTTATATATTGAAAAAACAACCCAAAAGACTGCTGCACTTTTTGAAAGTGCTTTAAAATCCGCAGTTATCCTTGCCGATGATAAAAATATTGAAAATGCTTCAAATTTTGCACTTAACTTCGGTATTGCATTCCAAATTCGTGATGATTTGATTAATTTTATGGATAAAGATACATCAAAACCTGCAATTGATGTGGAAGAAGGTATTTATAATGCCCCTGTTATTTTATCCGATAATCCCGTTGTTGGTGTTGAAAAAACAAAAGCTTTGTTGAATAATTACATTACTAATGCCCGTAAATGTATTGATAAATTTGATGAAAGTATTTATAAAAATGCACTTTACGAATTATTGGAGTTGATAGAAAATGTTTAATGAACAAATAAAAGAATGGTATAAAAAAAATTATCCTGCAATAAAAGAAACTGTTGACACGATTGTTTTTGTTGTTGTAATGGTAATTATAATAAGATTTTTTGTCGGTGAAATCCGTTGGATCCCCTCCGGCTCAATGAAACCGACTCTGGTAGAAGGTGACAGAATTTTTGTTGAAAGATATTCAAGATTTTATAAAACTCCTGAACGAGGAGATATTATGGTATTTTATCCGCCATTTACGGAATTAAAAAACACACCTTGGAAACTTTTTTCAAGACTTACAGGCTTTTTCTGCAAAGATATTGCATACATAAAACGTGTTGTCGGTATGCCGGGTGACAAATTCGAAATTAAATTCGATAATGACGGTAAAGCTGCTGTTTATATTAATGACGAAATACTAAACGAACCATATGTACGCAGTGTTTATGATTTTTCACCGTGTACTGAAGCTATGCATTGCGGACCTTTTACAATTCCCGAAGGTGAATATTTTATGATGGGTGATAATCGTGGAAATTCACAAGACAGCAGATATTGGGGAACTCTACCGCAAGACCGATTTGTGGGAAAAGCTGTATTTTTGTTTTGGCCGTTTACAAGAATAAAAACATTACATTAGCATATGATAATATTTCATATAGTCAGACATAATTGTTGAACTGGTACCATTTGCAACAGTTGCTTTTAACGCTTGTTCATTATCACTTTCCGAATTCTTTTTAGGTTGTTCTTTTTGCATTTGTTCTTGTTGTTTAGTTTGTTCAATTTTTTGTTCTTCAATATATTGTTCTACGGTACGCTGAATATCATCACGAAGTGATTTATCACCGGAAAAAGAACCAGTTGACTTTACACCTGCTTCTTCAAGGTCTTTTAGAATTTGGCTCCATTCATTGTAGTTCGGTATTGTGGCACCTTGTGCAGAAGCAGCTGCCTTCATTTGCTCTAAATCTTCTAAGCGGTTAATTTTTTCTGCCATAATTGTACTCCGGATTATACTCTTCTATTGTATATAAGTTTTTTATTCCCGTTTAATTTCAAATAATAATTTATTTGTAACAAAAATTAATAGTTTATATCCTCATAAAAAAAACGACTTTTTGGGGAAAAGTCGTTGGAAAATTAATAGGAAAAAAGGAAAAAGGGAAAGGAAATATAAAATTGTTTGTAAAAGGTTGTGTCTTTTTATGCATGGGACAATGTCCGTCTGCACTGAGTTTTTTAACCGAAGGTTTTGAAAGTACTTTCTGTATTCTTTTCAATAACCTTTTGGACTGCATCTTTTTCAGTGGAGATTGCATCCTGTTCAGTATCTAACTGTTTAAGTCTTAACTCTAAGTTTTTATCTTGTGCTTGTATAATTTCTATTTTAGAGTTGATGTCTTGAATAGCTTGATCATACTGATATTTATCATATTCATATTGGTTCATTGCATCATTATAAGCATCTTCATCTGTAATTGTTGATGTTGTTAATGAATAAGTAACCAAATTTCCGGCTTTATCAGGAATGCTGATTGAAATATATCTACCGGTTGAATCTTTTTCAACTTTACAATTTTCAATACCTTTAATTTCATTGGTAGTAGTTGCTGAACCTATAGTGTAGCAATTAACAGCTGAATTAATATCACCATTTTGATTTGTTGCACCTGCGTTCAAGTCTGCAACTTTGTAGAAATAAGGTTGCCAAGTTCCGGTTGTTGTATTTTCAACATATCTTACCATCCAACCGTCTTTTTGGGTACCGTATTTTTTATTTAAAAGCTCAATATAATAAGCTTCTTCTTCTTTTAATTCTTGACGTTGTTCTTTTGTTAATGTTTTTTGATAAGCATCATCACCAGCATAATTTTCATTAGTTGTATCAACATCAGTCAACTTTCTAAGTGTAACAGAGCCAACCATATAATTAGCACCGGCTTTTGTTACAACACTGCTGGCAGCAGCAACGGGAGCAAAATCGTCTTCATAAGATGATAAATAGCTTAAAGTATAATTGCCGTTAGTTTGAGCAATCAATGCGGTGACAGTATTTGTCAAAGCACCATCGTCGAATGAGTAAACAGTTTTTGTATAACTATCTACAGACGGAGGTGTCGGCACAGACATACCAAGCAAATCGTTATAATAATTTGCTGACTGGTTAGACAATGCTGTACGTTGTTGGTTAATCTGTTGACCTTCGTACTCAACATTGTTCTGTCTGGCTGTCAGACCTAAAAATCTAGCTTGTGACGCTGCCATTCCCATCTTGTGTGCGATTTCCTTTCTGCAAGTTTTGCTTGCACATGTGATATCGGCACTTTCGGGTAAATACTTTAATATTTTATCCTTGCATGTTACGAAATTGTTACAAACTAATTTCTAAATCGGTCTGAAATATAGCTCAAAATAGCTCCGCCGATTTCTTCATTAGGGTCAAAAAATCTCGCCGGAGTAGGGTTTAAAGAATTTTGGACAAGCATTTTAACTAACGGACCAAACGCATCAGGTACTTGAATTTTCCTGTAAATTCCGGCTAAGAATGTTTGAATATTCGGAGATTTTGTTTCGTTAAACCTCGCAAGCAAGGGATACATTTTGTCAACATCTTTTGTTCCACCGTCAATCATTCGGTCTAATAAATACAAACTTTCCGTAATTTCAACTTCATTATTTGATTTTTGCAAAGTATCTTTAATCAACGGTAATGCATATTTACCCATTTTTACGTACATATTTTCTTTAACAGGACAAGCCACACAATAATTTTTATATTGATTGGGAAGTTGAAATTGATTGTTAACGGGTAATATAGTCATACTTATAATCCTTATGAATAGACAAACGGTGCACCGTTTTTAATTTCGTACAAAATATTTTCAGCCATAGTTTTTAATTCAGCTTTTGATTTTCCTGCATCGACCTGACGATAAAATTCATCGACTAACGGTTGAATTGCTGAATCTTTTTTAGATTTAAAGTTTCTTAATTCAGTTGATACAAGACGTTTTTGGAGTTCAAGTTCTGTTTGAGCATTAATTTTTTTAACTTGCACATCTTTAATAGCCTCACCTGCAAGTTTTCCACCGTAGCCTATTGCCGTAAGTCCTGTTATTCCGAAAAACAATTGTTTGAATTTCGGATTATCCGTATCCAACAACCAGTTATAGAAAAATGCTCTGTAATCATCGACATGGGAGTAGAAAGAAACTTTTGGAGCACCTGAACCGCCCATTGCTTCATTAACTTTTACCGTAGATGACTGTACTTCTTCCAATAATTCTTTATTAAATGTTTCTATATCTTCTTTTTTCCAATTTAATTTATTTGTATATTGTCTAATTTCTTCTTCTGTTTTTAATCCCAAAGCACGTAATCGATGTTTTAATTGGGATTTTACCAATGGAACATTGCTTTCATTTGATTTTGAAACAAGTTCATCAATAAATACTTTTGTATCTTTTGCGTATTCTTCCAAATGTAATTTACCTTTAGTAAGGTTTTTTATGCCGATAAATCCTAAACCTACAATAGAAGCAAATGTTCCCAATCCTAATAAAACATATTTAAAAGAACTTTTGTTATCATTATCAGATTGTTTTTTCCCTGTAAAAGTTAACGGATTAAGTTTCTTTCTCCCAAAATTCAAAAGAATACCTTCGTTATCATCGGTCAAATATTTATCAAATTCCAAAGCGTGTTTTGAAAGCATACTACGGATTATCTGCATTTTACCTGAGAAGGATTGAGTTTCGACATCTATAAGATTTTCTTGAAGATTTTTTTCAATATCAGCTTCTCGACGCTTAACCCAAACATCTTTAAACCCGTCAAAGAAAGTTTTACCCATAAATGACATTGCTGTGAGTGTTAACACACCGACACCTGCCAAAATGGTTTTAGCGTTTGGTGCATGGACCATCTGGTAAAGTACCTGTTGACATTCATCATTTAATGCAACATTTCGGGTAATATCTTCTGTATTTTTCAGTTCTGAAATTTTACCTTTCAACATTTCCGAATTAATGCGAGCATTACGTCTTATAAATGCTGAAGCAAGAGCCATAATTCCCATAACGCTAAGTACAACACCGCTTATGGGTAAAAGACTTTTTGCAGAATTTGTTTCAAATTCATTTAATTTTTTAGGTAAACCGGTATTGTCAGAGATTATCAAAGCATCATATGTTTCGTGTAAATCAACACTTTGCGGGGCATCCTTATAATAATTATTAACAATAACACCTTCTTTGGTTAAATAATTAACTTTGCGTTGAGCATTAGTCATATTTCTTTGTTGACGCTGTAAATCAGCATCCTGTAACGGGTTAATCTTCATGTTCATCCTTTAGTTTCTTGTAAAGTTTATGAATAAAAGTCTTTAATTTAAAGGCTTTTTTTGTTTCTTCAACTTTTTTATCTTCATTTTCAGTATCAAGCGGTTCAAAAATTGCAAAAATAGATTTTATTTTCTTTTTAAAACTTCCTATAAATTCGGAAACTTTTTTCTCAACAGCTACTTTAAGTTCACCATAAACCGCAGTTAATTTACCAGCTATGTCTGCAAGTTTTTGTGTAAAGTTTTGAGCGAAATTTGCAATTGCGGTTGGAAGATTTTTTAATGCATTCAATCCGTTTGCGACAATATTATTCATAACAAATGCTACAGGCTTTGCAATAATAGCAGGCATTGAATTTTGAACCATTTGAGCAAATTGTGCTGCACGCTGTGCAGCATTCGCCATTGTTGTTTGAAATTTAACGAGGTTTTGAACGTGTTGCATGTAATCAGCATTTTTTGCTTGTTGTGCGGCTTTTTGAGCACGCAAAAAAGCACCGATTGCAGCGCACTCATTCCAACTCATTTCTCCCGGTTTAGCGGAAAAATCAGCTTTTCTTCCGCCACCACCAGACATACCGTTACAAATTGGACATGCACCAAGCGGGAGCCCGTGGGGACAGGTTCCAACTCTTGTATTTTGAGCATGTACAGTTGCCAGTTGCATTAAAAAATCCTCTTTTACAAGAGGACACCAAGAAAAATTTATTACATCTCCAAACAGCACGTAGAGAATGTTTTTTCTTGAGTGTTCCGACTTTTACGGCTGCGGCTGCAGTTGAAGATATTCACTTCATTTCCTCATGTAAGAAAATTTTAAAATAATCATATCTTGTATGTCAAATAAATATGCTAAATAATTGATAAATATTTTATATTTCTTAACTAAGATTTATCTGTGTTTCTATAACCTATACCGGCTCTAAATCCTGAAAAGAAATACATAACAGGTAGCATCGGTTCAATCCATTTGAACCCTGAAAGTACGCCGGCAGTAGCTATATCATCACTATGAAGTGCAATATCCAATGCTTCAGGTCTTCGTTCGGAATAAATTCCCTTTTCTTTCTTTTGTGAAAAAATCGGATTAATAATTTTTTTACTTAAATAATTAGCTATATAACTACCTCCAACAATTCCGGTAGCTGTAATTCCTGTTAAAATAACCGCAAGTTTTTTCAATGGGGTTAGAGGTTTAATCAAATTATGTTTTTGCAGTTGCTCCGCACCTAAAAGTGCTGCACCCGCACCGACATTACAAAGAAATATATTAGCAAAATATTGATAAAATCCTTCCTTGATTTTATTCGCTGTGCTTTTATTGTTTGCCGTATTCGTAATCTTATCAGCAACAATTCCGGAAGCAATCCCGCTAACTACAGGTATCGCCCCTAAAAGTGACAGTCGCCCTATTTCTGAAAAAATTTCGGATGATGATAAATTTTTATTTTCCATAAATAAATTTTTAAATAAAACGGCTCTGTTTTGGTCGTTTGGTAACTTGTCAAACAGAGCCTGAATTTGCGAAGTAGAAAGATGTTTACCTTCGCAGTTATTAAGTATAGACAGTAAGTTTTTATCTCTTAAATTCGTATTATTTATGTATTCTTTAATAGAATTTTTTTGTTTTTTTATTATACTTTCTGTTTTAGGTATTTCAATTAAATTAAATTTTTTAATAGAATAAAGGGTTGAGCCAATAATACCGGTTGCTATTATAAAATTTTTTATTCCTCTTTTTTTATCTTCTTTGTGCTTAAAAGTATCGTGCACCGCAATTCCAATGCCGGATGCTGTTAAAATTGCAGGCATTTGTTTGTTCAACTTATTTACTATAAGTGGCTGATCTACATATTTGGCAAATGTTTGGATTTTCATATTTATTCCTTAATAGTTAGTTCTATCTAACAATTGTTAGACGAGACTAACTATATGGCAAAAAAAATATATTGTCAATAGTTATTTTTATAACTTCTCTATAAAACATTGGATTTTTTTTAAGTTTTTATCCGAAATGAGATGTTCAACAGCACATGCAATTTCTGAAGAATTATCTAATTCAAGAATTTCACTAAAAAATTTAGTAAGTACTTTATGTTTTTGCAAAATTTTTTTTGCAATTTTTTCACCATCATAAGTTAAAGTTATAACCGAATATGGCTGATAATTGATAAGTTTTTTTTCAGAAAGCTGATTAAGTGCAGATGTAACAGATGCCTTTTTGACGCTCAAAGCCTCAGATATTTCTGTAACTTTTGCAAAGCCTTGTTTCAAGACCTGTACATATATTTCTTCAAGGTAATCTTCTTGACTTTTAGATAAGTTGTTCATGTAAAAATAATATCACAAAATCGTTATAAACTTGCAAATTTTTTATGAAGACTGTAATATAATGATTATAAGGAGTTTATCATGAAGGCAGTCGAACAATTATATTCAGACATACCTCCTACAAAACTAAGAGGAAAAGACGAAAAATTTAAACCGGCAAAAACAAACAAATTTTGGTTAACAATAGCAAGTTTGTTCTTTTTTAATATGCTTCAGAACAGATTTTATGCATTTAGATATACCGGATTTGAAAATTATACATCACGAGATGCAAAATATCCTACAATAATTTTTGCTCCACATTGCAATTGGTGGGATGGAATTGTATTGTATAATATTGCTCACAGACTTTGCCATAAAGAAATTCGACTTATGGTAGAAGAGTTAAACAGATTCCCGCTATTAAGACATGGCGGTGCATATTCCGTAAACAAAAAATCTGCACAATCAGCAATGCAAGCTTTAAAATATTCTATAGATGTTGTTGGAGATTTACGTAATCAATTATGCATATTTCCTCAAGGTATAATAAGACCGCCACATTTTAGACCAATTGAGTTTCAAACAGGCATGACTTACATTGCCCAGAATGCAGCAAAAAAATATGGCAAAATTAATCTTATACCAATTTCTATTGAGTATTGTTTCTTAAGAGATAATAGACCGGAAGTTCTTGTTGAATTTGGTAAAACGATTGAACTTACCGAAGCACAAATTGACCGTAAAGAATATACGCACTTTTTGGAACAAGCAATGACAGAGGTTTGTGACCATCAAATGTCAGAAATAGCTCATGGTAATCTTAATGATTATAAAATTCTGTTCAAACAACATTTGAAATGGTACAGACGCATTGAACAAAGATTGAAAAGTATTGATTTACCTGATGTTTCAGATGTTTAATTATGTGGTAATATAAGATTATGATGATACTGGCGCACACGGGTGAATATGGATTTGACGGGGCGAGAAGCCTTGATATGACCGTGTTATGCCGATTTAGGGGGGGGTAAACCCGCTTGTAGTCTGGGTTTTAGGTTGTTTTATCCTCTATTTTTACCATATTTATTGTTTTTCGACACCGGATAAATACGGTGGATTTTTGCTATGCGAT
>CAYUIW010000029.1:0-1745 GCA_964444905.1 uncultured Muribaculaceae bacterium
CCCACGACCAAAGGATTATGAGTCCTCTGCGCTACCGCTGCGCCACAGGCCCGTGACGACTTTATATTATTTAATTATCAATTGTTACGCCCTGTGTCTTGCGGTAGCAAGCTACCTTCCCTCTCCTCGAAAGATACTTAATCTTTCTCGTCGGCAGAGTGCCACAGGCCCGTGACAACTTTTGTACTACTAACCTATCATTAATAACCCTTAAAGTCAAGTATTTTACCTTTACCAATAATCATATCAATAACATTTCCCATTATATTTTCATTTGATACAATAACACTGTTTTTAATATGACAATTATCGGATATTTTAACATTATCCCATATAATAGAATTTTCGATAACAACATTCTTTCCTATTAAACAATTTTTCCCTATAGTTGAATTACCAATAAAAATCGTATCTGATGGAATTTTACTTTCTGATATATATGCACCGTCCTTTGTGTATATAATTTCGGAATGTGGGAAATGACATTTGTTGTTAAACAAATCCTGCGTTGAAGACATATATTGCGAAAGGGTTCCGATATCACTCCAGTATTCTTCTATCACGAAAGTATTTATTTGTTTCTCAGCCAAAAGTTTCGGAAATACATTTTTTGCGAAATCATAAAATGTATTTTCTGGAATATAATCAAAAATCTTATAATTAAATATATAAATTCCTGTATTAATACAATCACTTTTAGCTTCATCAATCGGTGGTTTTTCCTGAAACTCCGTAATAAATCCGTCTTTATCCGTTACAACAACACCAAAATGAGAAACTTCATCATGGTTAACACGTTTCACACCAATTGTAGCAATTGTACCTGATTTTTTATGAATATCAATTCCCTTTTTAATATCTGCATTAGTAAGTCCATCAGCAGAAAGTACAACAAAATCTTCGTCTTTTTCAAAAAAGAACTGACATTTTTTTAACCCGCCCGCTGTACCGGAAAGGGTTTCTTCTTTGATATAGTTAAAATTAACGTCAAAATAGTTGTTCTTATATCTTTCGATAATTTGTTCCGCAAGGTAATATGTATTGGCTACAACATCTTTAATACCTATTTGCGACAAACTTTCAAGTAAAATATCCATAACCGGTCTGTTTGCAACCTTAACAAGTGGCTTTGGAACCTGTAATGTTAAAGGTTCAAGACGAGAGCCCATACCAGCAGACATAACCATTGCTTTTATATTCTTCATTCTTAGATAATACTATAAAAATGCTAATATGCAATCAGATTTTAAACATAAAGATTACAAATTATATTGTCAAAAAAAATTGACGGGATATAATAAAAGTGTAAATGGGTTTGTAGCTCAGTTGGTAGAGCAGTTGACTCTTAATCAATTGGTCGTGGGTTCGAGTCCCACCGGACCCATTTTTTGTTTGTAGAATTGGTAAATACAACTTGAAATTCACATTATTAATCGAGTGAATATTCATATGTACCTCTTAAATGGTGTCGGAGAAGGGACTTTACATAGATGTTTGCGAGGATTGGATATCCGAGCAATACAGATATGTATGCACTGCTTACCCTCGTTTGAGCACCCAATTTGGTGCGAAAACCAGGGTTCAAGTCCCTTGAATAAATAATAATATTTTAATAAAAATTGCCGGAGAAGGGACTTGAACCCTCACGAATTTCTTCATACGCACCTGAAACGTACGTGTCTGCCATTCCACCACTCCGACAAGCTTACAAATTAATGTTTAATTATCAAGGTTTCTAGTTGGTC
>CAYUIW010000029.1:1845-21001 GCA_964444905.1 uncultured Muribaculaceae bacterium
CGAAAAATGATACTTAATCATTTTCCTCGGCAGAGTACCACTCCGACAAGCTTACAAATTAATGTTTAATTATCAAGGTTTCTAGTTGGTCTTCGTGGCGGATGTTGTCTTTTAGACAACCCTCTCGAAAAATGATACTTAATCATTTTCCTCGGCAGAGTACCACTCCGACAAGCTTACTAATTATTATAGTATAAAAATTAATCAGGTACAATTTATTTTTCATTGAGCTTGGCTTTTAAACGTGCCATAGCTCTGGCAACAGCAGCTTCTGCACGTTTTGCATCAACATTAGCATCAGCATCGGCAAGTAGTGATTTGGCACGTTCAAGAGCTTCTTTAGCACGAAGTTCATCGATTTCGTCACCACATTCCGCTGTTTGTGTAAGTATTAAGCATTCATTATCCTTAAATTGCAAAACGCCACCCATCGTCGTGAAAAATTTTGAGGTTTTGCCTTGAACTACCTTTGTAACACCAATATCTAATGCCGACATAAAAGGAATATGTCCTTTTAATATACCAAATTCGCCGTCAACACCTTTGGAATAAATTTCATCAACATCTTCGTCAAATACAATTCTATCGTGTGTTATTATTTTTAAATGCATAATTAACCTTCAAGCGTTTTTGCTTTTTCTACAGCATCTTCAATTGTCCCAACCATGTAAAAGGCTTGTTCAGGAAGATTATCATGTTTCCCTTCAATAATTTCCTTAAAACCTTTAATGGTATCTTCGAGTTTTACATATTTCCCTTTTGTGCCGGAAAACTGCTCCGCAACAAAGAACGGTTGTGACAAAAATCTCTGGATTTTACGAGCTCTGTTAACAGTTTCTTTATCTTCTTCAGATAGTTCATCCATACCGAGAATTGCAATAATATCTTGTAACTCTTTGTATTTTTGAAGAATTTCAAGAACTTTTCTTGTTACATTGTAGTGTTCTTCGCCGATAATATTCGGGTCAAGAGCTCTTGAACTGGATTCTAACGGATCCACCGCAGGATATATACCTAGTGATGCGATATTTCTTGATAATACGGTTGAAGCATCAAGGTGTGAGAATGTTGTTGCAGGAGCAGGGTCGGTTAAGTCATCTGCCGGCACATAAATTGCTTGAACGGATGTAATTGAACCGTCTTTGGTTGATGTAATTCTTTCTTGCAATTCACCCATTTCCGTTGCAAGTGTCGGTTGGTAACCTACAGCTGACGGCATACGACCAAGCAATGCAGAAACTTCTGAACCTGCTTGCGTAAATCTGAAAATATTATCAATAAATAACAATACATCTTGTTTTGAAAAGTCACGGAAATATTCTGCAGCCGTTAATGCTGAAAGACCAACTCTCATACGTGCTCCGGGTGGTTCATTCATTTGTCCGTAAATTAGAGCAACTTTATCAATAACACCGGATTCTTTCATTTCATTCCATAAGTCGTTGCCTTCTCTGGTTCTTTCTCCAACACCGCCAAAAACAGATACACCGGAGTGTTCCATAGCAATATTATGAATCAATTCCATAATCAAAACGGTTTTTCCAACACCGGCACCACCAAACAAACCAATTTTCCCGCCTTTTTGATAAGGTTGTAAAAGGTCAATTGCTTTGATACCTGTTTCCAAAATTTCAATATCAGTGTTTTGGTCAACCAGAGCCGGTGATTTTCTGTGTATTGGAAGATAAGTTTCTGCATTAACATCGCCCATTTTATCTACAGGATCGCCGGTTACATTTAAAATTCTGCCTAAAATTTCTTTACCAACCGGAATTTTAATTGGTTCATTTGTGTTAATAACTTTCATCCCACGTTTCAAGCCATCAGTTGAAGACATCGCAACGGTTCTGACTTTATTAGAACCAAGCATTTGTTGGACTTCTGCTACAATTTTCTGACCATTATCTGTATATATATTTAACGCTGAATAAATTTCCGGTAATTCACCTTGTTGAAATTCAACGTCAATTACAGGCCCTATAATTTTTGTTATAATTCCTTCGTTTTTTGCTAAAGTTTCCATCCTTTGCCTCTCATATTCTTATCATTGATTTTATTATACAACAAACAAAAATCAATTATGCTTGCGAAAAAAATTTATATCTTTTAATTTATTACGCTCTACAACAAATCCGCAATTACGACAGGCGAGGATTTCACCGGTACTATCAATCGGCATAAAGATATGCTCGCAAGCTTCGGAATTTTCTTCAATATTTTGTTCCAGTGGGTTAAATGTTTCTGAACTTTGTTTATTTTTGCGGAATTTTTTAACCAAAAGCTCAATAAAATACATTTTATAAGTCAAATCCTCCCGGAAGAAGTTCATTAAGTTTGTATATTTTTAAATCTTCACCTATTTGAGTTATTACGTCCATGCCGTTATCTATTTGAAATTCATGCAAAACTTGACGACATGCACCGCATGGAAGACAATCTTCAAGATTAGGTGAATAGATTGCAATTGCTTTAAATCTGTGTTCACCGTCTGCAATTGCAGTACCGGCAGCATTACGTTCCGCACAAATTGTCAAGCCGTAACTTGCATTTTCAAAATTGCAACCCGCATATGTTTTTTCACTTTCAGTTAAAATGCAGGCTCCAACTTTGAAATGCGAATATTTTGTATAAGCATTTTTTGAAACTTCTTTGGCTTTTTCCATAAGAGTGTTATAGTCCATAATAAAATCCTCATTTTCTTATATATTATGCTATTTTTTGAATAATATAATCCTTTAAGCGTATGATTGTGTTATAATTTTAGTATGAAATTTTTAGGAAAAATTATTTTTATTTTTTGTTTTATGTTGGGGAATTGTGTACATGCTCAAAGCTTTAATGTACTTGTATTACCGGCGGATTTATTTTCTGTTTGTGACAATTATTACTGTTTTGAAGAGCCATCTGAAATTTTTGCTAATGATATAATTTCAGAATTTAATAAAAGCGGAAAAATAATTTCTCCGGAATTATCTGCGGTACGTAGTAAATTTTCATCGGATTTATCTTTAAAAAAAGTGGCTGAAACAGCATTAAACAAGTACAAATCAGCTAATACCGTGGATTTTATATCTTTAAAAAAGATTTCTGCAACTTTCAAAGTAAATTCCGTACTTCTAATTTCAAGCTCGGTTGCAAATAACAACCGTAGTATATGGGAAGTATTGGAGGTTTCAAGTGCATTTGAAGCTGTTAGTCCGTATAATCTTGAAACAAGAGCTGTACTTACCGATAACGTAAATGATGTAGTTATGTGGGGCGGTAAATATACCAGAACTCTCGGAGATAATGACGGGAGATTTTGGGCTGCAAGTTCCGCACAAGCGGTTTCTCAATTGGATAAAATAAAATTCTACTCAAAAGATATTATTTCAAAAACAATAGTACAAAATGTGATTCTACGTTTTTATCCTAAAACTGTAAAACCTATCATAAAAAGCAATGTTGATAAAAAAGGAGAAACTGAATTTAGACCAAATCCGTTAAGTTCTACCCCAAAAATTATTGAGGATAAGGATTACGGCGAAATTCAAACAGAAACAATTTATGCATTTTAATTTTTATTTATTTGTTTAACTTGAGGAATATTGTTGTTCTGTTGCTTTTTAATCCTTTCATTAAACAAGTTCTTTTGAGTTTTTTGCATTGGTTTGTCTGGATTAAGTCTTTCATTTGTAGCTTCACGAGTAGATTTTATAATATCTTTTTGTATTTCAATTTGAGCAGGAGTTTTTATAGCCAATTCTTGTTTTGCTAACATATTACCGGCATCTATGCCTGCAAATACTATTATTACTAATACAGAAAAAAAGATTAACAGTTTATTCATATTGCACCTATGTGCTTTCATTTTAACAAATTTTGCAGAAAATTTTATTACACAGATGTTTAATACTTGCACTATTAAAGGTTCAATGTTAAAATAAAATTGAAAAGCGAGGTTAATATGGCAAGATTAGTAAGACCGGCTTGGGCAATCAGATGTGTTCAATCCGGATGTAAAACATTATTTGAAGTAGCACAACTTGAAGAAGGAAAACAACAAGAAGTTGTTTGTCCTAATTGTGGTGAACACTATGTTTATCCAATTTTAAAAGAGGATGAAGAAAATAACGGATAATGTTCAATAATACTGATAAACGCTATAATCAGTATAGTGCTCATTTGAAAAATAAATTCGGCGCAAAGGTTTATAAAATAACACTTGACGCCGGTTTTTCGTGTCCAAATCGTGACGGAACAATTTCTAACGGCGGATGCATTTTTTGTGATGAAGGCGGAAGTTTTTCTCAAGCCCATTCAAATCTTTTGTCGATTGAAGAACAGGTTGAAACCGGAATAAAAACTCTTTCGGAACGTTTTAAAGCAGAAAAATTTATGTCTTACTTTCAAGCATACTCAAACACTTATAAACCGGTGAAAGAACTTGAAAAAATATATAATTCCTCATTAAAAAATGAAAAGATTATCGGAATTTCAATCGGAACACGTCCGGATTGTGTTGATAATGAAAAGCTTGATTTAATTTCTTCTTATAAAGAAGATTATTACACTTGGATTGAATACGGATTACAATCAATACATGACAAAACCTTAAAAAGAATTAATCGTGGACATGACTTTGATTGTTTTTTACGTGCTTACGAAAAAACGAAAGAACATGGAATAAACACATGCGTTCATGTCATATTTGGTTTGTGGGAAACTTACGACGAAATTATGCAAACAGCGCAAAAACTTGCGGAATTAAAGGTTGACGGGGTTAAAATCCATATGCTTTGTGCTCTTGAGAATACGAAACTTGCAGAAATTTACAATTCCGGCGGAATAAATTTTATGAGTGAGAATGAATACGTAAAAACTGTGTGTGACTTTTTGGAAATTTTACCTAAAGAAACGACTATTCATCGTCTTACCGGTAACGGATTAAAGCAAAATTTGATTGCGCCACGCTGGCTTGGAGCCAAATTTGATTGTTTAAACAAAATTGACCGAGAATTTATTAACAGAAATTCATATCAAGGCTTGAAATATATTTACAATTGATAGAAAATATGTAATAATTAGTGTGAGTTAACTGTTTGTAAAATTTTGTTAAATTCTATAAAAATTCATAGCAAAAAAAAAATTTATGGTCTTTATGTATATTACAAACAGAATTGGAGAAAATATGTTAAGTGTACAACGTGTTAATTTAATGAGTAATCCGGCATTTGGAAAAAGAGATAACAATCGTTTTGATGATGCGGAAGTAATTAGTGAAATGCCTAGATACTATTCAAATAACTCATTATTAGCCGACGAAAACGAATACAATATGGCAAAGGCTGAATGGGAAGGCGTTCGTGATAATATCGAAGGACTTGAAGATTTAGTTCCCGAACCTATGAAAAAACCTTACAAATGGTTGAAAATTGCATCCAGTGCAGTTGTAACAGGTTTAGGTGTCGTTTGGGCATCTAAAAAAGCCGGTAACGTCACAAAAAATGCATTGACATCTGATTTCGCTAAAAAGGTTGTTAACTTAACAATGTCATCATTTGATACTATTAAAAAGCCGTTTGTAACTGTTTATAAAAAAGGTTCTGAATTTGCCGGTAAGAAATTAGCAGGAACAAAAGCTGAAGAATTTTTAAATAAAACTAAAGATAAAGCTCTTAACAATAAAGTAGTTGATGAAATTACAAAAAAATATACAAAAGCTGAATCGATAATTAAAAGCAAAGCTGCGGGTGTTACTTTTGAAAAAGTTAACAACGTAACTGCCGGAATTTTAGGAACAGGTTCCGGACTTGCTGCAGGTTATGAAGCTGCAATAAGAGGTGATGCAGAATGAGTTTAGCTGTAAATCCCGTAAGTTTCACATCCAATAATAATTCTCGCTCTAAAACAGAGCAAGCTGCAACCGGTGTTGGTGCAGCAGGTGCAACTACAGCATATGCTTCTCAAGTCGCTTCTAAAAGAGGTGTTTTTGCACAATTTAGTGCTACAGGAAGAAATCTTAATCAACTAAGCAAAGAAGCAAACGACGCTCTTGCCGCAGCTCGTAAAGTTAAAGGTTTCGGCGGATTGGGTAAATTATTTAATGCAAAACGCTTGAAATTTACTGCTGATGCTATGAAGTTTTGTGATAAGTTTAAAAATTTAAAATTCATCGGAAAAGTTATGAACAATCCGATTACTAAAAAACTTGGTGGTGCGTTTGGTTCAACAATGGCATTTTTCGTCCTTGTTCCAAGTGTAATCAATATGATTAATGTAGCTGCAGAAGTCAAAAATTCATAAAAATTATTGTTTAACTAATAAAATCGTGCTAAACTTATGTTATGCACGATTTTATTTTGAAAGAAATTATTAATGCCAATATGGCAAATGAGCTTAACGATATAGGATTTGATAAATCATATATTCATAATGCCATAGGAAAATTTGATTATAAAAATATAAAAATTTTCAATTTAACACCGGCTCAGGCGAACATAATCAAGCAAACCGCTTTATCTGTCGGAGCAGATTGTGCAACACACAGGGATGTTATTACAGGAAAAATTGATAATTCAGATTGTATCCTTGGCGGGAGTATTGCTCAACTTAAGAAAATTGCTTATAAGTTGTCAAAACAACCGTTTGGATTGAAAAAACTTGGTGAAACTATTGAATCTTTTTCATATAAAATAAAAAATCATACCCAAATAGTTGGCATTCTTAACCTTACAACCAATTCTTTTTCTGATGGCGGTGAATTTTACGATTACGAAAATGCAATAAAACATTTAGATGAAATGATTGCTGATGGTGCTGATATAATTGATATAGGGGCTGAATCTACTAAACCTTACTCAAAACCTGTATCCGATGAAGAACAGCTAAAAAAAATACTACCTGTTTTAGATTATATTGACAACAATTCTGCATTTATAAGTATTGATACAAGAAGTGCAAAAGTCGCCGAAGAATGTTTAAAAGCAGGTGCTCATATTATTAATGATGTGTCAGGATTGGAATATGATTCTCAAATGGCAGATGTTATTGCGGAATTTAACGCAAAAGTTATAATTCAACATTCAAAAGGTACACCGGAAAATATGCAAGATAATCCGACTTATCAAAATTTAACGGATGAAATTTACTTGGGATTAAAGAATAAAATTGAGTATGCTATTTCAAAAGGTATTAAAAAAGAAAATATAATTATTGATCCCGGAATAGGGTTTGGCAAAACTCGTGAAAATAATTTTGAAATAATTCGTCGGATTGAAGAATTTTATGGTCTTGGTTGTCCGGTTATGCTGGGACTTTCCCGCAAAAGTCTTTTAAACATGCCTGATGAAGATAATTTTACCAAAGATATTTACACTCTTGCATTAAATACGCTTGCCATTGAGCGTAAAGTGGATTTTATAAGGGTACATAATGTAAAATTACATAAAACGCTTTTACAAATGCTTGCATAAAAAAATAGAGCCCTTTAAGGACTCTATTTTTTTATTGTTGGTTTAATTATTCAACTTCGATTACGCCAACAGGGCAAGAATCAGCAGCTTCTTTTACACAATCAATGTTGTCAGCAACTGCTGCTTGGTTTACTGTAGCTACATCTTCTACTTTGAATACTGCGTCACAAATTGATTCACATGCGCCGCAAGCAATACATCCATCGTTAATTTTTACTGTCATTTTGTTTCTCCTTACTTAATTACTTTTGTGAAATTTCTTTCACAAGTTTATTATATAACAAACAATTTAAAATATCCATTCTTTTATAAAATTAGCCACATGGTCAAATCCGATTAGAGTTCCGAGGTCACAGCCGGCTATTTTTTTATTATAAACCAAAACAGGAACCATTTCTCTTGTATGATCAGTTCCGGCAACTGTCGGGTCACAGCCGTGGTCAGCTGTTACGATAAGTAAATCATTTTCGTCCAATGCACTAATAATTTTTTCAAGATATGTATCAATTTCTTCAATAGCTTTGCCATAACCGACAGCATCATTTCTGTGCCCATAAAGCATGTCCGTATCTACAAGATTAGTAAAAATTAACGAATTAGGATTTGTATATTGAGTTTTGTTTTTATCATATGCAATTTGTTCTAAATCTAATTCATTTCGAACAGCTTTTAGTGTAAGTTCCAATCCTTCTTTGTTTGAACCTGTATGAATAGCGTGTGTTATTCCTGATTTTGAAAAAATATCTTCAATTTTTCCTATAGCAATAACTTTTCCATCTTTTTCTTTTATTTCGTTTAAAAGTGTATGTGACGGTACCATTGAATAATCACGGCGGTCTTTTGATATTCTTGTCGGCTTACCGTCAATAACTTTGTACGGTCTTGCTATTACACGTGACACATTATAACCGCCTTCGTCTAAAAGTTTTCTTGCAATTTCACACCAATCGTATAATGTTTCTAAAGGTATTAAATCAGTATCAACGGCAATTTGGTAAACACTATCTGCCGATGTGTAAACTATAGGGAATTTTGTTGTATGATGTTCATCATTCAATTTTTCTATTATTGCAGTTCCGCTTGCAGGGATATTCGCAAGTATTCCTCCACAATTAGTTTCGTTAATAAATTTTTCGATTAATTCATCAGGAAAACCATTTGGGTACGTAGCAAAAGGTTTTTCTGAAACAAGACCGGCAATTTCCCAATGTCCTGTTGTAGTATCTTTACCTTTTGATTTTTCTACCATAGTGCCGTATTTTGCAGTTGGTGTTGAAGTCTTTTCAATTCCTTCAAAATCTTGTATATTTCCTAAACCCATTTTAGTCAAATTAGGTACATGTAATCCATGATTAAACTTACATACATTTCTTAGGGTATTACATTCCGGAACATCGTTATATTCACGACAATCAGGCATTGCACCTATACCCATTGAATCTATAACCATTACAATTGCACGTTTCATATTTCCCCCTTATTACTGTAATTATTATAGCAAAAATGTTATTATTCGGCAATATCTATTATGCTGTACGCATTAAAATCGATTGAACCAAAGATTATTTTAACCTGTTTTTCACCATTTTCTAAAAGTTTTACAAAGTGAACAGTTTCCTGATTAAAATCATCGTTTGTTTCAACAGCCGGTATTTCGGCCATAAGAAAATGTGCTTGATAAAGTTTTAACACAGGTTTTCCGTTTTTCTTTTCACCTTCAACTTGATAATGTCCGATTGGTAGGATATTATTCTCATCTATATACAAGCCTGCCGGAATACACAATACAGGAAGTTCTTCTTCCGTTTGTTTTATAAACTCTGTTTCATTACTTTGGTGAAACTCATTACCTTTGGGAATGTTTTTATTACGCTTTTTCTTTTTTTGTTTACTTTCAAGTGCTTTATCAAACTCTTCATCACTAACGGCTTTTTGACCGTAACTGTTTTGGTCGCCAAAATTGTCCCATAAATCACCGTCAGCAAATACAGTATTGCCACTTATCAATAGAAAAGTAAAAATTATTGCAATGATTTTCTTCATATACTTATAATAATGTTTTTTCTTGCGAAGTAAACCATATATTTAAAGTATCTATTTTTCGCTACAATCACAATTTGTTTTTTTGTACATCGCAAACGGACGCATTTTAGGATTAGATTTGTAATAATCTTTATGACATTCCTTAACTGATTTACGTTCCAATTTTTGTATCATCCTAAGCTTTGCACGTTGTTCTCTGTCCAGAATTTTCTTAAATTCTTTATTTTCATCTTCAATAATTGTATCGATTTGTTTTCTTACACATTTTACAGTTTCTTTTTGGGCATGGATATCTTGATTTGAAGCTCCTTGAACTTCAAGAGTTTTTAGTTTTGAAGTTTCATCATAAAGTTGATGAATTTTATTATCAATCTCAATAGAATTTTTACGCATTAATTCAATTCTGCACTTAGCTTGTTCATCAGTTAATAAAAGTGCATTAGAAATTGTCAAACGTTCTTTTTTAATTTGTTCTGCAAGATATCTGTACGAATTTTCAGCAGAATAATATTTTGAAACATTCCCCTGACAATTACAATCAAATTTGCAATTGCAAACCGCAAAAGCGTTACTAGAGCTTATAATTAAGCAAAATATAAATATTAAAGTAAGTTTTCTCATATTTCCTCCTGTTTAATTATCT
Organism: uncultured Muribaculaceae bacterium; assembly: GCA_964444905.1. GTDB lineage: Bacteria > Cyanobacteriota > Vampirovibrionia > Gastranaerophilales > Gastranaerophilaceae > SIG32. The sequence continues at coordinate 11,986 of CAYUIW010000029.1, forward strand.
CACAGCAAAGAATAAAATACAAATTGTAAACTTTTATAGTAAAATTAAATTATGACAGAAATGCATTTAAGAAATTACGCATACTTAGGAGATGCAGTTTGGGAATTGTATATACGTGAACATACAATTTTGAAAACGCAAAACTCAAAAGAATTACACAAAATCACAACCGACATGGTCAAAGCTTCTTATCAAGCGGAACTTTTGAAAAACCTTGAGGATGTATTAACTTTAGAAGAACAAGACATTGCACGCAGAGGAAGAAATTTACCCGTGCCTGTAGCACGCCGTTCGAACCAATCTGAATACAGACAGGCAACAGCTTTTGAAGTTCTTATTGGCTGGTGGTATTTGAACGATAAGGAAAGATTAAATTTTATTCTTTCAAAATTAAACTTAGAATTTTAAAATTTACAATATTAAATCAAAAAATTACTGGTTAAATATTTTTTCAAACTTAATTTTTAAATTATCAAGAATTTCTCTATAATAAATCGAAACAGGTGTTGGTTTTGCATGTTTGATTACATCAAGAAAAACATTAGCATGTTCCGGTTTTTGATTATCCAGAAAATACGTACTCTCTGCTACATCACGTCTTGCCGGAACTATAAGACCGCTCTGTGTAAACTTTTGTGAGCTTTCTTTTGAAGATAAATAATCAACAAGCTTTTGCGCCTCAACTTTATGCTTGGAAGATTTTGCAATTGCCCAGCCTGAAGCATCTAACGGTACTATACTTCCTGCTTTTCCGGTCGGAAACGGTGCAACGTCCCAGTTAAAATCGGCTTCCTCTCTATATTTAGGTACAAGCCAACGTCCGGAAAGGTGCATCGCAAGTTTTCCTTGCAAAAACATTTGTGCCATTGTTGCACTTGCACTTTCAGATTTTTGTGGTGCAACATGATATTTTTTTCTTAAATCTGCGTAAAATCTCAACCCATTTTGTGAAGTTTTATCATCCACAATTAATTGAGATAAATCATCTGATAATATTCCTCCACCTTCACTCATTAAATATGGAAGATAATATAGTGCATCTTCTTCAAAACTTATTCCGAAAATTCCATCACGTGTAAGTTTTTGTGCTGTATTTAGAAAAGTATCAAATGTCCAACCTACAGACGGATAACTTACTTTATACTTATCAAAAATATCCTTGTTGTAAAAAATTACGAGAAAAGAAATATCTCTGGGAACAGCATATAGTCTGCCTTGCCAAGAAAGAGCCTCTATAGCTTTGGGTGAAAATTCCGCACTAGCTACAACAGGTTCTAACAGTCCGGCATTTGCATAAATCGGTAAATATTGATTGTTTATAAAAATAACATCCGGTGCTGTGTTAGAGGCAAACAACAGATGAATTTTTTGAAAATAATTTTGCGGAATATGCATAAAATCAACTTTTACATCAGGATTTTGTGTTTCAAACTCTTTTAACAAAGGTTTGATAATATCGACTTCGGATTTTGAACCCCAACTCGCAAATTGAATTACTGTACAATTTGAAGGTGTTTCTTTTAAAAAATGTACAAAAAGAAAGCTCCCTCCTAATATCCCTAAAATTATTAAAACTTTTTTAATCATTTATTAAAGCTCAATTAAAACACCCATTTTGGTTTCATCAACATCAACGAGTGACTTGAAGTTACCTGCTTTTACCATATAAACATTTTCGCTATCAAGTCTTACTTGAAGGGTATCAACATTCTCATCGAATTTTTTGAGTACAAAAATTTCTTCATTTACTCGTCCGACAAGAGCAGTTGTACCATCAAGATTTACCAAATAAAATCCTCTATTGTCGTCGATATTATAACCGGATTTTACTACCAGACCGTTTAAACCCGTATCATTTTTCTTAGCCATTGGGTTTGAAGTCATGCCTGTTGAAGTTTCTTTTTTAATGTACATTGACGGTTTTACTTGTGCCAAACTTGCAGCTACCTTGCTTGACAAATCCTTGTTCGGGTTTGTAACTGTTTTTTCTTTATCAAGTAAAGAGAAGTATTCATCAATAGAAGACATTAAATAATTTTGTTTCTTTTCAAACATTTCTTCATTCACTCCATTTAAATAAGCATTACCTGTTTTAACTAAGTCAGAAACTTTTAAATTTGCATCACTAAATTTTCTTTTGCCAGATGTAAGCGGTGTTTGTTGAAGTTTTACGAACTTACCTTCTTTTTGAGGTTGAATTTTTGGTAAAACTTTCTTAACTCTGTTTCTTTGAGCTTTATGTAAAGATACCGGCTTTGCAAAAGCTTTCAATTTTATCATGTTACTTGAAATAGCATCATCTTCTGATTGAACTTCCGGAATTATGTCTGAAGATAAATCGATTTGTTGTTCTTCATAAATTTCCGGAGTTTTACTCAAAGTATTCTCTAATTCAAGACGTTTTTTGTCGATTTCTGAAATTGGCTCAGTTGTTTTAATAAATGTATATTTTCGATTTTTAATTTCGCCGTTAGATTCTTCTACAAACTTACGATATTTTTCTTGCCAATTAAGAGTATCATTTTCAATTAATTCGTCATAATTTTGTTGTAATATTGGTTTTTCGTTAAGATGTTCTTTGAAAGATGCGGATAAAATTCCTGAACCTTGAACAGATGAACGAATTACCCTTGCCAACAAATACAACGCCAATAATGGGAACGCAAAGAACATCCAGCCTATAGGTAATTTTTTAGCATCATTATCTTGATTTGATATTTTTTCAATTTTATCAATTTCTTTTACATCAAATTTTGCATCAGGAGTTTTTTCGTTTTTAACTTCTTGATTAGCGGAAGAATTAAGATTTTTAGACGGATTTACCGGTTTAGTTTCAACTTTTTTAGTATCACTAACAGGTAATTGTACTGTTTTTTTAGACTCATCTTTGACAGTTGCAACCTTAGGAGCAACCGCAGAAGAAGTAACTGTGGTTTTAACAACTTCTTTTTTAGGTTGAACAGGAGCTACCGTTTGTTTTGGATGAGTTTTTGTTTGCGCAATTACGGCTTTTGCTGCATTTTCCTCGTTGCTTAACGGTGCAGACTTACTTACATGAGTTTTAATGTTAAGAGGCTTGGAAGTAATGAATGTAACCTTTGTATATCCGCCAAGACCATCATCTACATGCTTAATATCAACATTACTAACTATGTCTTTAACTGCACTTAAATCCGGAGTACCAGCATTTTTGCCTGCAACATTAGGCATTAAAACAACATACTTATTATTGGATTTGCGTGTAACCATAGGAGTTGATGTATTTTCTGTTGTGAAAAAAGTAACATCAAGTGCATTGTCAGCAACCTTATTTATATCCATGCGAACAAGACTCGAAGCACTTGCTTGAGTAAATGTTAAGCATAATACAGCTGCAATTGTGAGTATATTCTTTTTGCTAATCATCACATTCCCAATTAACTACACATTTATATAATAACCCGAGAAAAAAAAATTTGCCAGTTTGTTAAAAAATTGATACCTTTTATGTTATAATTTATATATGAAAAGTGGATTTACAGCAATAATAGGACGTCCTAATGTAGGAAAATCAACACTTCTAAACCAAATTTTAGGTCAAAAAATTGTTATTGCAACAGATAAAGCACAAACGACCAGAAAACGGATTAAAGGTATTTTGACAACCGACAAGGGACAAATAGTTTTTATCGATACTCCGGGCGTACACAAACCGTTAAACAAACTTGGCGACTTTTTGCTTGAAGAAGCAAAATTTGCCATACCAGATGCGGATTTAATTTTATTTTTAGTTGACGGTTCTGAACCGGCGGGCAAAGGTGACAAATGGATTGCACAAAACCTTTTGCAAACTGAAATTCCGATTATTATTGTAATGAACAAAGTCGATAAACTTAAAAAAACTGAAAAAGTTGAAGAAAATCTTTTAACTTATAAAACCTTGTTTGATAAAAATCTTCCGGTTGTTAGAATTTCAGCTAGGACTGGCAGAAATATTGATACTTTGCTGCAAAACATATATAAAAAGCTTCCAACCGGTGAACCGCTTTACCCTGAAGATATTGTTACTGAAGAAACAATGCGTGATGTTACCGAAGAAATTATCAGAGAAAAAATTCTTCTGAACACATCTGATGAAATCCCGCATTCTGTTGCCGTAAAAGTTGAAAACTATATAGAACAAGAAGAAATAGATAAAATATATGCTTCAATTTATTGCGAAACCAAAAGCCAAAAAGGTATTTTAATTGGTAAGGGTGGCAGCATGCTTAAAAAAATCGGCACCGAAGCACGTATTGAACTTGAAAATATAACCGAAAAAAAAGTTTATCTTGAATTAAATGTTAAAGTTGAAAAAGATTGGCGTAAAAAACAATCTTCGTTGAAAAATTTTGGTTACGAACAAGAAAATTAATATAAAAAGAAAAAAGGCAATGATGAGGACATTGCCTATTAACCAGATTTACACTTATACACAAGTGTTCAGAAAGGAGGTCTTTTTAAATTGCTCTATTCGCCTAAATTTATTTGTGAGAATTGAACAATTTTGTTTTTACCACGTTTTTTTGCATTATATAATGCGTGTTCTGCGTAGCGAATAATTGTATTTGCATCTTCTTCTGCGCCTTCAATACAAGGATAAGTAGAAATTCCGCCAGAAATAGTTATCGGATGTCTTTCTTCTTCTCCTGCCGGAATAAATTCCATTCTTTCAATATCATGTCTGAATCTTTCCGCAAATAAGAATGCATTATCTTCGGATGTGTTTGGCAAAATTAACAAGAATTCTTCATCGCCATATCTTGTTAACACATCTTCTTTTCTGATTAGTTGTTTAAGCTTGTCAGCAATGGAACGCAAGAGTACATCGCCCCATTCGTAACCGTAAATATCATTTACAACTTTAAAGAAATCTAAGTCGAATAAAAGACAAGAAAGACTTGTTCCATAACGTCTGGCACGTGAAATTTCCTGTTCAAGACGCTCGTTAAGATATTTTCTGTTGTGAAGTCCTGTCAATTCATCAGTAGTTGAAACTATTTTTAATTTTTCTCTCAAATCTCTTATTTTCAAAAGTGAAGTTGCACGAATTAAAAGTTCATCATTATCTACCGGAGTTTTGATAAAATCAAACGCAACCGCACGCACAGTAGCACCTTTAAAAACTTCACCGATAAAAAGTACCGGAGTTTTAAACTTTGTAATCATCAAAACATCTTTAATATTTGGTACACTTTCAACCACTACAAGAGCAGGATTTAAAGTTTCATAATCTTTTAATTTATCAGCATTTTCTATTCTTACATTTGTATCATCAATTTTGGCAAAAATATCCGCTAAATTTGATGAATTTTTATCTGTATAAACAACAATGTTTCTCATAAAATCCCATTTTCCTTATATCAATAAAAGTTTAGCATACCGAATTATACAAATCAAAAATGTTACATTTGGTTAACATTTATCTTGTTCTTGGATATCAGACTTAATTTATCATATCTTTTCATTTGATAGTAATAAATGAGGTTAGTTACTTCTTTTCGTTAATTTTCATGTTATAATTAAGCTATGAATTTTGAAGAAAAAACTCTTGAAAGTAAATACGTATATAACGGCAAAGTTATTGATGTTAAATGTGACAGTGTTGAAATTTCAACAGGACAAAAGTCATTCAGAGAAGTTGTTGAGCATTCCGGCGGCGTAGTAATTGTTGCTCAAAAAACTCCGAAAACTGTTTTAATGGTAAAACAATTCAGATATCCAATAAAAAAAACAGTATTAGAACTTCCCGCAGGTAAGCTTGAAAAATGTGAAGAACCATTTCCTGCGGCAAAAAGAGAACTTGAAGAAGAAACCGGTTATCGATCAAATAACTGGACGGAATTAGGTTTTATAAACACAACTCCGGGATTTTGCGATGAAAAACTATATTTATATTTTGCAAAAGATTTGGAATTTGTCGGAGAACATCCTGACGACGGTGAAATTATTCAATGTTTTGAATACAATATTGAAGATGTGTTTAATATGATTAAAGATGGCGAAATTAACGATGCTAAAACAATTTGCGCATTAACGAGGGCTTTCAAATTATGATAAAAATGGTCGCAACAGATATTGACGGCACAATTCTTAATTGGGATGGAAATTTCAGTCCGGAAGTTTTAAAATGTATTCAAAAGCTTAAAGATAACGGTATAAAAGTTGTTCTTGTAACCGGCAGAATGCACGGTTCAACTACACCAATTGCTCAAAAACTCGGATTAAACACACCGGTTGTTTCTTATCAAGGCGGATTAATAAAAGATATAACTAACAAAACTCTTTATCAAAAAGATTTGCCGACAAATATTGCAAAAGAAGTTATAAAATGGGCTAAACTGAATAATATCCATATAAATTTGTATTTGGATGACAAATTGTATGTAGAAAAAGATTGTGAAGAAATTCAAAAATATATTATCGGTAAATTTGTAGATTATACTGTTTGCCCGTTTGAAAGCCTTGAAGTTAAGGACGTAAACAAAATTCTTGCAATAGATTATTCCGATGCCGAAAGAGTTACCGGTTGGGTTGAAGAATTAGGTAAAAAATTCCCTGAACTTTATATAGTAAAATCAACCCCTTATTTTTGCGAAATCGGCTCAAAAGATGCTAAAAAATCATCAGGGGTTGAATATTTGTGCAAAATGTGGGGGATTAAAAAAGAAGAAGTTTTAACAATCGGCGACCAAAACAATGATATAGAACTTCTAAAAGCCGGCGGAATAAAAGTTGCTATGGGCAATGCCACTGATGAACTTAAAAAATATGCGGATTATATTACAGACACTGTTGAAAACGACGGGTTTGTAAAAGCAATTGAAAAATTTGTATGGAGTGAAAAATGTACAGAATCGGTTTAGGATATGATATTCATAAGTTAACAGAAGGTCGCAACCTAATTATCGGCGGAGTTAAAATTACACACGAAAAAGGGCTTCTTGGTCATTCTGATGCTGATGTTTTAATTCATGCAATTATTGATGCAATGCTCGGTGCGCTTGCACTTTCTGACATCGGAACTCTTTTCCCCGATACGGATAAAAAATACAAAGATATAGACAGCACAGTACTTTTAAAAAAAGTTTACGAAAAAATTCAGCAAAAGGGATGGCAAATAGTGAATATTGACAGCAATATTATTGCTCAAGAACCTAAAATGATGCCATATATCCCAAAAATGAAAGATGTTTTGTGTCAAATTTTGGAAATTGAACCTGATGAATTATCCATTAAAGCCAAAACAAACGAAAACATGGATGCTGTAGGACAAAAACTTGCAATAGAAGCTCATGCTGTTGTTATGATGAAAAAGTAGTTTTAAAAAACGGTATTGAACAGTAATATAAATAAATGATGATTTTTTCTTACATATTATTATAATAAAAGTATGAAAAGATTATTCGCGATAATTTTCATATTTATGGTTTTTGCACCGGTTTGTATTGCAAGAACACAACCGAACTATGACGGAATGGGTTATGTAGGGACATTGCCCGATTTAACACGGCATTATCAGCCTTCTGAACAAAATACGGCTATTCCTAACATTGAACAAGTTGAAAATTTTTATTCACCTAACCAAGTTAAACCCGCCCCGAGAGATAATCCTGCTTTTGTCAATATTATTCTCAAACGTGATAAAACATCTCAATATGTTAATGATATAAATGAATTCATTCCAATGCTTGAACGAATTTACGACTCTATCGAGGATGGTGAAAATGTACAACTTTTTAATGCAAAAGTTTATTTTTTCAATAAAACTGCTGATTATATGCGTGCAAAATATGCGGAAAAACCTGAAGGTGAATACATTTCATTCAAAAAATTAATGGAATTGAGCACTCATGCAAAATCCATTGCACTTTTGCGTGCAGAAGCCGAAAAATATAATCCTTATTTGGCATACGGCGGAGCCGGATACATTTATGACCCTAACAATATAACTGAACAACTTAATTATTTAAAAATAGAAGTCGAACATACTATTCTGTTATTGAAAGATGCTAATTAATACCCCATTTAGCTTTCAATTGTCTAATGGTGCCTCTGTTTAAGGCTTCTTTCAATTCAATATTAACAGTTTCACGAAACTTTTCGGATTCTTCACCTTTTCGGAAAACTACTGCATAAGGTTCTTTAGAATAACGTTTTGGTAAAATTTTTACGGATTTGTCATTCATTGCAAATCCCATAAGTATTGTATCATCCGAAATCATTGCATCAGCTTTACCGTCTTTTAGAGCTTGAAATGCTTCAGGATATGTTTTATAACCAATTATCGTAATATTAGGAACATTTGAACGAAGATTTTTTTCAACGGTTGAACCATATACAATAATTGCTTTTTTACCTCTTAATTCATTCAACGAAGTTATTTTGCTTTCTTTTTTTACAAGAATTGCCTGACCAGCTGTATGATACGGAATAGAGAAATCAAGAATTATCTGCCTTTGCGGAGTTATTGACATAGTCGCAATAATAATATCAACTTCTCCGGATGAAAGTTTCATAATCCTGTTAGAAGTATTCACCGGAACAAAAATAACTTTATTCTCATCACCAAAAAGTTTTTTTGCAATAAGTTTTGCCAAATCAATATCTAATCCGACATTATTACCGTCTTTATCTAAAAAACCAAATGGCGGAGTGTCGGTTTTTACACCAACAATAAGCTGACCACGCTGATTTACGGTAAACAGGTCATCGCTTAATACAGGTTCCTTATTTCCGCATCCACAAAGAACCAAACTCATAAATAAAAAAATGCAGCAAAGTTTTTTAATCATACACGAATTATATCATAAATAATAATCAAATTCATAAAATTCTTTCTATTAAATTTTTAATTAAACCTAATTTCTTGAAAAAACTGGGAAGATGTGGTAGAATTAGTGTATGAGGATACTGGCGCACACGGGTAAATATGGATTTAACAGGGTGGAAAGCCTTGATATGACCGTGTTATGCCGATTTAGGGGGGGGTAAACCC
>CAYUIW010000030.1:0-20474 GCA_964444905.1 uncultured Muribaculaceae bacterium
CCGCAATGACGCTACCACCCTCAAGGGGTGGGGATTATTTCTTATTCTGAATTTAATTCCATCATTTTTTTTACTCCGCATTAGCAGGACTCTGCCTGCATTTTAATTATATCATTTTGCGGAAACCCTCGCAATATACACACTTCGGGCATAGCATAGCATAGCATAGCATAGCATAGAGGCATTATAACTGGGTTTTAGACACTTTTAAATTAATCTTTACATTCCGTTACATCTTAAAATAGAAAGAATAAGAAAAAACCTCACCCAAGAACAACTTGCCGAATTGGCAGAATGCACAGCACCATACATCGGCTATATTGAACGAGGGATAAAATGTCCGACAGTTTATCAATATATAAAAATTGCAAAAATTTTAAATATAGATACGGGAAGTTTTTTAAAAAATTTAAGCGACATCTGTTTTAAAAGTTTTACGGATGAATGATGTCATAAAACCGGTTACTGCACCTGTAACGACAAACGGTACGGCACCTCTTGCAGTTTTTAATTGCCAATGATATTGTCTTATTGCTGCATTCGTCATTTTAGGAGCCGATTTAACATAAGTATCAACAGACGGTTGTTTTAGTTTACTGTCTTTAAGTGATGATATTACTTCGTTTCTTGTTTTTACGGAATTTTCTTTAATATTTTTTATAATAGAGTTATAATTGTCATCCATTTCAGCGTGTGTAAGAGGTAAAGCATATTGTGCCGCTAAACCAACAGCCCCACCGATTGCAGCTGATTTAATTCCGTTTCCCAGACTTGATTTATTTTGTTCTACTTTTTGTACTTGCATAATTAATCCTTATACGTAAATCCTTTAGAACTTCTTATATAAGTTCTAATCGGTAAATATATAGAAAGATTTACACTTAAATATTTTAAATCGCAATTTAAAACTGAGTAATTAAATCTTTGTAGGGCATTATAAACTAAAACTACTTTTTTGTCAAGGCTTTTATCATATTCAAACCAAACATAATCAATACAATAGCAAGAATATATATAAAGTAATGTTTAATTGTATTGGTTCCCATTAACAAAGATGCCAATGCGCCGGCAATAATTGCAACAGATGTTAAAATTACAACAGTTTTTTTCTGAGAAAAACCGGCATGAAGAAGTTTGTGGTGAATATGTTCCGCATCTGCAACAAATGGTGATTTTCCTTTTGAAATTCTTCTTAAAGACGAATAAGTTATATCCATAATAGGAACTGCAAGAACTACAAACGGTAAAATAATTGCTAATGTTGCAGCTTTCATAACACCTGTAATTGAAATTGCGGCTAACAAAAATCCGGAGAACAATGCCCCGCTGTCACCCATAAATATTTTAGCGGGGTTGAAATTATAAGTTAAAAATGCAAGCATGGAACCTGCAAGAATAAAACCGATTAAAGCACTTATAGGATTTGAAGGCGTCATCGCAACAGCAATAATAGCAAGAGTAATTGCATTAACCGTTACAACAGAACCCGCAAGTCCGTCAACACCATCAATAAAGTTAACAGCATTGCTTATACCTACAATCCACAATAGTGTAATAGGATAAGAAAATATTCCTAAATCAATTCCGCCAAATAACGGAATTTCATTTATTTGTACGCCGAGAAGATATACCAAAGTCGCAATTGCAACTTGAATAAATAATTTGAATTTTGCACCAAGTCCATATATATCATCAACAAGTCCCAGCAAAAACATCAAAGAACTTCCAAGTAAAATTCCGGAAAGAAGGCTTCCATACGGATAATAACTTAAAAACACAAGGCACAAAAATGTAAGCATTGTACTTGTCCAAATTGCCACACCGCCAATTCTTGAAATTGGTTTTGTGTGAATTTTTCGTTCATTCGGAACATCAACAAGTCCCTCTTTCTTAGAAAAATTTATAACAAGTGGTACAAGAAATACGCCTAAAATATAAGCGATAATTGTTCCTATTATATGTGCATGTGTTAACCTGATAATAATAATTACCTTCCCTTTCGGATATAATTATAGCAAATAAATAAAATTTGGCAAACAAAAAGGGCTTTTTTTAAAAGCCCTTTGGAGTTTCTAACTTCCTACAAGTCTAAGTGCTTCTTGTAGAAGTTCTTTGTTGGATGAAATAAGTTTATTTGTAATTTCCATTTGTAATTTTGCCATTTGATAATACGAAATATTACCTTTGAAATCCGCATTAGATAATTCTAACAGTCCGGAACGAATTTCACCTGTTCCTATTACAGGTTTGCCGGATTCGGCTGTTTCAATGAACTGGCCGTTTTTAAATTCATATAACGCTGCAGCATTATGGAAGTTTCTTGTTGTAATTCTATATAACGGTACTGTACGTTTTCCACCGTCTGCTTTACCGTAAATTGTACCATCACCTTTTATTTCAAAATCATCATATTTTCCAAGATATTTGCCGTTATTGGGGTCAATCCACATCTTAATATTTGTTGTCGGAATATCCAATGCACCGCCTTTAATGGCTGTTTGTTGATACAAATCAGAACTTATGGATTTTGTACCTTGCATAATTTCGCCCTTATCATTCAAAATGTAACCTTGAACGGTATTTCCGTCACGGTCACGGTAAACACCTTCACCGTCAAATTTGAATTCACCAAGACGGGTATAAATACTTTTGCCTTCAGCATTTTTTACAAGGAAAAAACCTTTACCTTCAAGAAAAACATTTTCATTGGAAGTACCTGGAGTTGATTTACCTTGACCAAGCTTTTTGTCATAATCCTCTGCTACGGCTCCGCCTAAAAAAGTTTTAAAGTTAACCTGTTTTTCTCTAAAACCTGGAGTATAAACATTTGTCATGTTATCAGCAATAACATCCATCCAGTTTACTGTAGCAAATTGAGTATTTAGTGCGGTGATAAATGAATCATTCATGTTCATTCTCCTTATTATTTCTTCTGTTATTTTGTTGTTGTCTGTGTTGAGAATAAGACAAATCTCTATAAGAAAGTTCTTGTTCATCAAATCTTTGTTTAAGAGAGCTGATATTTTGTCTTAAATATTCTTCTACAGCTTTATCTCCTGGGATAAACTTAGCTGAAACAGCTCCGTCTTTATCAACTTTTATAATGATGGAAACATCTTTGTCAAAATCTATTCTGAAAGGTTGATTTGTTTTCACGGTTTCCGCAATTGCATTCATCAATGTGGCAGAAACATTTACGCTTTTATTAGCTTTTTGAATATTTTGTTCTATACCGCTTTGCAAATCAGTTACTACATTTTGAAGGGTTTTATCCGTATCTTGAACCAAATCCGCAAAGAATTGAGCATCATCAGAACTCATTTGCATAATTGAATAATCAACTTTTGTTGGAGCATTATCATCAGACATAATAGCAGATGTTTGCTTAACATTATTTTCTATTAACTGTTGAAGATTATTTATTTCAGAATTAAACGTATTGTTAATCGATAAAATGTTTTGATTACCTAAAATCGCCATATTAATTTCACCGGACAACAAAAGATTTTGGTCTAAAGCGTTATATTCACTTTCGGATTTTTTATCAGAATTAAGCTTATTATCATTTTTGTTATCTGTTATTTTATCAGAATTAGTTTCCGCAGTTTTTTCAGCGGCTTTAGTTTCGCTGTTATCTTTGGAAGCTTTTTGCAATTCATCTTTAAAAGATTTGTCACTTTGTTGTGACTTTTGCGCAGAAGAGGATTGAGTATTCTCCATAGTTGCGGTTGATGATGAAGTTGTTGATGCTGTTGATGAACTAATATCCATTTTCGCCCTCTAATTTTTGTAATTCTTTTAGTAATTCTGCTTCTTCTTGTTCTAATTTATCCTGACTTTGTCGAAAATACCTTACGACGCCAAGCTCGGAATATTGTTTTAACTCTGCCGCTTTTTCTTCTTCTATATAGACTTCACGGTGTCGTTCTTTGTGTTTTTCAAGAACTTTCACTGCCTGCTCAAGTTTTACGAGTTTTTGTTGTTCAATTTCAAGTTGTTCTTGAGCCTGTTGGCGTATTTGTTCAAGTTCTTCTGCTTTTTCCCAAAGATGAATAAGATATTTGTCATATGCCTCATACATCATCGGGTTTGCCGTTCTTAAGCCCTTTTTGGTGGCTTCGATTTCCGCTTGATTGCGCCTGATATTTTCTTCCGCTATATAAACTGCTTGTTGAGCTTTTTGAACTACCAGAAGTTGTTCTTCTTTTTTGCGGATTCTAAAATCCAGTACTTTTTGTAAACGGTATCTGAATGGCATTATTACACTTTCTTGCATTCATTATGAATGATTAAGTCTGTGTTATAAACATCTATTTGTATGATATTAATAATATTTTTATAAAAGTCAATATTATGGATGCAATGACAACAGCCTGCAGGCTGTGTGCATACAATTAAAAAAAGCGGGTTTAAAACCCGCTTTTAAATGTTAGATAGCTTCTTTACATTCTTCACAAATGCCGTTTTCAAGTTTTCTGTATTTCCAACAGCGTTCACATTTTTCACCTTCAGCTTTTGTAACCCATACAGTGAAGTCATCTTCAACATATTCATTCAAAACATCTGAAGGTTTTTCATCAGTTATATAAGCTTGAGAAGTGATGAAAATATTAGCAAGTTCATCTTCATTAGCCTTTAATACAGTATTATCACTTGTCTTTACATAAACCGCAACTTCAAGAGAACTTCCAACTCGTTTTTCAGCTCTTAATGGTTCTATTGCACGAGTTACAACTTCACGAGCTTTTAGGATTTTTGTGAAATCTTCTTCTAATTGTGCATTTGTCCATTGCGGATTAACTTTTGGCCAATTTGAAAGCAAAATACTTTCCAATCCTGCACGTTGAACTTCCGGAACATTTTGCCAAATATCTTCTGCTTGGTGAGGCATAACCGGAACCAAAAGTCTTACAAGAGCTTGAGATATTTCATAAAGAACAGTTTGACAAGCACGGCGTGAAAGTGATTTTTTACCAGCTGTATAAAGTCTATCTTTTACAATATCCAAATAAAGTGCACTCAATTCAACTGCTGCAAAGTTTTGCAAACTTTGGAAATATTTGTAAAATTCGTAATTTTCAAAAGCTTCAGTAACTTGTGCAATAAGTTGATTAAGCTTGTGTAATGCAAATTTATCAAGAGCTTTCAAATCTTCGTATTTTACGTAATCTTTTGCAGGGTCAAAATCGAACAAGTTTCCAAGCAAAAATCTTGACGTATTGCGTGTTTTTTTGAAGATTTCAGCAAGTTGTTTAATGATATTATCACCGATTTTGGTATCGTTTCTGTAGTCAACGGAAGCTGCCCAAAGTCTTAAGATATCAGCCCCGTAATTTTTGATAATATCATCAGGTCTAATGTAGTTGCCCAAAGATTTTGACATCTTTCTACCATCTTCTCCAAATACAAAGCCGTGTGTTAACACTTGTTTGTAAGGTGCTTTACCTTGAGTTGCAATAGATGTTAATAATGAAGATTGGAACCATCCTCTGTGTTGGTCTGAACCTTCCAAATACATATCAACAGGAGTATGACCTAACTCGTCAGCACGTTTTTCAACAACTGCACGCCAAGTTATGCCTGAATCAAACCATACATCCATAATATCATTTTCTTTACGGAAGTGTGTTTTACCGCATTTAGGACATTTAAAACCTTGTGGGAGAAGTTCTTCGGCTGAATATTTAACCCAAGCATCAGAACTTTCTTTTTCGAAGATTTTCGCAACATTTTCGATTGTTTCATCGGTTACAATTGCTTCACAACATTCTTCACAATAAAATACAGGAATAGGTACACCCCAAGCACGTTGGCGAGAAATACACCAATCTGTACGTCCTGCAACCATATTTGAAATACGAGCTTCACCGCTTGCAGGAATAAATTTAACACCTTTTATTGCATCAAGTGTTTCTTGTCTGAATTTATCTACTTTAACAAACCATTGCGGTGTTGCACGATAAATTACAGGTTTTTTACATCTCCAACAATGCGGATAACTGTGTTGAATATCTTGTTTTGCAAGCAAAGCACCACAATTTTCAAGTTTTTCTATTACGATATCGTTTCCTTTGTAATAAGGAATACCTTCCAAATCTTTATCATTAACTGCATCAGTCCAAACACCTTTGCTATCTAACGGTGAAAATACTTCAATACCGTATTTGCAACCGACTTCATAGTCTTCAAGACCATGACCGGGAGCTGTGTGAACGGAACCAGTACCGGC
Source organism: uncultured Muribaculaceae bacterium (assembly GCA_964444905.1). Taxonomy (GTDB): domain Bacteria; phylum Cyanobacteriota; class Vampirovibrionia; order Gastranaerophilales; family Gastranaerophilaceae; genus SIG32. Next base: position 6,230 of record CAYUIW010000030.1, read on the forward strand.
ATCAAGTGTGACGTGTTCACCTAAGATTATCGGTGATTTTCTGTCAACAAGCGGGTGTCTTGTATTTAAAAGTTCCAAATCAGCACCAGTGCATGAACCGATTACTTTAATATCTTTTTCTTCCCAACCCACATCAGCAAGGAAAGCTGCTAACAAACCTTGTGCAGTTACATAAACATCACCGTTATATTCAAAGAATGTATATTCAAATTTCGGGTGCATACTTATTGCCATGTTTGATGGAATTGTCCAAGGAGTTGTTGTCCAAATAATTGAATAGATGCTAAGAGGCACAGATGCTAAGAAGCTAAGTTTGTTTCTTAATTTTTCAGTGCTTTCTTCGTCGAATTTAAATCTTACGTAAATTGAAGTTGATGTATGATCAGCGTATTCAACTTCTGCTTCTGCAAGAGCAGTTTCACAAGATGCACACCAGTAAACCGGTTTTTGCCCTTTTTCTATATAACCTTTTTTGAACATGTCACCGAATACACGAACCTGTTCAGCTTCAAATTCAGGGTTAATTGTTAAATATGGGTGTTCCCAATCTCCCCAAACTCCAAGACGTTTAAATTCACTTTCCTGACCAACAAGGTTTTTGTGCGCAAATTCACGACACTTTGCTCTTAATTCGGCAGGAGTTAAAGCTTCACGACCACCTTTGATATTTTTTACAACCGCATTTTCAATAGGAAGTCCGTGACCGTCATACCCCGGAACGTATGGTGCATAGCAACCTGATTGTGATTTATATTTAATCAAAATATCTTTCAATATTTTATTTAATGCTGTTCCTACGTGAATTTTTTCAGAACTCAAATATGGCGGGCCATCATGCAAAACGAATGAATTTGTTTTATCACGTTGTGCAAGATTTTTTTCATAAATTTTGTGTTCTTCCCAAAACTTTTGTGTTTGGAGTTCTTTTACAGTTGCGTTTGCTCTCATTTCAAGAGTTGTTTGAGGCAAATTCAAAGTGTTTTTGTAATCTGTTTTTGTTTGTTCGCTCATTCTATTCCTCTATTCGTAACTTTTTCATAAATATTTTTTATACCGGAAAAATCCCAATCAAGTTTATCTTTATTGGATTCTTCAATAAATTTATTCATTTTATCATAATCAAAAGCTTTTTCCCAACGTGCAATTACAACGGTTGCAACACAATTACCGATAAGGTTTACGGTAGTTCTTCCCATATCAAGAATTTGGTCAATACCCAAAAGTATTGCTACTCCGATAATCGGGATGTTAAAGCTGGCAAGAGTTCCAGCAAGAACGATTAATGAAACTCTGGGGACACCGGCAATACCTTTACTTGTAAGCATGAGAGCTAACATCATTATAATTTGCTGGTTCAAATCAAGATTTATACCTACAATTTGTGACGAGAAAATTACAGCCATTGCAAGATACAATGTACTTCCGTCAAGATTAAACGTATAACCTGTCGGCATTACAAAACTAACAATATTTTTCGGAACACCAAATCTTTCCATAATTTCAATAGCTTTAGGAAAAGCAGCTTCCGAACTTGCAGTCGTAAACGCCAAAATAGCAGGTTCTTGAACAGCTTTGATAAGGTTTCTGAAAGAAATTCTCGCATATTTACAAGCTATAAACAATACAACAAGAACAAATACTGCCAATGCCGTATATAATGAAAATATTACTTTTGCATAATTTTTAAGGATTGAAAGTCCGTTTGCTCCAACAGTTGCAGCGATTGCACCAAAAATTCCAAGTGGCGCAAAATACATTACATACTCTGTAAATTTAAACATGATTTGGGAAACGGAATTTAATACATCCATAACGGGTTTTGCAGCTTTTCCAACCGTGCATATAGCAAGCGCAAAGAATATTGAAAATACAACTATTTGTAATAAATTACCTTCTGACATCGCTTGAACAATACTTGTCGGGAAAATGTTCATAACCATTTCAGAAATTGAGGTATGTGCATTGGTTGCTGCCATAAGTCCGGCTTCTCGCAATAATGTAGGATTTGCCCCAACAGCTTCAGAAGCAAATCCGGATCCCGGCTTGAAAATATTCCCCATAGTAAGCCCTATAATCAAAGCTAATGTTGTTACAATTTCAAAATAAACAACTGTTTTGATACCGATTTTACCAAGACTTTTTATATCACCATGCCCTGCAATTCCGACAACCAGCGTTGCAAAAAGTAAAGGTGCTATAATCATTTTAACCATTCTTAAAAAGATTACAGCAAACGGACGCATTTTTACCGCCAAATCAGGGGCAAAATGTCCAACCAAAACACCTAAAATAAGTGCTATAAATATTAAGGCTGTAAGTCTTGAATGTTTCAAAAGAAATTTCCTCTTCCAATATTATATTATAAACATGCAAAAGAGGAAATTTTCTATTTAGAAATATGAAATTGAGTTAAAAGTTACATTTTTATTATCGCTAAATTTTACAATATTCCTACGATTTTTTCAAGATATTAAGACGAAGAAATAATTTATTATATTTCTTCAATTAATACTTTTTTTAATTCCATGTAATAGCCTTCATTTAGAAGTTTAGAAAAAATAGTGCTTGTATTTGGGGCAATTGTTTCTATGTAATTTTTATCAGTAAAGTATCCTTGTACAAATCTTGCAAAAAGTTCAGTTGGCATAGAATAATATTTTTTTGTTTTGTTTATTCTTGCTGAAATTCGTGCTTGTTTTTTTTGATATGATTTTAATCGTATATATGCAGCAAATGATTTGGGCATATCCGTAAAATCGTTTTCTATATTGTCAATCGTATATATTTTTGTAGTTTTATGCCAAAAACCGTAAATAAGTTTTATCCTGTCATATTTTAAAAGATATTTGGCTTCAGATTTTTTTATATATTTGTCAAATTCTTTAAACTTTTTGGAGCGCATAAACTTTGGGTACTCTAATTTTATTATTTTTTCATATTCTTTTATTTTACTCTGAACTAATTGTTTATGATTTTCAAGTTTTTCACAAAGAGAATTTTTATCGATAAAATGAGTCACTTCAAGTAATTCTTTTGAGATAATAGGATTTGAAGTTTTGAATAATATTTCAAGATTTCCGCCTGTTTTCATCATATCCGGTTCAAGTTTTGAATGAATATAATGTGCAAATTCATGTATGAGGGTTGTTAAACGTTTTTCGGCAGGAACATTTTTAGAAATATCTATACGATTTTTAATATAAAAACCTTGATGACCACGTGCTTTTGTTGAAGTATGAACCTCAATTCCAAGATTTTTAATAAATGCTATTAACTCTTTCTCATTCATATTTATATTATATAACAATCAGTATTTTATATGATTTTTTTTCATGGACTAGCAAAATTTTTTTTTCTCGTGTATTATGTAATAATATTAACCATGGAAAACAGAATGCAAGGACTTATAGAAAAAGAATTATCTTCAAACGATAAGATTTTGAAGCCTGATTTCAATTCAAAAACAGGTCGTGAATTACTGGCGTTTTATTTGCAAACAAAGTTTAAACAAATTCTTGCATTTGATAAAAAATACACATCACCAATTTTTAGAGAAGTTAGCCCTGATTTTATTTCACGTTTTGCAAAAAGGCTTATTAATAATCCGGAAAAACGTTTTCTTGTCAGTATTACGGGAGAATCTGCGGCAGGAAAATCTACAATTTGTCGTGAAATCAGTAAAGTTATTGAACAACTTTCAATGCCTGTTACGATTTTAAGTACAGATAATTATTTTAACGATATTTCATCACTTATTGCTAAATACGGAAGTTTTGATAATTTGCGTGACAGTGGTTATGACGTTGATGCTCCGACAAGCTTTCAGTTAGATGTTTTAAAAAATGATTTGCAAGATTTGGCAGATGGACTTGATATAAAATGTCCGATGTATCTTCCGAACGGAACAGGTGTTTCATTGCCTAACGCCATTGACATACCTTCTTCCAAAATAATTATTGTTGAAGGTACTGCAACAATGTATGAAGATGTCAAAGATATTTTTGATGTAAAAATTTATGTTGAAACAGATGATGAAATTCGTAAAAAATGGTTTGTTGACAGAGCTATTGAAGAACGCAATCAAGATTTACAAAATGCATTAAAACATTGGGATTATATTTCACAAGCCGGTGAAAAATATGTTAAACCATACAGAAAAGAATCTGATTTAATAATTAACGGAAAAGCCGATTTAAAATATTTTGCTCAAATTCTTGAATATATTCATACAATTACTAATAATTTTCAATAAAAATTCAATATCTTTACATTATTGCGGATTTTATACAACATGATATAATTTATATATGTAGAATAATGATATACATTAAATGATTGATACATTTTTTTGTATGTTAAATTATAATTCTGATAGAACTTATAAGGTATAGAGGTCAAATGAGAGTAGAAAAAGATAACTTTATAACTTTAATTAATGAAAAGTTAGACAAGTATTTCAGTCCTCAAGGGAAAAAAATATTCCTAATACTGGTATGTCTTGCTATCATGGCGATAATATTTCTCGGATATTCGTGTATGAACAAACCGAAAGATACAACCGATGATATTCCACCGATTGAAGAAATTAATTTAAGTAATGAAGATAGAGAAGAAAATAAAAATGTAGAACTTGAAATAGAAGATATCGGAACTACAGAAGAAAAATTGGTATCACTTTCAATTGAGGATTTTGGTAGAGCAAATCCTTTTTTGCCGTCCAGTGAAGCTTTTTCCAATATGAGAGGATTTGACTTTGAATTGATGGCACCACCTGAAAGTATTACTGAAGATTCTGAAACTTCAAAAGTTGTCGCAACCAAAGTATCAGGTATAATGTTTGATATGAACAGTCCTTCTGCTATTTTAAATATAGAAGGTTCTGATTACTTGGTTCGCTCAGGTGACTATATAAACAGATATAAAGTGCTTTCAATCGGGAAAGATGCCGTAACTGTACAGTTAGGAGCCAATGTCTATAAAGCAAGAGTTGGCGAGGTTATTGCCGATGGAGAACTTAATAGAAACGAAGTTTACAATTTACCAAACAAATTTGGCGGAGCAAAAAAATAAGAGCAGGAGCAAATATGAGAAATGATATTAGAAAAAGAATTATTGCAGGATTGATGCTGACAGTGTTCAGTTTTTCAAACACGATGCTAACATCAATCGCATTGGAAGCAAAACCGCAACTTAGAACAAATGGTGAAGAAACCATTCGTTTAAAAGCTGATATTGCGATTACAACAGCAAATCAACCGGTAACTTTGAGTCTTAGAGATTCAGATGTTAAACAAGTTTTAAGAATGTTTGCGGATAAAGCAGGCATGAATATCATTTTTGATAAAGGTGTAAGCGGTGAAGTTACGCTTGATTTGGTTGATGTTCCGCTAAATTCTGCATTTGACCTTGTTTTGGGTATTGCAGGACTTTCATATGTTGTTGAAGATAACACTCTTATAGTTTCTGCTTCCGGTTCTGAAGTAAGTGCTGCTAAGCAGGAAATTTCTCTTGTTCCGGTAAAATATATTGATGCTTCAGCTATGGCTGAATTTTTAAACAAGAATATTTTTTCTATGAAAAAACCTGGGTTATCAAATTCGGAAATAGTTACTACTAACCCTATGACAAATGAACTTCTTGTATTTGGTAACAAAAATGATGTCGCAATTGTTAAAAAAGTTGTTGAAAAATTCGATAAAAAACCGGTTTCAACATCCATAAAAGTAAGCCATACAACACCTGAAATGATGGCTAATTTGATTTGTGACATGCTTATTCCGTCAATGAGCGGAAAAGGCGGTTCAACAGGTGGTGCAGCAAGTATTAAAGGTGTTATGACCGGTGCTGCAAGTTCAGGCAGTAGTGATGAAGTTGAACTTGGCGGAGGTGAAGTCGCTTGTACTATCAGCGGTGAAAGTTCAGGCAGTTTTTCTTCTATGCCTTTGCAAAGTTTAGCAGTTTCTTATTTTACACAACAAGGTACTGTCGGAATTATGGGTGGTTCCGAATATCAGGTTGAAATGATAAAAGAATTTATTGAAGCTAATGATAAAAAACAACCACAAGCATATCTTGAATTATCTATTATTGAATTGAATGAAGCAGGTAGTAAATCATTGCAAAATACTTGGCAATATTTGAGCAAAAACTTCACTTTCAATTATAGTGATGGTACTTCCGGCAACCACAGTGCATTCCCGATATTCTTCGGTGGAAATACATATCCTGTATATGGAGAAGACGGACAAAAATCTGATCCTCAGTACTATGTAAATAAATACAACGGACCAAGTTCTTTAACATATGCAATTAATTATTTGGTTGAAAACAGAAAAGGGCGTGTTGTTGCAAATCCGCGTATTTTAATTACTAACGGACAAGAATCAACTATTGACTTAACTTCTGATTATGTAAAAACAGTTACATCTCAAGTTATCGAAACATCTTTACAGGCAGCAACTCAAAGAACTTATGAAATTGGTGATGATAATGGGATAAAAATTACAGTTACACCATTTATAAGTCCTGATGGCTACGTAACATTAAATATAAATCCTGATTACTCTACTATTGCAAGTCAGGTTACATCTCCTTCTGATGCAGACCCAACTCAACAAGATATTCAAGCAACTTTATTACAAAGAAGAAATCTTGAGTTGAAAAATGTACGAATTAAAGATGGTGAAACTCTGGTTATTGGTGGCATGATTCGTGAAGATGAACAAAAAACAGTCAAGAAAATCCCGTTCTTAGGTGATATTCCGGGAATTGGCATGTTCTTCCGTTCAACAACGACAAGTAAAAATAAAGAGGAAATGATTATTATGATTACCCCGAAAATTATTGTCGATAACGAAGATGCTATCGTGAACCAAAATACCTTATAAAGTAAATAAAAAATGAATGAATTACTCAACAGATTAAAAAATAGTGTTAACAAAGAAATACTAAACCATATTGATGACGCACTAATGGAACAAAATAAGTTTGTTCCTATTAGTGTGAAGGATAAATTTTTATTTGTTGCAGTAAATTCAACTTCCGATAAAGACAAAATTAATTCGATTTTAAAAGAACATTTTCCGTATCAGGTTAAGTTTATTCAAGTGCCTGATGCAGATTTGGATGAATTGATTATAGATTTGTGTAAAAACCACTCTGATGATGATTATCACGACCACGAAAAACAAATAAAACTTGGTGAACTTTTAATCCAAAAAGGCATTATTACTGATGTTCAATTGTTGCAAGCTCTTGCTGAAAGTAAACGTCAAAAAATGCCAATCGGTTCAACATTATTCAAACTGGGATTTATTTCACTTGATGTGTTGAAGAATATTTTGCACCAACAAACCGGCTTTGATATGGTTAGCAATGAGCAACTTGCAAAACAAGACAAGTTTGTTAATATATTGCCGGAAGATTTTATTAAAGCAAATAAGGTTATACCGATTTCATCCGATGGTAAAACACTTACATTGGGTGTTGTTCAGCCTGTAAAACCTGATGTTTTAAAAGAAATAATTTATTTAACAGGTCAAAATCCTAAACAACTTTTGATGACACATTATGAATTCCAAAATTCTTTGGAAATGTTCTTTAGTGCTCAGAAAAAAGAAACTGAAAAAATTATTCAACAAATCGAAACCGAAGCAGCTGAAATTGAAGTTGAAGAAAGCCTTTGGGAACAGGTTGATGCCGAATTAAAAGATTCTACAGGTTCTGTGGCTAAATTTGTTAACCAAATTATTACAAATGCTATTGATAATAAAGTTTCCGATATTCACATTGAACCTCGTCTTGACGGATATATAGTGCGTTACAGAAAAGACGGGATGTTGCAAAAAGTTTTGGATATTCCTGCGAAAGTAGAATCTTCTGTTATTGCACGTTTTAAAGTTATGTCAAGAATGAATATTGCAGAACACAGACGTCCGCAAGACGGTACTTTTTCTATTAAATACAAAAAACAATCTTACGATTTTCGTATAAACACACTTTCTGTTTCGGGTAAAGAAAAAATGGTTATCCGTGTTTTGGCTCCTGCTGTAAGTTTAAAAGCTGAAGATAGAAAAATTATGCTGGCAGGCGCTACCGATGATGATATTGCTAAAATCAAAGATATGGTTAGCTGCCCGAACGGAATTATTCTAACATCAGGTCCTACAGGTTCAGGTAAAACAACGACACTTTACTCTGTTTTAAAAAGTTTGAATGATGAGTCTGTAAATATTACAACGATTGAAGACCCGATAGAAATCAAATTGGAAGGAATTAACCAATCACAAGTTAACCCGAAAGCAGGTATTACTTTTGCATCATGTATGCGTGCAATTTTAAGACAAGACCCTGATATTATTCTGGTTGGTGAAATTCGTGACTATGAAACTCTTGAAATTGCAATTTCGGCAGCTTTGACAGGTCACCTTGTACTCAGTACGGTTCACACAAACTCTGCTGCAGCTACGGTTACTCGTTTGATTGAAATGGGGGCAAAGGATTATCTTGTATCATCAACATTATCAGGTGTTATCGCACAACGTCTTGTAAGAAGTCTTTGTCCGGACTGTAAAGAACAATATTTCCCGTCACATGAGGAAGCTCGTCAAGTTGTAACAGGGGAAGATGCTATACAAAAACTCATGAAAACACCAATCTACAGAGCTAAAGGTTGCAATAAGTGTGATTTTACGGGGTACAAAGGTCGATTGGGACTTTATGAAATCATGCAAATTACCAAAGAAATTAAAAAACTTGTTGCTCAAGGTGCACATGATTTGGAAATTGAAGAAGCCGCAGTTGCAAATGGCATGACAACATTGAATCAATCATGTATTAACCATATAATGAGAGGCGAAACAACGATTGAAGAATTTGTGAGAGTTCTCGGGATTGTAAATAAATAACGGATAAATAAATATGTCAATTTTTAACTATACAGCACTAAAAAATAATAAAGAAATCGTCAAAGGTAAAATCGAAGCAAAAACAGCTCGTGAAGCACGAGAAAATATTCGCAACCTTGGTTTTATTCCGACAAAAGTCGAAGAAGAACATTTGCGTGGTCAAGTTGATGAGAAAGATACTGAAAAAAGTGCAAAAAAGGGTAAAGTTACAAAACTTGGTTTGCAAGATAAAATAGATTTTACTTCAACTTTGCAAATTTTAGCGCAATCCGGAATTCCGATTATTGAATCACTTTTATTTATTGAAAATGATGCCGCAAAACTTAAAATTAGACTTGTAGCTCAAGAATTACGACGTCAAATTATGAACGGCGGAACTTTTGCGGATACGATTGCAAAATATCCTGAACAATTCGGTCAAATATACATCGGTCTTTGTAAAGCCGGTGAAGATTCCGGTGAATTGGAAAAAACATTGGAACGTTTATTAGAGTTGTTAAACAAACAAGCTGCAATTAAAAGTAAAGTTATCGGAACTTTGATGTATCCGATTTTTGTAATTGTTTTAGCGGTTATTATTGTCTTAATCATGTTGATGTTCGTATTTCCGGTATTCAAAGACATGTTTGACCAAATGGGTAAAACTCTTCCTTGGATTACCGCAACATTAATGGATATTGGTGTATTCTTAAAAACATATTGGTATTTAGTTCCTTTGATATTAGGTTCTATTGTAGGTTTAATCATGTTTGTTATGAGATGGAAGCCTACACGACATAAAATTGATGAATATGTATTAAAAATACCTGTTTTATCTGACTTAATGCAATTTTCAAATTTTTCAAACTTTATTGCAGTTTTACAGGTTGCCTATGATGCGGGTGTTCCGATTATTGAATGTTTGTATTTGTCAAATCTTACTCTTACAAACCATACATTAAAAACCCGAATTGAAGCTGCAACAGCTAAAGTTCAACAAGGGCAACACTTGTCATCAGCTTTGCGTTCTACACGTGTTATGCCTAAAATGATTTTGTTTATGATTGCAACAGGTGAACAATCAGGACGTTTGGGTGATATGCTTATGCAAGCAACAAACTTTATTGATAAAAAACTGGATAATATCATTGATGTTATGACAAAAATGATTGAACCGATAATGCTTATTGTAATCGGTAGTATTGTATTGGTTTTGGCTCTGGCTTTATATCTGCCATTGTTCGGTTCTTACCTTTCAACATAAGAGGAATTTATGAAAACAATTGTAATAACAGGTGCAACATCAGGAATAGGTAAAGCTCTTTTATTAACATTTATTAAAAATAACAGAGTTTTTGCAGGTTACAGAAACGAAAAATATGCAAAAGAACTTGAAGAACTTGGCGCAATACCGTTTTATATAAATATGACGGATAAAAATTCAATTCGTCAAGCAGCAGCCTTTATTAAATCGCAGACCAGTAAAATTGATACACTTATTAATGTTGCAGGTTGTGTTGTTGCAGGAGCTTGTGAAAATATTGAACCTGATAGAATTAGAGAACAATTTGAGGTAAACACATTCTCACATCTTGATTTTTCACAAAAACTTTTGGATTTGTTGGAAGGTGGGAAAATTATCAATATTAGTTCTATGGCATCGTTTGGAATATTCCCGTTTGTGGCTCCGTATTGTGCTTCTAAACGAGCTTTGGATATCTTATTCAATTGTATGCAACTTGAAACCAAGCGAAATATAAAAGTTGTTTCAATTAAACCTGGGGTTATTGCAACTCCGTTATGGGAAAAATCGCTTGAAAACAACAAAACCGAAATAAATAATACAAAAGGTTTTGATAAAGAAATGAAGTACTTGGTTTCAAACGCTAAATCAAATGGAGAGAAGGGGTTAGATGTTAATAAAGTTGTTAATTTAATAAAAGAAGTAAACAACCTTAAAAATCCTAAACCTTCTTATACGGTAGGATTTGATGCAAAAGTTGCAGAAGTTATATCAAAACTTCCACAATGTTTGATAAATTCTCTTGTTCATTTTGGCATGAGAGTAAAAATGTCCAAAAAATTTTAGAATAAATTTTGTTGAGTTGTTATTGTAGGAACTTTATAGCCAAGATGTCTATAGGTTTCAGGAGAAACTTTACGTCCTCGTGGTGTACGCTGTAATAATCCTGCTTGTAAAAGGAACGGCTCACAAACATCTTCAAGTGTTCTCACATCTTCACCAATTGCAGCAGCTATTGTTTCAATTCCTACAGGACCACCATCAAACTTTTCGATTATAAGCTTTAAAAGAGTTCTGTCTGTTGTATCAAGCCCAAATTCATCTATTTTTAAAATATCAAGAGATTCATTTGCTACATCTTTTGTTATTTTCCCGTCATGTTTCACAAGAGCAAAATCACTAACACGTTTTACCAGTCTATTTGCAATACGTGGAGTGCCTCTTGAACGTTTTGCGATTGCATGTGCGCCTTCATCCGTAATTTCTATGTCTAAAATCCCAGCAGTGCGCTTTACAACTTGTGATAATTCTTCTTCTGTATAAAACTCAAGTCTGTGAATAATTCCAAATCTGTCACGAAGAGGTCCTGAAAGTTCTCCGGCTTTTGTTGTTGCACCAATTAAAGTGAATTTTGGTAAAGGTATTCTCAAGGTTTTTACGGTTTGGCTTTTTCCTGTTGTCATGTCGAGGAAAAAGTCTTCCATTGCAGGGTAAAGAATTTCTTCCGCTACTTTGTTAAGTCGATGAATTTCGTCAATAAACAAAATTTCACCACCCTTAAGTGACATTAAAATCCCTATTATATCACGAGGACGTTCTAGTGCCGGTGCTGATGTAATTTTAATTTCGACTCCCATTTGTTCTGCTATTACGCCGGCAAGAGTTGTTTTACCAAGACCGGGAGGTCCGTAAAAAAGCAGGTGGTCAAGCGGAAGTTCACGTTTCTTTGCTGCCTCAATAGAAATTTTTAAAGTTTCTTTTAATGCGGATTGACCGATATATGTGTCAAAACTTTTGGGACGAATTGAATTTTCAAAATTTTTATCAAATTCTATTGCCTCAGTTTTAATCATCGGATTTTTTTTTGTAATTTTATTATCCCGTATTTGTTGCGGGTACTTTTCGGTGAAATCGTTATCGTCTGCTATTATGCTCATTGTTTTTCCCTTAATATTATGTTATCATGAAACTTGAACTAAGAAAAGTATGTTAAGAAGGAGAGTTTATGAAATTTTCTGAGCGTTTAAATAAAATCCCGCCATATTTGTTTGCGGAAATTGATAAAAAAATTGCAGAAGCTAAGGCAAAAGGACTTGATGTAATAAGTTTGGGCGTTGGTGATCCGGATACTCCGACATTACCGCCGATTGTGGAAGAAATGCACAAAGCAATTGATAACCCCAAAAATCATGATTATCCGCCTTATGATGGAACAAAAACATTTAGAAATGCAGCTTGTGCATGGATGAAAGAACGTTTTGGAGTTGAACTTAATCCGGACACCGAAATGCTTTGTAATATCGGTTCTAAAGAGGCAATTGCTCATGTTTTCTTTGCTTGTGTAGATGAAGGAGATTATACACTTGTACCTGATCCGGGGTATCCTGTTTATAAGAATGCTACCGTTTTTGCAGGTGGAACCCCTTATTTTATGCCATTATTAGAAAAAAATGGTTTCTTGCCGGATTTAGATGCAATTCCTGAAGAAATTGCAAAAAAATCCAAATTAATGTTCATAAATTATCCGAACAATCCGACAGGAGCAACTGCAACTAAAGAATTTTTCAAAAAAGTAGTTGATTTTTGCAAAAAATATGATATTTTACTTTGTTCTGATATGGCATATAGCGAAATGACTTATGATGGTTACAAAGCTCCTTCTGTTTTGGAAATTGAAGGGGCAAAAGATATTGCAATAGAATTTTATTCTCATTCAAAATCATATAACATGACAGGTTGGCGTGTTGGTTTTGTATGTGGAAATGCAGATGCAATCAAAGCTTTAGGTACAATTAAAAACAATATTGATAGTGGAACTTTTAAAGCAATTCAAGATGCGGCAGTTGCAGCATTTAAAGTTGATAAAAAATATATTGACGATTTGAATAAAATATATCAAGACCGTCGTGATGTAATGGAACAAGGATTACGTGAACTCGGCTGGGATATAAAACATTCACTTGCGACTTTTTATTTATGGATTCCGGTGCCTAAAGGTATGACTTCTGAAAGTTTTGCAACAAAAATGCTTGAAGAAGCTGCCATCGTTGTACCTCCGGGAAATGGTTACGGCGCAAATGGTGAAGGTTATATCAGGATAGCTTTGACAAAAGATGTTGAAATTCTAAAAGAATGTATAAATCGTATGAAAAAAGCTGGAATTAAATATAATTAAAACGGCGGGTAATTTGCCCGCCTTAATTACTTTACAAAACTTTCTACTTGATGCATGGCGGATTATTTTTATATCTCAAATATAATCCCATATCTATGCCTAAGAACAACATATTCAGAAGATATAGCCAAATTACCCAATCGTTATAAAAGAATAATTTGTGAATTATCCCAAAGATATACCCTAACATGATTAAACATGAAAAGGTCAAACTTTTTCCATGCACACATTTTGCTCGATATGTCTTATATGCAGCAATAGGCCAACTAACTCCAAAACATACCATCATTCCGGCTTCAAATACACTCATTTTAAAATCTCCTTTTTACACTATTATAGAACTTGAACAAAATATGGAGATTAAGATTATATAAATATTTTAAGTTAGTAGGCTAGGCATACTTGCCCAACAAAAAAGAGGTTTGAACAAATGTTCAACCTCTTTAAAAATATGGTGGGCAGGGGTGGATTCGAACCACCGTAGTCTCGCGACGGCAGATTTACAGTCTGCTCCCTTTAGCCACTCGGGCACCTACCCTTAGTTATATTATTTAATTATCAAATTTATTTTAATTCCGCCGTGTATTGCTCCGAGTGGCGGGATTATGGTGTTTGTTCATTGTCGTCAAAAAATTGATACTTAATCAATTTTTATCCGAAATGCCTTCGGGTTACTCGGGCACCTACCCTTGGTTATATTATTTAATTATCAAATTTTGTTTTAATTCCGCCGTGTATTGCTCCGAGCGACAGAACCCTGTATTAACCGACTTACTAATCTCGTCCGAAACATTTGCCCTTGACGAGACTTGAACTCGTGACCTCTCCCTTACCAAGGGAGTGCTCTACCTCTGAGCCACAAGGGCTTGTCAGTTAAATAGCCGGCAATAGGAATCGAACCTACAACCTACGGTTTACAAAACCGTTGCTCTACCATTGAGC
>CAYUIW010000031.1:0-20213 GCA_964444905.1 uncultured Muribaculaceae bacterium
AAGATTTGAGAGGAATTAATATTGCAAGTCTTGGTGGTAGTGATTGTGCGTTTGAAATTGGCGGAACTTGTTATGGTACACCGTTTATACCTACACCAATGACATATGCAGAATGTGAAGCGGAAAAAGGTGACCTCGGTATAAACACTTGCGAGGAGGAGAATGATTACTGGGCAGGAACTGTAAAAGCTTGTGGTGGTGTAAATAAAATGCCTACAGCAGCACAATTAGCAGAGATTGCAAACTACATATACAATACAGACGAAGTACAAGCTAAAAGTATAGTATTTGACTTAACAATGGATCCAAGCAAGGTATCTTCTCTAGGCTTTACGTCTAACAGGTTCTTAGTTTGGTCAGGTGAGGAGGCCAGCGGCTACAGCGTGCACGGCCGCAACTTCCAACCTACCCTCACAGGCTGGAGCGACTATGGCCGCGATTTCAGCAACATACGGGCAGTATGCATTCAATAATTAGAAAATGGCGAGGAAGTTAAAATCCTCGCTTTCTTATTATCTGATTTGAACCGGCATAATTAAGCAAACAAAATCTTCTTCACTGTTTGGTTTAAGAACAGTAGCAGAAAGTCCGGTGTTTAAACCAATTTTAACCTCATCACTATCAATATTTTTCAATGCTTCAAGAACAAATTTGTAATTAAATGCAATCAAAAGTGGTTCAGCGGTGTATTCTATTTCTAATTTTTCTTCTGATTTACCTGAATCAGGAGTATCAGCATTCAAGGTTAATTCATTATCAGCAAAGTTCATTTTTACAATGCTCGTTTTTTCATTAACCATAATTGATACACGCTCAAGAGCTGAAATAAGTTGTGAAACATTCACAAGAGCCTCTTTCGGGCTTTCAGACGGTATAAGTTGATTATATTTAGGGAATTGTCCTTCCAAAAGTCTTGAAATTGTTGTTGTTTTTTCGGATTTGATAATTAATTTTGTTTTTTCGGTGTAAATTTTCACCGTTTCTTCATCAATAAAAGAACTCATTTTTATAAATTCATTCAATGTTTTTGAAGGAATAATTAATTGTTTGGTTTTATTGTCTTTATTGTTAATATTTTCTCTAACACGAGCAAGTCTGTTTCCGTCAGTTGAAGCTATTTCCAAAACAGAACCAGAAATATCACAAACAATACCGGATAAAAGATTGCTTGTTTCATAGCTTGCTGCAGCAAAACCGGCTTGTTTTACAGCTTTTGTAAACGGTTTAAGTTCTATTTCAAAACATTCTTCTTCTTTTAAATCAATATTATAAACTTCGGGTGGAAATTCAGATGCTGAAATCCCGATTATATCAAATTTTGAGTTTTGGCAAGTTATATTTACAGAAGTTTCTCCTTCCGGCATTTCAAATGTTATTAACTTATTACCAAGTTTTGAAACAATTTCATTAAGAGTTTTTGAAGGAAGAGTTATTTTACCTTCTTCTTCTACTTGTGCATCAACAAGAGCTGTCACTGTCAAGTCTAAATCTGTTGCAACAAGTCTAATCGTTGCTTTATCAACTGTTTCAATTAATATATTCAAAAATACCGGTTGAAGAGCTTTCATACTTGTTGCCCTTTCAACAATTTTTATACCTTCAAATAAATCTTCTTTCTTTACCAAAAACTTCATCAATATTACTCCTTCTCTAATCCTTAAGATAATTATAAAATAAAAAACAATTGAAATACAGACAAAGTAAAGAAATATAAAAAAGCAATGAAAATGATTGCAATAAAATATTAGTTTTTCGTCTAAAATTTATCAACTATTTCTTATCTTTTCTTTCTCGAACAGAAATTCTAATCGGAGTTCCAAAAAATCCGAAAGCTTCACGAAGTTTGTTTTCTAAATATCGCTTATAATGATCTTTCAACAAATCAGCATTATTTGCAAACAATACAAATGTCGGAGGTTGAACATTAATCTGTGTTGAATAAAGGATTTTTAATCTTTTATTTTTAACACTTTGAGGCGGATTAAGCGTGTAAGCCTCATTCATAACTTTGTTCAAAAGTCCGGTTGAAACTCGTTTTGTACATTGTTCATATACTTCAACCGTTTTGTCAAAAATCTGGTTTAATCTTTGTTTTGTAACCGCACTTATATAAATTTTCGGTGCAAAATCCAAAAATGGTATTTCATTTGCAAGTTTTTGATCAAATTTATTTATTGTATTTGATTTTTTATCTTCAATCAAATCCCATTTGTTAATTGCAACAATAAGACCTTTTCCTGCTTCCGTTATAATTGAAGATATTTTTTTATCTTGATCAGAAATGCCTTCTGTTGCATCGATTACAAGGACAGCAACATCACAATCACGAATTGAACGAATAGCTCGGTCAACCGCAAATTTTTCAACACCCCAATCAACTTTTGCTTTTTTTCTGATACCGGCAGTATCAATTATTACAAATTCTCTATCTTTATAAGTTATTCGACTGTCAATACTATCACGAGTTGTTCCTGAAACATTTGAAACAATTACCCTATCTTCATTTAAAAGAGCGTTTACTATTGAAGATTTACCCGCATTAGGTCTTCCAACAATTGCAATTTTAATTGTTTTATCTTCTTCAGGATTTTCATCTATTTCAAAATCCTCTGTAATTAAATCTAACAAATCACCAACACCGCCGGAGCCGTGAAGTGCCGAAATGCCTAAAGGTTCTCCTATCGCAAGTGAATAAAAATCACTTGTCATATAGTATGAATTAGGATTATCTAATTTATTTACTGCAAGAAAAACAGGTTTCTCTGTTTGACGAAGAATATTCGCAATATCGTAATCAACAGGGTTTACACCGTCTTTTCCGTCAACAAGAAAAATAATTTTATCAGCTTCTTCACAAGCAATTTTTGCTTGGTCGAAAATTGAAAGCATGATTTCATCTTCATCTCCGGGGATAATGCCACCTGTATCAATTACTGTAAAAACTTTATTTTGCCACTCTACATCAAAATAAATTCTGTCACGAGTTACTCCCGGCAAATCATCTACAATTGAATTTCTTGCACCTGCAAGACGATTTACAAATGTGGATTTACCGACATTTGGACGACCTACTATTGCAACTATGGGTTTTCTTTTCATAATACAATTATATCATGATTATTTTATAACTTCAATAAATTTCGGTCACGTTGTTAAAAATAGGTTATTTTCCAGCCTTCGTCAATAATACGTGCGGCACAACCGCTGCCGTCGCTGAAATCACCGCTTTCAAGAGCATTCATTAAATCTTCATAAAATTTTTGGTTATCTTCCTCGCTGGATTCGTCATAATTCCCAAAGTTTTTATTGGAAGAAATCTTTGTGTTACTCTTTCCGCAATAATAAGGGTTTGTTTTCCAATTATCATTCGGGTCTTTTTCAACAGAGCCCTCCGGAATCAGTTTTCCGTCCGGATATATAAATAACGAAAACACATCATATCCCATTTTATTCGGTCCGTTATTTCCGTTAGTATCCATAAGAACATGGATATAAACAAGTTTTCTGCGATCACCTGAATATATACTATTCTGGTCCCAAAATCTTATTAAAGCTCCGTCTGCAGTAACAATACTTTCGCAGCCGTTACATGTAAATTCATTATAAACCGATCCTGTACTTAAATCATCGCCGCATTCATCATTTAAACAATATTTGGTAAACATTTTTCTGGTTATTCCGCCTGAACAGGATTCGTCATTATCTTTGCAGTATTTTACAATTTTAAATGTATTTTTATAAAAATCAGTTACCATTGCTTCAAGTTCTGTTTTAGGGATAATTCCGGTCATACCAAGACATTGAAAAGAATCACACCCCTTGCTTACAGCGTAATTTTTTATTCCGTTGGCTAAAGCAGCATATGTTTTTTGAAAACGAACAAGATGAATCTTTCTTTGATAATTCTGCACCAGCGTCGGAATAGTAAGTGCCGCTACCACGCCGATGATTGCCAAAGTGATTAAGACCTCGGCCAAAGTGAAGGCAGCTTTTTTAAAAGTAAGTAGGTTAGTAGGTAAGTAAGTTAGTAAGAGTTTTGCGGCCTTCGGCGAAGAAGTCAAGCAACTCCCTCCATCCTTGAGGGGGAGGGCCGGGGTGGTGGGTATTACTTCGTCATCTCGGACTACGTTCCGGGATCTTTTTAACTCCTGTGCACTGCGACTATAAGATCCCGTATCAAGTCCGCAATGACGTGACGACTGTTCATTACAGCTTAACATAACAGACTTTGCCTCTATGCATCTTGGCATCCCGGCCTCTGAACAAAAACTAAAAACTTTCTTCATACATAACTCCTTTTACTTCAAGTAAGTTTTGTAAGATAACACCTTACATATTTAATCCTATTATTGTAGCAAAATAAAAATATGTCAAGATTGAAATATTTAGGAGCAAATATAAAAAAGTACAGAAATCAAAAAGGTCTGTCACAAAATATGCTTGCGGAAATGTGTGACCTGTCGCGAGAGCATTTGGCATGTATTGAAACGGGCAAAGAATATATCAGTCTCAGAAAACTTTTTTTAATTGCCGATTTACTTGAAGTTCCTATTAAAGATATTATTAATTTTGACTGACCTCAATGTTAGAACTTTTTAATAACTTCAATAAATTCGTAGTCGGTCAGATATGGCATGTGGTTTTCGGTAATCAATTCACCCGGAAGCAGAACAGCAATTCCCGGAGGGCATTCGGCGATAACTTCGGCTGAAATTCTGCCAATAGCTTGTGATTTTGGAATTGTTTCTTTTGGAGAATAATATGCATCTCTTAAACTCATTTTAATTATTGGAGTTAACATCGGCATATGTTTTTTGTTTTCCAAATAACAAATATCCGAATAGTTCGTTGTATCTATTTTTTTAAGACATTCAACCAAATATTGCATATCAGAACGTTTGTTGCCAACATTTGATAAAATTAAAAGACCTGCATCTGAAGCACTTTCTACTTCTATACCAAAATCTATTTCCAAAATGGATTCCAAACGTTTTCCCGATAAACCGTCTGCTTTGATAAATACTTTTGTAACATCTGTTTTGTAACCAAAGTCCGGTTTTAATTGATGGATATTTTCCATTTTATCAATTTCATTACGCAAATATTTTGCATTCGCAATTGCTCGTTCTATTTGTTTTCTGCCACGTTGACTATCTAAATTTGCACGAGCTGCATCAAGGCTTGCTAACAAAATTAAAGACGGGCTGGTTGTATGAAGAAGTTTAAGAGCTTTTTCAACAGCATCCACATCAAGCATTGAATTTTCTGCTATATGGAGCATTGAACTTTGGCTCATACTTCCACCTGTTTTATGGAGAGAATGAACAACCGCATCTGCACCTAATTTCAATGCAGATTGTGGTAGTTTATCATTAAAATTCCACAAAGAAGCATGTGCTTCATCAACAATCAACGGAACTTTATGACGTTTGCAAATAATTGAAATGGATTTAATGTCAGAAACAACACCTTCATAAGTCGGATTTGTAATCCAAACCATTGAAATATCATCATAGGTATTAAGCATTTCTTCAACTTTTTCAGGATTTATATTTCCCCAAATTCCCCAATCATCAAATCTTTCGGGGATAAGCCATAATGGTTCCGCTCCGGAAATTATCATTCCTGTTAATAACGAACGATGACAGTTTCTGTTTGTAATAATTCTTTGACCTTTTTTAGTTAATCCCATTGCAAGAGCGAGGTTTCCGGCGGTTGAACCGTTTAAAAGGAAAAATGTTTTTTTAGCACCAAAAACTTTTGCTGCAAGTTCTTGAGCTTCTTTTATAGGACCGGTTGCCGGATGAAGAGTTCCAAGATTATCAAATTCATCTGTTGTATCTATCGATAAAGCTTTTCTGCCAATTAATTGTTTAAATTCAGGCAATGCGCCACAACCTTTTGTGTGCCCCGGAATGTGGAATTGATATGTTGGATTTTCATAAGCTTTCTTTAAAGCTTCAACTATAGGGGCATGGGTTTTTGTATATTTATTATTTTTTGTTACATTTGTCATAGTAATAAATATACTATAAAAATATTTTTCTTTGCAAGAATTTTTTTGTTTTATGTTAAAATTTTGATATGAAAAGCTTGATTGTTTTAACAGGAATGATGGGTGCCGGAAAATCTACAGTCGGAGAAATTTTAAGTAAACGACTGGGATATGATTTTGTTGATTTGGACAAAGAAATTGAAAAAAAAGAAAATATGTCTGTTTCAAATATTTTTAATGAATTTGGAGAAAATTATTTTCGTAAGCTCGAAACAGAAATGGTTTTAGAATTTTCAAATCTTAAAAATACTGTTATTTCGCTTGGAGGTGGAACCTTTGAAAACGAAACGTCCAGAAATGTTCTCAAAAAAAATGGTATTGTTATTTATTTAAAATCAACACCAATGTGTCTTTTTGAACGAATTAAATCTGAAATTCACAGACCACTTTTGCACAAAAATTTTTCTGTTGAAACTATTGCTTTCATATTAAAAAAACGTGCTGCCAATTATGAAAAAGCTCAATATATAATTGACACTTGTAATAAATCTTCTGATGAAGTCGTAAAAAAAATCCTTGGAGTTTTAAAATGATTGAATTATCTGTAAATATTTCCGGTAAAGAAAAATCTTATCCTATTTTTATTATTAAATCTGATATTTCTACTCTAAAAGATGAAATCCTTAAACAAATTAACGGAAAAAAATTTGTTGTTGTAATTTCACAAAAGGTTGAAAAATTATACGGAAAGGCTCTTGGGTTTGATAAAAAAGATTTGTTTATTTTAAAAGATGGTGAAAAAGAAAAAAATTTTAAATCATACAAAAAAATTCTGGATTTTTGTTTAAAGAAAAAATTAAACAGAGATGATGCTATCATTGCAATTGGTGGCGGTGTTGTTGGTGATTTGGCTGGATTTGTTGCATCATCTTATATGAGAGGTATTGATTTTATACAAGTTCCAACTACTTTGTTAGCATCAATTGATAGTTCTGTCGGCGGAAAAACAGCCTTAAATGTACCTGAAGGAAAAAATTTAATTGGTTCTTTTTATCAACCCAAAGCTGTATTTATCAATGTCAATTTTTTAAAAACATTACCTTTACGAGAATTAAAAACAGGTTTGGGTGAAGCCGTAAAATATGCTTTTATTGAAAAAAGTTGTTCTGCACCGGAAGATTTTCATTTAATAGATTTTTTGAGTAATAACAACTTTTTAGAATATAATGAAAGATTTTTTGTTGACTTAATCAAATCATGTATTTCTTTAAAAATATCTGTTGTTCAAGCTGATGAAAAAGAAACTGGCTTAAGAAAAATATTGAATTTTGGTCATACATATGCCCATGCAATTGAAAAACTTACAAATTATAAAAAATATACCCACGGTGAATGTGTTGCCGCCGGCATTCTTTTTGCATTTGACCTTGCTTTGAAAAATGAACTTATTGATAAAAATTATCTTTATTTAATGCAAGATGTTTTGAAAAAATTTGATTTTATAAAAATTCCACAATTTGATTTGAAAAAAATTATACCTGTTATGAAAACAGACAAAAAAACTATCAGTGGAAAAATAAGGTTTATTCTTCCTATAGATTATGCTGTTGTAAAAGAATTTGAACTTACTGATTTGCTCACCATTTTTTAAATATGAAAAATACAGCAAGTATTATAAATAAAAAGCCTACGAGATAATTCCATCGGAATTGTTCTTTTAAATACCATACTGAAAAACCGCTAAAAACAAGTAGCGTTATAACTTCTTGAATAGTTTTCAATTGTGCTGCATTATATACTTCATAACCTATTCTGTTTGCCGGAACTTGAAAACAATACTCGAAAAATGCAATTCCCCAGCTTACAAGAATTACTGTTAATAATGCTGTTGATTTAAATTTTAGATGTCCATACCATGCAAATGTCATAAAAACATTTGATATTGTCAAAAGCACAATTGGTGCCACAAATTTTATCATTATTTGATTAGTCCTTCTGTTTCATTATACATAACCATATAAAAATCAGGACTCGTCATCGACGGATTTTTTTTCATGAATTTTTTTACATCAAATTTTTGCAAATATTTATTCAATTTATCTACTATTTTTTGATTTGATTCATGTTCTGATTTTAAATTATTAATGTATGAGTTTGTCATTGCAAGAACTTCATCTTCTGTCAAAAGCGGAAGACCTCCTATTTTTACCTCGTCTTGTTCTTCTTGTTCAAGGTATTTTTTTTCTTCCTTTTTTTGTTCTCTTGGTTGCTGTTGTTTGTTTTTATCGGAAGAAGTTGAAGATTCTATTTTTTTATTAAAGGGATTGTTTACGGAATTGAACATAAAAAGCCCTCCTTGTTTGTTTTATGACGGCTTTTTTATAAAAAAACTTTAATAAAATAAACCATTTGGAGGATTGTTGTAGAAAACTCTGTTTATTTTGGTAGAAAACTCATGAGTTTTCTACATTTGTTTTGGTTAAATTGAGTTTTCTACTATTTTGATATTTTTCTCGACTTTTTTTCTACAATAATTTCTACTGTTATTTTCCAATAATAACAATAGTTTCAGTCGGTTTTCTACAAATAATTAAGGCTTATTATGACTATTATATTAAATATATTATTATATATTATATTAATTAATATAAAAAGTTTTGAACATTGAGTTATGGTTTGTTTGTTATTTTGGCTTTTATCTTATTATAAATATTTTGAAAAAATTTAACAACTGTTGTAAAGCCATTTTTTATTTTATCAAATACTTTTTTTCCAAAATTATTTTTTATTGGAGTTTGTTTTTGAGCAGATTTTTTAAATAATTTTTTTATAAATTCCTTTTGCTTTATATCCGCCTAAAATAATACCACCGGCAAGAATA
The DNA here is from genome assembly GCA_964444905.1 of uncultured Muribaculaceae bacterium. Lineage (GTDB taxonomy): Bacteria > Cyanobacteriota > Vampirovibrionia > Gastranaerophilales > Gastranaerophilaceae > SIG32. Next base: position 8,877 of record CAYUIW010000031.1, read on the forward strand.
CCTCCGAATAACAACTTTTTCCAAGTTGGATTGTGGACAGCTGTTCCGTTATTAAATTCATCCTTTGTTGGTTGTTGTTTTATTGACGGAAGATTATCTGAAATGGTTTCTAAAGATGGATTACCATAATATCTTGGTGTCGTACCTCTAATATAAGCCGGTGCATCAAATGAAATTACACCTGCTGAAGCTAATGCATCTAAATCATTTACCCAAGACATACCTGTACTCCTTTACATTTTTATAAAGTCAAATTTATTGTAAAAATTGCCTTTTATAAAAAGTTTTGTAACTTTTTTGTGATATAATTTATCCAAAGAGGATAAGTAAATGGAAAAATATTATTTAACAACAGCAATTGACTATGTAAATGGTGCTCCACACATCGGACATGCATATGAAAAGATTTTAACAGATATTATTGCAAGACATTATTCACAAAGAACAAATGTTTTCTTTTTGACAGGTACAGATGAACACGGTATTAAAATTCAAAAAACATCTGCAGAAAAAGGTATGACTCCAAAAGAACTTTGTGATATGAATGCACAAAAATTTAAAGATGCATGGAAAGCTCTTGATGTTGATTATACAAAATTTATAAGAACTACGGATGAAGAACATGAAAAAACAGTTCAAAAAATATTTGACAAACTTCTTCAACAAGGGGATATTTACAAACACTCTTATGAAGGGCTTTATTGTTCAGGTTGTGAATGTTTTTTGAGTGAAAAAGACTTAACAGAAGATGGGCTTTGTCCGGATCACTTGAAAAAGCCGGAAATAGTAAAAGAAGAAAATTACTTCTTTAAACTTACAAAATATAAAGATGCGATAATTAAGCATATAAAAGAAAATCCGGATTTTATTGTACCATCATTCAGAGCAAATGAAGTTTTGAACCAGCTTGAAGATATTCAAGATATATCAGTATCTCGTGCAAAAACAAATGTTAATTGGGGTATTGATGTTTTGAATGATTCTGAACAAGTTATATATGTTTGGATTGATGCTTTATCAAACTACATTACAGCAATCGGTTATGATACAGAAAATCCGTCAGAACAATTTAAAAATCTTTGGCCGGTTGATGTACATGTAATCGGTAAAGACATTTTAAAATTCCACAGTATTTACTGGCCGGCATTCTTGTTGGCACTTGATTTACCGTTACCAAAACATATTTTTGCGCACGGTTGGATTACAATTGATGAAACGAAAATGTCAAAATCTTTGGGCAATGTAGTTTCACCAACATCTGTTTTAGAAAATTTCGAATTGGAATATCCGGATGCTTTCAGATATTATATGGCAACTTCTGCTCCATGTGGTAAGGATGGAAATTACTCTGATGTTGACTTTAAAGAAAAAGTAAATGCTCACCTTGCAAACAGTATGGGAAACTTGCTTAACAGAACTCTTTCAATGCTTGTTAAATATTTTGACGGAGAAATTAAAGAAGAATTTAAAGTTCAATCTGACCTGTTTAAAAAAGCTCTTGGAACAGTAAAAATTGTAGAAAATCATTTTAATCATTTTGAAATTTCTGAAGCAGCACAAGAGATTATAGGAATTGTTGATGCCGCAAATAAATATGTTACCGACAATGCCCCTTGGACACTTGCAAAAGAAGAAAAAATGACAGAATGCGGACAGGTTTTAACAACTGTTCTTGAAATTATGTGTGTTGTAACAGCATTAATTTATCCATATTGTCCAAATATCGCAAAAAATATGGCAAAACAATTGTCATTTGATTTAGAAACAAAATTGGATGATTTAACCTGTGACAATATAAAAGTTGGTAAACTAATTTCAAAAGAAGATATTAAACCGGTATTTTTGCGTGTTGACAGTGAACTTGCTGACAAATCACAGAAAAAATAAATTCATTCAAACAGAGGATTAAAGACTCCCTGCTATAAGTTAAAATAATAGTGGGTAAAGTAGCGGGGTGGTCTTATGAGAGAGTTTGAAGAAGAATTTTATCCCCAAACAAATGGGGAAATTTCTGAATCTATTACACAAAATTGGACTGAACAAGCAGTTGAATGTTATAGTATTAAATGTGACTGTAAAAAATGTTCATTAGCAAAAGGTAATTATTCTTTTGTATGCCAAATGCCAAAAGTAATAGATGTTTTAATAAGCTTAACAGGCAAACCGCAAATAGCGTAACTCCTTTTTTAAAAGCACCCCATTTGGGGTGCTTTCTTTTGTCTGGTAGCCTAGTGAGGGGCAATTCCCTCTTTGTGGAATTTCATCAGTTTTGCCAGATGCCATTCCTTGGCTTTTATCTCCTCTATATTGTTCTTTATCATATTTAGTTCATGAAGCAATGTGTCTAAGTCTTTTCTTACAGGCATTGGTCGTTCTTCAACTTCACCAATACAAGGTAAAAAGCAGTTTTCTGCAAACAAATCATCTAAATTATCCATACTCATATCTCCTAATTAACAGCACTACATTTCTTTTTGCACAACAAATGATTTGAACAAATCAGCCAAATCAAACTTACCGAACTTAAAAGCATAAGGTTTTGCAGCATATTCGCTGTCAGTAATCTTATGAAGTTCATTCATTTGCTGATAATCCAAAGAATTAAAGTCAAAACTTGTCATTTCGGCAAAATCAACCATTAAATCTTCTTCGTTCATAATTTTCTTTTTGTTCATAATACACTTCTCCTTAGAAACTTAACACTTTTTATATCGGTTTAGCGAAAAAATTTCTTTAAAGATTTTAAGTGTATTGTTACATAATTTTACAAACTAGTAGATTTTGCCTTTTTTAGCACATTTGATAGCATCAAGAATCATACTATCAACAAGTTCCATTTCTTCTTGTTTTTCTTGTGGTTGACGGGCTTTCCATTCATCAAATTCTTTTCTGAACACATCACCATCAACAAGACAATCGCCTGTGCCAACGAGTTTTGCATATCTGTCAGAAAATTCTTTGATAAAGTCACTGTAACATTCTAAAATAGTATCAGATACTTGTAATGCATTTTGAGTTATAACTGTTACATCAGCATCAATTTTATCACGCATTCTGTTTGTGATATTACGATCAAAGTTTTCATCACCGTACATGTTTGTCAAAGAAATTTTTCCGGTGTAATAACCTTGTCCCATTGCTTTTACCATATATTCGGCAGTTGAAGTTGCACTATCTAAGTCACAAGTTATACCCATAGAGCCATCCATATCGTAGAAGTGTTTTTCTGCTGAATGTCCGCCGTAAGAGCAAACTATATCTGTGAAAGCTGCTTCAAAAGATTTTTCGTGGTTAATATCTTTTTTATGATACATTGCTCCGCCATAATAACCTCTCGGGTCAAGTGTAATAAAGTTTACCATATCAGGAATATGCCAAGGTTTACCTTTTTTCTTAAACAAGTCATTCATAACCTGTAAAGTAACAGCATGTCCTGCTTCGTGACGGGTTGTAAGTTCTTTTTCAAACAATTCGTCTTTGTTTGTTGAAGGACGACCTGTTGTAAGTCTTAAATAACTTTCAATCAAATCAGCTTTGGTAATTTCTTTGTGGTTTCTTTCCAATGCTACTGAATTTGCTTTTTTCATAAAACTTTTAAGTTCTATGTAAGGGAAACCTATCAAAGTTTTTGCCATATCTTCAAGTAATTTATCTTGTTCTTCCGGAGTTCCTTCTATTTTTAATTTATCTTTTTTCGCTGCATACTTTAAAACATCTGCCCGTTCTTTCGGATTAAATGCAGGTGAAGAAATTTCGATATTATCTGTAAATCTGAAAGATTTCATAGTTGCTTCACCAATATATTGAGGGTTTGAAACAGAACCCATGACAACAATGTTTAAACCTTTCTTTTCTGCATTATCCATTTCTCTAATCAATTGAGCCATTGCTTTTTGGTGATATTGAGAAACAATTTCACCAACAGAAAAATATTCAAAATTTTCAATAAATAATACGGCAGACTTATTAGGATTGGCTTCAGCTTGTGTTGTTACAAGAGAGAACAATTTTTTCATTGAAGCTTCCGGTGACATTACATTGCCGCCAAACAGGTCAACTTCTTTTGTACCAAAGTCAAGAGTATTGATTGAAACAAACGGAACATTTGATTCCCCTGCGATAACTTCTGCTGTGTGACGACGTCCGCCGCCGGTCATTCCGTCTTGGCTGTAAACAATAAATCCTTTTGTTCCGATAGATTTATTTTTAATTTGTTTGATGATATATTCAGCTTCTTTTTTAGTGTTTTCTTTACCGATAATATCTTTTAAGCGTTTTCCGGTATCAAAAACAATTTCTATAGAACTGTCGTTATTAGATTGTTTAAATAAAGAACCTGATTCTTTAATATATTTATCAACGTCTTTTGGTGTAATTTCTTTCTTATCTATGTAGAAACCGGAAAGCTTTTTCAAAAGGTTTAAAGTTTTATCAGGGAAAATGCCGTCAAGTTGTGATGAAGTATTCACAATATTTTCCAAAGCACCTTTTGTAATATTAATTCCCATATCATCAAAGAGCTTTTTGTTTTCTTTAAAAGCTTGTAAAATATCTTTTGAATTCAAAACAGGAATAGACATTTCACCAAAATCATTGAATACGGCATTAAGTGCACCATTTTGCATATAGGATAAATATCTGTCTTTTGTATCAAATACGACAAAACGAATATTTTTTGGAGTTTTACTCATTAAATCAAGATATTCATTTGGCATTGCAAATACAGTATTTCCGTTTTCGTCAATACTTTGGCTGTTTTTTGTCAAGTTGTTTTGTGAAAATATAACAATATAATTTTTTGATTTATCTTTTGAAAGAACTTTAAGTTTTTCAATAAAAGGTAACATTGTTATATTTTGGTTGAATTCTACAATTTCTGTATTTTCAGGATTTAATTTTGCGGAACTTTGTTCAAACATTTTTTTGATACTTGGTACAAAATAATTCGGATTAACTTTTGAACCATCATAAGTTATGAACATGTTTGCTCCATGGTTTAAATTTTTGAATACATTTTCAGCTCTTTTGTCATATGATTTGATGTGAAGTCGTTTGTCTAAATTTGGTTCACACATTGTGATATCATTAACCTTCATTTTAAAATTATCAATAAATTTTGCAACTTCCGGAATGCTTGAACAAAAGGCTCCGTTATAGATATCAAATCCGTTAACAATGCTTTCGTCACGGTCAAGAGATTCTCTTACAATTTCCATATCATTATAAAAATAATCAGAGATATCAATTTTTTGTTTTGATTTTTTTTGAGGCATTGTTTCTAAAATATTATTAACCTCTTTTATTTCAGATTTAATCAATTCTTTAAATTGTTCTCTAAAATTTTTATTTGCATAAATTTCTTTTGAGAATATATTTGCAAAATAAGCAGGAGCTTCTTCACTTTCAGAGAGATATAAATCAGTTTCATCTCTATCTAGTTTATCTATAAAATCAAGAGTATCCGTAAAAGCTGAAGAGATGAAGTGATAATGATTTGCCTCATTATGATTATATTTTTTTGCCAAAGTTAGAGCTTTATTTTGAATACCGATGGCAGGGTTATTAAATTGCAAATAATCTTCGGAGGATTGATTTGAATTTGATTGTTTTGCACCTGTAAAACTTACAAAATAATTTTTTAATAATTCAGGATTATATGAAGTAAAATCATTATTTGTACCATTAAAATTTGCAGATTTATGTGAAACTGGGGGGGGGTTGTATTTAGCCTTATTAAAGTCCGTTGCTTGAATTTTTGTAATCAAAATATATCTCCTTTGTGTTGGTTATAGAAAACTTGCACAAAAAAGTTTTTGCCATGTAGATTTACAATAATTTACAAAAAAACAACCTTTAAGAAATACTTATAAGAGCATTATTAATTTCTGTCATAAGATTTACATCATCAGTTTTGCGAGCATATTGTTGAGCTTTTTCCAAAAGTTTTTTTGCTTTGTCTTCATTTTTGTATTCAAGCATAATTTCTGCTGCATTTTGATAATTTTGCGCAACTTTTAGCGGAGAATCACTGTCAATGTAGTTTTTAACAGCTTTTGAATAAGCTTTTAAAGCTTCCGGAGAATCGCCGAATACGTCGTAAGCTTTGCCAAGACTAGATGAAACATAGCCTTTAATTTTTGAATTATCAGTTTCATCCGCTATTGAGTCAGCTGTTTCGTAATAGCTAAAAGCTTCTTTTTCATACATATCAGTGTAAATATTTCCAATTTTTGTAAGTGAAACAGATTGTGCTGTGAGGTTTTCTGCTTCACCGGCAAAAGAAACTGTTGTAAAATAATGGTCCAAAGCAGGTGTAATTTGATTTACATCATTATAAATTTCTGCCATTGAATAATGCGCTTTTGTTTTTACATTGCAATCAGTGGTTCTTTGCACAGCTTGATTGTAACTTTTTAATGCTTGTGCGAGGTAACTGTGGTCGTCATAAATTTTTCCGACTTCATAGAAAATTTTAGATTGAGTTTCTTTGTCATCAACTTCGGACGCACGTTCTAAAGCTGTTTGAAATGCCATTATTGCTTCTTTTGGTTTATTAGCGTAAGACATTTTCTTTGCTTGAATAAATAATTTCTTTAATTCACTATCTTGAGGAACATAGGGATTTGCAGGTTCTTCTATTTCCTTGGTTTGTTCAGTGCGATTAAGGGTTTCTTCTGGGAATTTTACAAGAAACTGCGGGTTAATTTCTTCTTCATTGTATTTAAAATCTATTTGTTGCAAGAACAGTGCATCAACCCAATTTTCGACAACTTTTGAATCTTTGTCGAGGGTTTTTGATATGTAATTATCCAGAAGAGAAGCAGCATTTTTAAGGTTTGATTTAATTATTTTGCTGTTTGGGGTTTCTTTTGTTATTTGTTTTTCAATCAGTTCAAGATAACCGGAAACTTCTTCTTTTAAATCATCAGGGGTTCCGATTGCGATAGCGGTATTTTTAAAATCTTTAAGAATTTGGGCAATATTAATATTCGGGTTACGTTGCGCAATAGCATTTGCAACCTCATTTATTTGCGGGGTTTGACCATAATCAAAATTTTGTTGATATGCAGGTTGATAAGTTTGTTGTTTAGGTTCAATGTATTGAAGTCCTTTGCTGCGTGAATTTTGATTTGCTTGTTCTTCACGTTGAGCATTAGAGGCAGATTGTTCATTTTCGTCTTTTTTCTTAACGAAATTTCGTCTGTCTTGGATATTATAATAAGGACGTTGATATACGCTGTTTAAATTCAACCCCATTTGCTACCTCTGGTTCTACATATTTATAATACACGCAAGTTTGCTTTTTGGGCTCATACTTTTGTATTATATTTAAGGTTTTTTGAGGTAATGTCAATTGTTTTTGATAACCATTTCACAGTTTTTGCAGTCGAATTCAAGCGGATATTTTTTGCCTCTGTCGTCAACAAGAAAAAGTTTTTCAGGTGATTTACACATATTAAATGCAAATTTAAGACAATGTTTTGTGCGCATAAGTTCTATACATTTTTGAGGTTTACTTTCAAAAGACATTTCTGTAACTTGTGCTTCACAATTTTGGTAAAACTCTTTTGCTGTTTGATTATGAACATTTGCCCGATAATCAAGAATTTTTTCCGGATAAGGAGTATGTTTTAATGGTTGTTGAACTTCATTTTCATAGTTGTTTAATCGTTCTTCCATTAGTTTTTCTAAAATATCACGACGCAAAGCATTAATTTCTGAAATTGGCATAAATGGTATATTGCCGTTAATTTTTATATCTTCAGTATAAAAATCACTTTCACCTGTTTTTTGAAGTTGAGTAATAAAAGTTTCTTTCATTTTTTGAGGATTTTTTGCAGGTTTAAAACAGGAAACTTCCATTGCTGTTTCATTACCGTCTTCATCTGTTGCATGGAGAATGTTTTCATTAAACAAAAATTTCACACCAATTCTACGTCTTGTTTTTGAGTTTTCAAGTTGTTTTTCAAATTTTGCATCAAAATTTCGATAAATAGTTAAACCTGATTTTATACCGTTCATTTTGTTCGGAAATATTTTTTGACCGTCAATTTTATTAACAAGGCAACCCGAAAGTTCATTTTCCATCAAAAAGCACAGTCCGTCTTGTGATGAAATATTTGTGGATAATTGTTCCATTTCGAAATAATCTTTACCGACTTTTTTAATTTTTCCGAGTTTTTCACCCAGAGATTTTGGGGTTTCAAAGTTGAAACAATTTGTTCTGCCATTAAGAAAATAATCTGTAAAACCTCGATTAAAACTTTTGTTTAAGTTTGGTTCAAAGTCTAAAAACACTTTTCCGGAAGAAGTTTTATTGCTATATTTGTCAATTTCACGTCTATAATACGCAACGACATTTTTGACGTAATTTTCATCTTTTAATCTGCCTTCTATTTTGAACGATTTTACACCCGCATCTATCAAGTCTTTTATGTAAATAGATGCATTAAAATCTTTCATACTCAATAAATGAAGGTCTTTTGCAATAATTTCTCCATTTCCTTTGATAAGAGAATATTTTTTACGACAACTTTGAGCACACTCACCTCTGTTTGCAGAACGCCCGCCGATAGCGCAACTCATATAACATTGTCCGCTATATGAAACACACAAAGCACCATGAATAAAAGTTTCAATTTCAGCTTTTGTTGAATGACAAATTTCTTTTATTTTTTCAAGAGAAAGTTCTCTGGCTAAAATTACTCTCGTAATTCCGAGTTTATCAAAAAATTTAACTTTTCCTAATGAACGATTATTGCATTGAGTGCTGGCATGAATAGGAATTGGTGGAAGTTTGCCGTTAATTGCAAGTTCTAAAATTCCCATATCTTGTACGATAATGGCATCAATTCCGATATCATAAAGATTTTGGATTAAATTTTGTGCAGAAACAAGTTCATCATCATTCAATATGGTATTTACAGCAACATGAACTTTTACATTAAACTTGTGTGCGTATTTTACGATTTCTCTCAAGTCCGACAGAGAGTTTGAAGCATTTTGACGTGCTCCGAAAGAGTTAGCCCCAATATATAAAGCATCGCAACCGGAATTTATTGCCGCAAAAGCGGTTTTTTTATCTTTCGCAGGCGCAAGAAGTTCAACTCTGTTCATAAACAGATAATACAATAATAATCATTGCTTGACAATGATTTTTTTTTATGTTATAAAAATTGTGGGGTAAATGTATATTTATAAGTCTTGTCACTCGACGAGACTTTCTTTTTATACATTGACATTTTATTATTGAATTACTATAATATTTTTATGGCTAAAATTATTAACGTAATTAAAGGAACACATGATATTTTACCTCAAGAGGTTGAGCAGTGGCATTTTTTGGAAGAAAATGCTTTGAAAATCTTTAGCAAATACGGTTATAAAGAAATCAGAACACCGATTTTTGAAGCAACCGAACTTTTTGCACGTGGTGTTGGAGATACAACCGATATCGTCAATAAAGAAATGTACACTTTTGAAAAAAGTGACCGTTCTTTAACTCTTCGTCCTGAAAATACGGCAGGAGTTGTCCGTTCATATATTGAAAATGGTATGGCAAGACTTTCAGCACCGGTAAAATTGTGGTATAAAGGTCCGATGTTTCGTTATGAACGTCCGCAAAAAGGTCGGCAACGTCAATTCCATCAAGTTGGCGTTGAAATGTTCGGGATAAAAGAACCGACTGCTGATGCGGAAGTAATTTTACTTGCGGTTAATTACCTTAAATCACTTGGTTTGAATGATTTGGAAGTCGAACTTAATTCTCTTGGCTGTCCTAAATGTCGTGAAGAATTTAAAACTAAATTAAAAGCAGTTTTAAAACCGGAATTGGAAAATCTTTGTGAAGATTGCCAAAATCGTTATGAGAAAAATCCGCTAAGACTTTTAGATTGTAAAGTCGAAAGTTGTAAAGCAATTTTTGAAAAACCTGAAATTCAAAAAGTTATTCATTCAGATTTTATATGTGAAGATTGTGCAGAACATTTTTCAAAATTAAAATCTTATCTTGACAGATTAAATGTAAAATACACTGAAAACAAACTTCTTGTAAGAGGTTTGGATTATTATAACAGAACTGTATTTGAAATAAAATCAAACAATTTAGGTTCACAAAATGCTGTATGCGGTGGCGGTCGTTATGATAGCCTTGTCAGAAACCTTGGTGGAGAAGACACTCCGGCTGTAGGTTGGGCAATGGGTATGGAAAGATTAAATTCCCTTTTGCCAGAACGTGAAGTGACAAAACTTGACGGTTACATTGTTTCCAATTCTCCCGCAGATGCTTTTGATTTGGCGGAAGAACTTCGAAAAGAAGGCTTTAATGTAGAGTTTGATTTGGCGAATAAAAAATTTACGAAACAACTTGAAAAAGCTTCAAAAGTAGCAAAATATGCTTTGATTTTAGGTGAAGATGAAATAAAAGCAGGAACAGTATCTGTTAAAAATTTAGAAACATCCGAACAAATATCAGTTCCGCACAACAAAGTAAGGAGTGTATTATTATGACAAGTCCCGTTCATGAAGTAATTAAAGTCCTAACAACTGCTTTGAGAAAAAATTTTGATGATTTTAAAGGTTTATATTTATTTGGTCAATTTTTAGACGGTAAAAATCATGAAGGTGAAGATATTGAAATTGTTGCTATTTTTGATACCGAAGACAAATCAAAACGTGAAGAAATTTGGCCGTTAATAGGTAAAATTGAAACACAATTAAATGTTTGTATAGACCTTTATCCTTATACAATGGATGATTTTAAAAAAGATGAAGATTTATATAATGAAGTAATGGAAGAGGGCATATTTTTTAATGTTCTCGGAATAATGAAAGATAAGGAAGAATAACATGGACAAAATTACAATTCGTTCTGACAGACAAACTGATTACAAATTCCAATATAAAGGTGAAGATGTAATATTAGGTGCAGGAAAAATCTTAAGTATTGCAGACGGTTTAAACCATGTTGTTTTGCCGACTTGCGCTATGAAAATTATGAATAATCTTATCGTAATTAAAGACGACGTAAAATAATTATTTCTTTTTTATTGAAATACAGGATTAAATCTGGAGAGATTTTCTACCAGATAATTTTGGTGCAATGCAAATACCAAAGTATTCACAATATAATTACAGATTACCGTTGACAGTGGGTTATGAAATAGATATATGGGGTACAAATCATTTAAAAACAAAAAGTGTAGGTCTTTATAAAGCTGTTGGCGGGAAAAATCTATATAAATTAAACGAAGACATATAATAGCGAACAAAAGTTTGGTTACACATGTAACGGAATGTAAAGATTAATTTAAAAGTGTCTAGAACCCAGTTATAATG